>DAOVDG010000142.1 GCA_030669595.1 Candidatus Thorarchaeota archaeon
GTAACCCTGCTGAGTCATGCGGAATTCACTCCATTGTCCATAGTGCTGAGCGACGAACTTATGGGCCATCTCGTGTGCCATGAAGGATACCCAGAAGATACCAATGGTGAGTGCAGGAAACCACCAGAAACCAACGCTGATGAAAAAGATCAATCGAGGTATGGCACTAATAATACCGTTTGGATACCCCATCATCGAAATGCCAACAAGCACAACTAGAATGGAAGCAATTGCCAAATCCCTCTTTTCCGTGGAGGAGAACCTAACACGACCGGTTGGTCGCCTTATTTCGCGTCTTCGACTGGAACGTTCATGCACCGGCATTCGTACTTCCTCTTCGGTGTACTGTCCACTGAACGAGTCAGCCACATTTCGTTTCGCTTTATCGCGGACTTTCTGGATGCCAGGGCAACCGTGGCTCTCCGGCAATCTATGATCTGCACAAAAGACGCAGTTGCAATACGGGCACGTGAAAACGAGGTCTTCAGTCCCGCAGAGTGAGCAGTTCACCATTCTAGATACACCATGAAGCTGTCGAATTGTATTGTGCTTGTGTTACGGCCAGTTCTTTGTGTTAATATCCGTATTCCTAGTGGACATTGGAAGCCGTTCACCTGACTGTCTGTTACAGTCGGAAACAATCTCCACTTCGCAACGCTTATATACCAAATGGTCCCTAGTAACTACAGTACTAGTTGGTCCCTAGCGGACCTGCTGGCATACATGCACAGAATGGAGCCCCGAAGGTGACTCTTAGGGCGGTAAAGCGCCGCCCGGGGCTTCAAAAAAGGGAGGCTTGTAACCATGATTGAAGACGATTTTGATAAGATAGTGCGCCGGATGCTCGAGAGCTTTTTCTCCCGCTCAGGGGGTTTGAGCGAAGAGGGAAGCACAACCACGAGGTTTCATTTCGAATCAATGGGTGCGCCCAGCATTGGCACAAATTTGGGAACTACCAAAACGGAGCCCAATGTTGAAACGGTCGATCTCGGGGACACCTGCATATTCGTTGTTGAAAACGCATCCGCGAGTCAAGCCCCATTGGTAAGAGTTGAAGGTAGAGAGTTGATAGTGGAATTCGGAAC
The DNA here is from genome assembly GCA_030669595.1 of Candidatus Thorarchaeota archaeon. Classification (GTDB taxonomy): domain Archaea; phylum Asgardarchaeota; class Thorarchaeia; order Thorarchaeales; family Thorarchaeaceae; genus WTCK01. Next base: position 1,086 of record DAOVDG010000142.1, read on the forward strand.
CGAACAAGAGGAACAGCTGAAGCTTGAGCTTCCCTATGCTGTCGATGTTGAGAAGTCGAGCTTCTCCCACCGCAACGGAATCACTGAGATTGGCCTTGTCCGGGCGGTAGATGAGGGTAGTAGTTCTGACACAAATGAACGACATCTGAGAAGTGTATAGGAATGGAGTGTAACTAAGTTGACAAAGGAAGCGATTAAACTCAAAGTGGCCGCTGCGATGCCGAAAGACCAAGGCCGCAGCATAGTCCGACTGAATTCAGCTGTAAGGAATCGGTTGGGCGTCAGGTCAGGCGACTTTGTCTTGCTGAAAGGCGAGAAGGAAACTGTCGCTGTGTGTTGGCCTGGATTACAAGAAGACGAAGTGCTTGACATGGTCAGAATGGATGGGCTGATTAGAAGCAACGCTGGTGTTAAGCTGGGTGAAGCCATCGAAGTTAGCCCTTTCAATGTCCCAGAGGCTACTCGCGTTGTACTAGCCCCGAGCCAGCCGGTACGATTTCAGAAAGGCTTCGAGCAATACGTGAAACAACAAATCACAAACAAGCCAATTACAAGGGGCGATATACTGGTGGTCGCATCAATCGGACGAGGGTTACAATTCGTGGCAACTACTGTTTCTCCAAGCAAGCATGTGCGCGTTACTTCGACAACTACTGTGGAGGTTCTCACGAAGCCAGCCAAGCCGGAGGATGTTACGGTGCCTGCGGTGACTTACGAGGACATTGGAGGTCTGGGTAAGGAGCTTCAGAAGATTCGAGAGATGATTGAGCTCCCGATGAAATCACCCGAGCTCTTCAAGCGTCTCGGAATCTCGCCACCGAAGGGAGTGCTTCTCCATGGTCCTCCAGGGACTGGAAAGACGTTGATAGCTCAAGCTGTCGCGAATGAATCGGGTGCGAACATCAAGATTATCAATGGCCCCGAGATCATGTCCAAGTTCTATGGTGAGTCAGAACAAAAGATACGCGATCTCTTTGAGGAAGCTGAAAAGAATGCGCCAAGCATAATCTTCATCGATGAACTGGATAGCATTGCCCCCAAGCGCGCAGAGGTGACGGGTGAGGTTGAGCGCAGAGTAGTTGCCCAACTTCTCGCTCTGATGGATGGTCTCGCAGGTCGGGGTCAAGTTATTGTTATTGGCGCCACGAATAGAGTTGATGATATCGACGAGGCGCTCAGGAGACCTGGAAGATTCGATAGAGAAATTGAGATTGGAGTCCCTGACAAGAAGGGCAGACTTGAGATTCTTCAAATACATACGAGATCTATGCCTTTGGAAGAGGGCCTTGATTTGGAGAAGCTGGCCGCAGTTACACATGGGTTTGTTGGCGCTGACCTCTCGGCGTTGGCGCGTGAAGCGGCGATGCAGGCTTTGAAACGCGCGTTGCCTCATGTAGACCCGGAAACAGGTGATATCCCCCCCGATATTCTCAATGACCTTTTCGTCACCCAAGCTGACTTTGACACAGCAGTTGCTGATGTTTCGCCTTCTGCATTGAGAGAATTGTTAGTAGAGCGGCCAAATGTGCTTTGGACGGATGTGGGCGGCCTTGAGAAGGTCAAAGGACAACTCAGAGAAGCTATCGAGGCTCCACTCAAGCATCCCGAGGTCTTTGAGGAGATGGGCATTCGATCGCCAAAGGGTGTGCTATTGTTTGGCCCACCGGGAACAGGTAAGACACTCCTGGCTAAGGCAGTGGCTACTGAGAGTGAAGCCAACTTCATCTCAGTCCGCGGGCCTGAGATCTTCAACAAGTACGTTGGCGAGTCCGAAAAGGCCATTCGTGACATCTTCAAGAAGGCGCGTCAAACGGCACCGTGTATTCTATTCTTTGATGAAATAGATGCAATCATGAGTGCCAGAGGAATGCGCGATGACACCGGAGTTAGCCAGAGAATCGTGAACCAGTTCCTCGCAGAACTTGACGGTATGCAAACCCTGCGAAACGTTCTAGTCATCGGCGCAACGAATCGTGCGGATATCATGGACCCAGCGGTTCTGCGTCCAGGTAGATTCGATTCGATTGTGTTCGTTCCCCCACCTGATAAGGCAGCGCTCCTCGAGATCTTGAAGGTCCATACAAAGAATATGCCTCTTGCTGATGATGTGGACTTGGAGAAGATTGCTGACATGGCCGAGGGGTTCTCGGGTGCGGACATCGAGGGATTGACTCGAGAAGCCGCCATGGCTGCAGTCAGAGACGATTGGAAGGCGAAGCCAGTTGCGATGAAGCACTTTGAAGCGGCAATGAAAGAGGTCCGACCAAGCATCTCTTCTGATGATATGAAACGATACCACTTGATTGCTGAACAGGTGTTCCGAAGGCAACCTCACAGGGATGAAAATGCTCCTGGATACATATAGAGTACCGACTTGGGTGTAAGCGACTCGTCTTACACTCTCGGTCACTTTTTTTTCAAGCGTGCAATACCCTGCAGCTTGGACTTCAAAGCGAGTATCCATACTGAATGTCCAACTGCAGAATAGCGCGTAGGGTCCGTCAAGCCGCCAGTGAAATACAGTCACGATAGCCTTTTGAGCCGCAGAGAGGAGCTCTCCTAGAATCCTACAAACACAGGTGAGCTAAGCGCATGAGCGATTTCTATCCGGTCACTCCGATTGTGGTCATAACAAACACTAGCTACGCTGCTCAAGCTGGTGTTCTAGGTGAGAAGTGGGCTGTTCGGGTCATCAGGGGCCAGAAGATTATCGCTGAGAAGCCAATTAACGAACTCGTACTGGACAGCATAGTTGGCATGATATACGGCCACATTAGAATGGAAGGTCTTAGTAGACACGCTGTGGCGCAGACCTCCGGGCGTCTTATGCAGTTCTCTCGCAGATACCAGCAATCCGGCGTATGTCCAAATTACGAGAATCCTAGGCTGATCTATGGCGATGAAGTGGAAACGTCCCCCACAGCATATGCAGAGCCTGAAACAACTGCAGCAGAACCCAAGATAGAGGTCACACCTGTCGAGGAGTTGCCGAAAATACCGGCCTTTAAGATAGGCAAAGCCTGGGCTGCCACTATCGAGGCGCACTCCGTCATGATTGCGCGAATGGCAGCGTACGGGGCATCTTTGCCTGAGGGACATCTTGAATCAATGTTCGAACAAGCTGCAAGTGACTTGGTTGACCTTTGGTTTGCTCAGGGTGAAGCCTCTAAGCTGATTTCCCGATTCGCTGCAATGATACAAAGCTGCTCTAGAGAGAGCACTATACCCGAGTCAACAAAAAGCAAGATTATTATTGAAACTGGAAACTGCGCGCTGTTGGAGCGTGCTGGAAACCTCAAAAAGGCTGGGATTACGTTTCCGTCAGGATTTCCCTGCAAGTTTCACGAGGAAGTCGCAAAGCAGGTTTCTGCAAGGACCAAGACTAGGATATCCATTAACACAACTTCTAGCGGATGCACAGTCACAATCGCCCCCTCGTGAATCAGAGTTGGTTCTGACCCAATAGTCTTAAAACAATCCGCCTAAATCAACTATCATAGACGAGACCGCGCGGCTGTTGTCTCGATTTGGGAGAATAAACAACATGTCATATCTTACGTGGCGTGAACACATACGCTCAGGACCGGTGTGTCTTGGAGTGATCATATTGATTGTGGGTGCAGTTATCGCTTTGCTACCCTCCATCAATGAAGCATACGATTTTCTGGCACCCAATACCGTGCTGGCAGGTGGATTGATTGCTGTTCTTGGACTTGTCTGCATAGTGTGCGGTTTCTTCTTCACCAAGAAGAAGCGCGACTCAGTGCTTACGCCAGTCGGCACGCGTATAGATGATACGCCCCCCCCACCTCCACCACCAGACTAAACGACTCCTGAAACTTGAGTTGTTCAGCCGGGAGTCCCCGGAGCATCAGAACGTATGTTCCATGGGCTCCTGACATTCTTCTTTTTCTTGACTAGTAGCCATTGCCCGAAACTTGTACAATCCTGGACACCAATGTCCTTGACTGATGCTTCTACTTTCAAGCAATGAGGGGTGCAATTGACCACCCAGACTTACGGTTCTCCTGAGGGGAGTTCAACGTATATATTAGTAATCTCAACCAGTGGTAGTTGACCCCGCAAACGCTTATACGT
>DAOVDG010000127.1 GCA_030669595.1 Candidatus Thorarchaeota archaeon
AAAAGGGACGGCTATTCCTGTCCATAATCCACAACATCAGCATATTCAAGGATGCAGAGAAAGTCCTGAGAAACGCACAGGTGAGCCTTGAATCTCAAGTTGCTGAACGCACAAGAGAGCTGACAAAGGCAAATGAAGAGATACAAGCACGTGAAAGACGCTTCAGAAATCTTGTACAAAGCTCACTTCAGGGAATAATGATTGTTGAAGGCCCTCCATATAGAATAGCGTTTTCAAATCCCGCCGCGTCTGGAATTCTTGGTCATTCAATTAAGGCGATTGAGAACTTCAGTTCCGAGGATTTTGAATCTCTGATACACTGGATAGACAGAAACAGGGTTCTAAATGCAATCGAAGATATCCGATCTGGAACGAAGGAGTCGGAGCGCATGGAGGCGCGATTCAACAAGAAACCCAATGAGGTCGTTTGGCTTGATCTGTCGATGACTGGGGTGGATAGTGAGGGTAAATCAGCGCTGCTTATGACATTAATTGATGTAACTGAACAACGCCAAGCGATTGCCGATCTCAAGGATTCACAAAAGGACTTGGAATTGTATGCTTCCTTGCTTAGGCATGACTTGAGAAATGACTTGCAGGTCATAACAGGAAACTCTGAAGTAATGCGTATGTCCGCGCCTGATAATGAAATGGTTCAAGAATTCGCAGAAGCAAATTTCGCTGGCGTAAAGAGGATGCTTGATGTACTCAACATATTCGGGAAGGCAGACACTCAGAGGAAGAGGTACATTGCACCTATACTTGAAGGGGTTTCAGTCGATGCAGCTCAGTCTTACGTAGGGATGAAATGCACATTACATATCGATCCTGACGTCCTAATGGTTCGAGTCGTTGGAGGACGAATGCTCTTGATGGTCTTTCACAATCTTATCGGCAACAGTGCCAAATACGCTGGGTCAGAACCAAGAGTGGACATCAGCGCAAGTAAGAGCGACAACTTCATTGCGATACGTTTTGCAGACAACGGCCCCGGAATCCCGGAATCAATCAAGCCGAATCTATTCGAGAAAGGAGTTTCAACGACCGGAAGTGGGCTTGGTTTGTACCTTAGTCAAAAGATAGTGGAAGCGTATGGAGGAACTATCGAGCTACTTGAGCCCCAAGGTGAATATGGGGGTGCAACGTTTCTTATCAGACTTGCAATAGTTTCTGGCTAGTCGGACTGAATTATCAGTACACAGCATCAAGTATGGTCCAAACACAAGGGACTAGCCGCTATGCGCCCACAAGAGGTTGAATGACTGATGTAAGTCTTGCGGCAGTCATGGGTTTCTCAAGCCAAGCCGCGAGTCCAAACTCATCCGGATTGATTTCCAATTCCTCTTGCAAGTATCCTGTCATTATGACGATTATTATGTTCGGATTGTCTTCAAGCAGTTCCTCCGTCAGTTGTAGGCCGCTCATTCGCGGCATAGCCAAATCTGCTAGAACTAGAGATACTTTACTCGGATTCTCTCGGTACCTCTCAAGTGCCTCTTGCCCGTCCCGGGCTGTTATTGTTGAGTAGCCCAACGCCTTTAGCATTCCTGCCACAACCTTCAACACGAGAGGGTCATCTTCGGCAATTAGAATATTCACCTCAGACCGACTCTTCGGCTTTGGAACTTCGATTTCTGGAGCTACCTTGACCACTGTTTCTTCTGGCTCAGCAGCTTCAACTCGGCTTGCTTGCTTAATCTTCTTGACTAGGTCTGAAGCATTCTGTGCCAACTCGAGAATAGCCTTGGAGTCCGATTTCGCATCCACAGGTAGGTTGGGGTTGCAATCGAGCAGTTCCGATAATCCAACAATCCCTTGTAGAAGATTATTCAGCGAGTGCAGAGCGCCATAAGTGAGTTCTCCAACAACTGCTGAATCAATATGCACAGTCCCCTGCTTGTCAATCTTCATTCTTACTCACCCTTGAACTCCGTCAACAAGAGGGGCCTTACCACAGACGTGATTGGCTTGTCCTCCTGTGGTACTGCTACGATTCATGTTGCCTTCCCTTTTAGTTATTCTCTTGACATATCGAGGGCATTTTCGCAGAAATACGCTCTTGGACTTGTACCGAACAAACCACCTTTCTTGGAGTCAGCGATACATTGATAGTTCCAAGAGGTTCTTAATGAACCGTTCATTGTAAGTTGTGCAAAGCTGGACACCGAAGTCTTGCACGTCCAGAAAACGGCACTGGACTACTCCGTGAGGCGCCTTCATAGGTGTGTCATATTCCTCAGAAATCAAAGTCGTACTGGTATATATAAAGCCCACAATGGAATTATCCAGATATGTCCAGCTTTACAGCAGCTGTGTGCAACCCTAAATTACAATCATGGAAGGATCTCCGAAGAACCAAATGGGGCAGATGATTCATCATGACTAAAGACTCGAACTCCGAGATGAAGAGGCTTGTTCACCAAGTCGTGTGTTTTCGCAATGTTTCCAAGCTACTCTCGGAATCAGAGAAAGAAACGGATGAAGTACTCAATACTTTGGTTCACCTGCTTCCAGAGGGGTGGCAATATCCAGGTGACACCTGTGTCAGGATTCTCCTGAGGGACCACACGATTCAAACATTCAACTTTCAGGAAACCAACTGGATGCAACGTGCGGAAATCTGGACACGTGACAAGAAGTTTGGGTTCCTAGACGTATTCTACTTGGAGAAGAAACCGGAGGCTCAAGAAGGACCTTTTCTATCCGATGAGAGAATCCTCATAGACACAGTAGCAGCAGAGCTGGGCGGCTTTCTGGAACGCAAGGATATGGCGAGAATTATGCGTCAGCAATACAGAGAGCTCGAGCTCTATGCATCACTTCTAAGGCACGATCTAAAGAATGATGTTGGAGTAATCCTTGGTAATGTTGAAATCGCAAAATTGACCGTCGCAGATAGAGATGAAGTGATAGACGAGTTACTCTCGACTACTGAAGCCGTCTGTAGTCGAATGATGAATCTCCTGAACGCTGTTGGCAGAGCTTCGAAGGTTCCCGAGAGTGATCTAATTCCTATGGTGGAGAAGATTGCATCTCTGGCTGAAGAGGCCAGTATTGGCCTGAAGGTGGCTGTTACAGTTGATGAACAGGTCAGAGGAGTCCAAATCACGGGAAGCAAGCTTCTTCCGCTTGTGTTTGATAACCTATTGAGAAATGCCGCGACACATGCCGGGACCTCTCCGAATGTCCAAATTAACATGACACGAGAAGGGGACTTTGTAAGCATAATTGTGGCCGATGATGGTCCCGGTGTCGCTGAGGAGGTCCGTGACAGGCTCTTTCACAAGGGTGTTTCCACTCGGGGTGGGGGCCTTGGCCTGTACCTGTCCAAGGCCATTGTGGACGCACTCGGTGGTTCTATCGAGCTTGTTGATAGTGAAGAAGGCGCGGGAGCCACCTTTCGCGTTCTCCTACCTACGATTCTCTAATTGACATCAAAGGAGTAATCTGACTCACTCCCAATAGTAAGTCTTAAACGAAGGCCTGCTCTCGCCTTCCGGAAGTAACGGAGAGGTATCTCCATCGGAGGACTTCGGTTGGACGAACTGCCCTACAAGACGATTCTTTGTGACGTTCTCGTTGTCGGCGCTGGCGGAGCAGGATGCCGGGCTGCAATCGAAGCATCCAAGCTCAACCTAGACGTGATAATGCTGAGCAAAGAGCTCATCGGCAAAGCCCACACATCTATGGCTGAAGGCGGTTACAATGTTTCGCTCGGAAATGTGGACCCCGATGATGATCCTGAAACCCACTTCAAAGACACAATCGTGGGAGGCAACTATCTAAACAACCAGGAACTCGCAGAGATACTGGTCAATGATGCCTCACAGAGAGTCTTCGACCTTGAGGAGATGGGCGCGCTCTTTGATCGCACTCCCGAAGGTAAGATTGCCCAGAGAACTTTCGGCAAGCAGAGTTGGCGAAGAACGGCATATGCTTCTGACAGAACCGGCTCCGAGATAATGCTTACCCTAGTAGAGGGAATCAGAAAGGAATCCGTTCGTGTCTTTGACGAGATATTCGCAACGCAATTGCTGGTTCACGATGGTCGCATAGCAGGGGTCACTGCAATTGACCTGAAGTACGGTGACTATCTCGTCTTTCGCGCTCAGGCAGTGGTGACGGCCACAGGCGGCGCAGGTCGAATCTTCACAGTCACCAGCAACGCACAACTAGATGTTGGTGATGGATATGCCATGGCTTTCGAAGCTGGGTGCGACATTATTGACATGGAGATGATTCAGTTCCATCCGACTGGGATGGTAGCCCCTGAGTCAGCCAAGGGAAGGCTGGTGACCGAAGCAGTCAGGGGTGAGGGCGGAATCCTGCTCAACAGCAAAGGCGAGCGTTTCATGAGCAACTACTACCCGGAGGTCATGGAGCTTGCAGGGCGTGACCAAGTTGCACGATCCATCATGACTGAGGTACTCGCAGGCAGAGGTTCTCCAGATGGAGGAGTCTACCTGAGCATCTCACATCTTCCCAAACGCATTGTCGAGTTCCGACTTGAGAGCATGATTGAGCAGTTTGGGGATGCTGGGGTTGACATTAGAGATGAACCCATGCAGGTATCTCCAACTGCACATCATTTCATGGGTGGACTCAAGATTGATACCAATGCCCAGACAACAATTCCTGGCCTCTATTCCGCTGGTGAGTGCACTGGCGGAATCCATGGCGGTAACAGACTTGGTGGCAATGCTCTGGCAGGCACACAGGTCTTTGGAGCGCTTGCAGGCGGAAACGCTGGGCGCTTCGCCAAGGAGCATGAGCGCACAGGCGTGGACCACAAGGAGATTCGAAAGGAGTTCAAGCGTCTTGAGGCGATGCTCAAACGCAAAGAAGGAATCTCCCCCTCGGTGGCACGAAAAGAGCTCACTGACCTGATGTGGTCAAAAGTCCAAATCTTTCGCAAGGAAGAAGATTTGGCCTATGCAGTAAAGGAACTGAAGCGGATTGAGAAGGAAGTTGTTCCCAACATCAAGGTTGACGTGCCAATCAAGCGCTTCAATCCCGGCTGGCACCAAGCAATCGAGTTCGGACACATGGTCATAACTGCAAGAATGGTTGCTGAGGCGGCGCTCATGAGAAAGGGCAGTAGGGGTGCACACTATCGAGTTGATGCTGACTCCAATGATGATGGTTATTACAGCATCGTGATACGCAAGGGTCCGAAAGGCAAGATGAAGCTGCAGAAGGAAGACCTAGTGATTACAAAGATGACACCACCTTGATGGAGATGAAAGCGGTGACAAAGAAATTCAAAGCTAGCATTGAGAGATACAACCCCGATACTGATGATGCGCCATACTTTGAAGACTTCGAGGTGGAGTACGAGCCGGGAATGACAGCGTTGGACGCATTACTCTATGTACAGGACAAGTACGATTCCAGTCTTGCCTTCCGCTGGGAGTGCAGAGGTGGCCAGTGCGGTGCCTGCGCAGTCAGGGTGAACACTATCGCTAGGATTGCATGCCGGACCAAGGTCGACCCCGATGTGGACTTAGTTCTGCAGCCCATGCAGAAGATGCCAGTCATCAAGGACCTTGTTGTAGACATGACCCAGATGGAAACCCGGATTAGACGAATTCGTCCATATGTTTCTCGTGACAAGCCACCGGGGAGACCTGAGATAATTCATGCTCAAGATATCGAGATACTGCGTGAGATTCGCAAGTGCATCGAGTGCAGTGCATGCATCTCCAACTGCCCCATCGTGCATGAGACTTGGGACTATCCGGGCCCAATGATTATTCGCCAGCTGGCGCGACTGGA
>DAOVDG010000064.1 GCA_030669595.1 Candidatus Thorarchaeota archaeon
TGACTCTTCTAGAGAGGAGAACCTTACCTGTGAATAACAAACGACATGATGAGCGTCCCGGCTTTCTCTTCGTTCTGGAAGGAATTGACGGAGCTGGCAAGACTGCTGTGGTTGAATCGCTCGTTGAGCTCCTCAGTCGAAACTATGATGTTGTGCGACTCCGGGAGCCCACCAATGAGAGCCAGTGGGGGCTGGAGATTCGGGAACGATCACCAAGGGGTGCACTCACACCTGACGAGGAGCTGGAGCTCTTTCACCGCGACAGGCAGTGGCATGTTGAGAATAGGATTCGTCCTGCGCTTGAGGGTGGCAAACTTGTGCTAATGGATAGATACTTTTTCGCTTCAGGTGCGTACCAGAGTGTCAGCACTGGCATCCCGTGGAAGGAGATTCTTCGCAGGAACCGCGTGGAGATTGGCGCACCGGAACCCAACATCATCTTCATCTTGGATGTGTCTGTTAAAGTCGGTCTTGAAAGGGCTCTTCAACGAAATGGAATGAAGAATGAGCAATTTGAGCAGGTCGACCGTCTCATCAAGGTTCGTGAGGCGTACCTTGCCATGACTCAGGAAGATGATGGCATGTACGTAGTCGTGGATGCCGCAAAAACGCTAGAAGAAGTAACATCTGAAGTGTACAGTGCGATTGTTCGATATATCAAAAACCGACAATAGCATGTATTACGTGCATATTACTAAATGACTTCTACTCGTTTGTTTTCTGTTGAATCGCGAAGTGGCTAGTGACAAGCTTTTTTAGTCAATCACTCGAAAGCGATACCGGACCACTCCGAAAATGCCAGCCGCTTAGGGACCGGAGAAAAAGACCATGCCAGTAGCGATGTTGCTTATAGATTGGGACTCAAAAATAGGGGCAGTCCTTAAGGCGAAAGTCCCAGGGGATTTCGCTGATTATTACCGCGAAGACCTCAACACGGAGATCATGCGCATTTTCACATCACACGCCATGGGCGATGCTACAGCAGGATTCGCCTCCCTGAGCATTCGAATCGGGGGCGAGGAATACAATGTTGCATCATACTACACTGGACTTGTGAGGGAGGAAGAACAGTATTGCATCTCCTTGCTGCTTACCCCCACTGAGGACCCCAAGGTCTACGAGGCGGCAATCACCTCTGTCGTGTCTCCAATCACTAATGCAGTTGTATCAATGACTGATGCTGAGCTGCAGGTTGAACTTGACAGCACATACCGTAGAATAATCAGACTTGCCGGAATGACTGATGAGTCTCGTCTTGCTCGTCTCTTTTCGGATGAGGTTTCTCGTGCGGTGTTCCCGAAGCTTTGGAAGGGCGGCATATCCAAAGAGAATCTCGAAGAGTGGCTTAAGATGGTCACAGGTCTCCCCAGCGTAAGCGTGGACTCTATCATCGCACCCTTCGAGGAACTAGGTCTTGTGAAGACAGAATGGGTGGATGAGATAGGACGGACCTGTATCTTCTTGGTGAAGGATCTAGAGATCTTTCGTGCACCTCCACTAACTGCCATGGATGCATCGAGTTCAGTTCTCGATCCGGAGCTAGCGGCTGAATACAAGAGTGAGGTGCTTGAGTTCCTCACGGAGTGGCAAAAGACACCTGATGACACTGTCGCAGTTTCACATATACTCGCGGACCCCGATTGTTATGACGCATTAACTCTTCTTAGACGCCATCCTGTGAACATCTCGGAGCTTGAAGCAACTCTGGGCATTCCTCCCAAGGAGTTGAAACAAGCATCTCAGACATTGAAGAAGTATCGAGTTGTTTCAGAGAAGAGGAGGAAAGGGCCATCGGGAGAATATGACAAGTGGCTTTTCCTTTTGAATGACATCCGAGTCAGACTGTTCTTCCCTGAATACTTCCTTCAGACCCTGATTGTGAGTCTTGAGCAGAACCCAGACGATGACGCACAACGTGAGATGGTCCATCATCACCTACGGCTTCTGAGGGACAACTTCCCAAGGTAGGTTCTCACGTCCAAAATCACAATGCTTCAGTAGTCATTCCACTGATACTATGGACCGATTCCAGCTGGCAGTGGCATCGTAATATCGCACCTACGATTCTCCTAGCTTCTAATCCATCTAACAGTGAAATTCCTCGTTAGAACGGCGCTATTCATCCTTTTCGGGCAAAAAGCGATTTATGAATCGCTGCTTCATATCTTGAAAACCAGGCTCTGTGTGAAAAGTCGATGATGTAATACAAGAATATGTGACCAGACTGGCTGGACCAAATGATTCATGTCTTACTACTCATCACACGATGCAGCCAAGTCTCGTCACTTTCAGTTCTTGCTTGATGAACTTATCAAGCTTAGCAATATGGTACCCAACAAGTCCTCCAACTTTGGTAGACCTCCGGACTTCCCCCTCCCAGTTCTCTTTGTCCTCCTTGGACTCAAGTTCGACTCCGGACTCGGGTACAGGACCTTCGTCGCCCAGCTCAACTTCAACCCATTTCTCCTTGAACGACTCGACCTTGCACGAGCTCCTAGCTATTCCATCCTACAACAAGCACTGAAACGACTGGACACTCAACTCCTCCACAGGATGTATCAGCTCCTTGCTCGGAAGAGACCTCCCCCTAGGAAGATCGCTGTGGACTCTACGGGGTTCTCTCACTCCACTGGTGGTGAGTGGATGTTTCTGCGGTTCAGGAAGACGCGGAAACGGCGTTTCACTGCACTTCACGCAGCTGTGGACACTGACACTTTAATGATTTATTCTGTTCGAGTGAGGGCAAGACCCGGAGGTGATGCAAAGGAGATGATCTCACTTCTACGACGAGTACCACATCAATGTCTTGAGAGTGTCTATGGTGACAAGGCCTACATCTCGAGAAAGAACGTCCAGTTTATCGCTGAGCTTGGAGCATATGCGGCAATCGAACCAAAGAAGAATCTGAGAGTGAACTCCAGAGGCCATCGAGCATACGGACAGTTGATGAGAGAGTATCGGGCTGGTACTGAAGAGTGGAAGAGGGCTCACGAGTATGGAAAGAGGAGCCTTGTGGAAACCGTCTTCGGAATGATGAAGGTAAGATTCGGAGGGGGACTGAGTTCAAGGAGATACAAGGAGCAGAGAAGAGAGTTGTTGATCAAAGTGATTCTTCATAACCTAGGACGTTTGAGCTTCTTGGAGTGTGATGGAAGGTGACTTTTCACACAGGGCCTGAAAACCAGAAAGATTCTTATATTATCCCGCCGTGATGGTCATTTGCCCGAAATCTGGGTACACGGTTCCCCCGTCATTGAACTCGCATTCGCAATACATGGTCCCAAACGAGTTCTAGCAAATGGTCCCCATTTGATTGGTCCCTTGCGAAGGGCCAATACTTGCGCATTTTCCGTGTCCTAGGTGGAAAGGCTCCACGGATGCGGAGGGTCCTGCCTCTAAAGCGGCTTCGGCCCGGCAGTCCTCTGCTTCCAAATTTCGCCTTTTAATTCTCTCATTCTCCTAAGATACATGTTTTCACGTTGACAGGCTGAGCGAATATATGACCTAGATATCTTATAATTAGCTGAAATGATTACACCAGACAAGCAGTATACAGAGTTCTAGTTATTCTCCAACGAAGAGCGATAATACAGCTAAAGAGGTTCTGGGTTCAACCGTGAAAGGTTTAATTGCCATATGGGCTGAACTGAATGGAAAATAGAGTCACTTCCTCTGCTCGCTTAAGCTGGTGAAGATCGACAATGATTCACAACACTCTGCTGGTCCGAATTTCGACAAAAGAAGTACTTGCATCGACGCAGTACTGGCCAGTGGAGGTGCCCGAAGAAAAAATACTGGAGTACCTATCTACGAGAGAGGAGATTAGGACAACGCATGGTGCAGATGTCTCAGAGATGCCCCTGATAGTCGGGGACATGAAATTCATGGCGGATGATTGGCTCGAAGACGCGCTTTTGGTTTTCGTGACAGACAAGGGAGAAGATGAACGCAACATCACTGAGAAGCTTGAAACGGCTGTCAAGGTTCTCAGAAGGAAGCTCGAGAAGGATGGTCTCCAAGCAGTCGTTGATTCCTACGAGAAACTAATAGAGCCCTGTGTCATTACCCGGCTGAAGATTGCGCTGGTCGGGGAAGGAGGTACTGGCAAAACAACAACACTAAACCTCCTCCTCGGGGAAACTCCCCCCTTGCAGTATGTGCCAACCATCGCGCTCAATCTGGAAACCGTTGAGAACATTAGATTTGGGAATTACTCTCTCGTTTTGTGGGACTTCGCTGGGCAACAAAGATTTCGAACTCTTTGGCGCTTCTACTTCCATGGTGCGGACGTAATCTTTCTAGTCTGTGACTCAAGTCTGCGCAACGTCATCATAAGCAAAGATATTCTCAAGCTGATAAGACGAGATGCCCCCAAAGTTCCCGTGTTCGCTCTGGCCAACAAACAGGATCTACCGAATGCAATGAAACCTGAGGTTGTGCAGAAAATCCTCGGAGTTCCAACGTATCCCATGGTGGCCATCGACAAGAATCGAAGGGATGAGATGCTTGGCATTCTGATGACAGCAGCAGCTCAATACATCGGCGTAGTTCTCCCTGACATGCCTGCATCCGAACTTCTTCAATTCACTGAAACCGCTGAGGCAGAGGCCATTGAAGCGTTCGCGGAAGAAGGGGAGTATGAGGAGATCGTGGAAGAGGTCTTCGTTGATGAAGAGGGTAAAATCATAGAGGACATCAGCGACTATGAGATCATTGAAGATGTCGTGGAGTCTGTGGATATTCCTGCCGAGGCTGATGCAACGGCGGATGCGTTCGAGATTGTCACGGAGTCAGTGAGCGCACACGAGGAGCTGGAAGAAGTCCCCGTCGTAGCAGAACCTGAAGATGTAGTCGCCGCTGAAGCGGAGTCTGAGCCATCCAAGACGCCTGTCGCTTTTGAGATTGATGTGGTTACGGCTGAAACAGAAGGTGCAATTGAGAACAGTTCTATTAATGTTGAGATTCTTACCGAGGAACCTGAGGAAGTGGAAACAGGCGAGGTAGAGATAGAAACCACCCCGACAGCTGATGAGCAAGAAACAACCGCCCTGAAGATTGCTAGGGAATTTCTCTCCGAAGTGCTTGATGCGGATGACATCATCGCCGCTGAGCTGGACAAGGCAACCATCGCGGATGTGGATGGAGCTCTTGAAGCATTATCATCCGACGAAGTTGTCCCCGTCGAAGGTGAGAATGATGCTCCCGCGAGTGTCGAGCTGTCCATTGTGGAAGAGCTTGAGCAGATACTTGGCTATCTTGATGACGACGGCGCGGGATCTATGGAGGATATCTCAAAGGCTGAAGGGACTGTGGATTTCAATAACGACGCGATAAGGGAGCTCTGGGCCGCCTACAGCGAAACTGAGAAGACGATATCTAGAACCGTTGGCAAGCGAAAGGCGGGCGAGGATGCTGAGTTTCTAGATGGTGATGCCATCCACGAGATGGACGAAATCCTTGCGAGCATGGATGACAAGGACACCAAAGAATCCGAATGATTGAATCCTGTACACTTCGGAAGACTGATTTATTGGTTAGGTACCAACGAGATAAAGTGATTCTCTTTGAAACTAGCTGAAGTAGAGGCCGGCAAGAACGTTACTGAAATTACTGTTCGGGTGCTTTCTGTGGCTCCGCCACGAATCATAACAACCCGCGGTGGCCGCAAGACTCAACTGACAGAGGTTCTCATCGCGGATGAACCTGGAGCAACTGTAATCCTGTCCTTGTGGGGTTTTGGTGAGGCTTCTGGTTTGTCCGCTGGAAAAGTAATCAAAATATCAGATGGTTGGGCGAAGGAATGGAGGGGCAAGGTGCAACTATCTCTTGGACGCTCTGGCCATTACGAAGAGATTCCTGATGACGATTCAATCCCCCCCATTGCAGAACTCGTAGCCACTAAGGAAGATGTGGCGAACTAAGCCCGTTCCTTCAGTTCTCTGCTTGGTGACTAGAATGGTTCAGGTATACCTCTCCGGCCCGATTATCAACTCTAAGCTACGAATGGACAGCTTCTATCACCTTGTGATTGATGCGCTTGAGAAGCAAGGGACTACTGTCTTTGCTCCTCAGTTCCTCCCTCCTGTTGGTCCAGTTCACGTTTACAGGCGCGATGTCGATCAGATTTCCGAGTCTGACCTTCTCATAGCAGAGGTTTCACATGCATCACTTGGTGTTGGAATGGAGATCATGCTGGCAATCCAGCTCAAAAAACCCATACTCCTATTTCGTCACAAGGATGCAATGCCTCTTTCCTTCATGGTCAAAGGCGCAGATGGGACAGCTCTGTTTGAGTACAGTGATTTGAGCGAAGTTATCAACGTGTTACGTACGCGAGCTCTCGAAGACATGATTGTAGCACAATGTCCTTCGTGCAATTCTCAAGTGGTTGAGAAAACTGGAACCACGTTGATATGTGCACAATGTCGAAAGAAGTATACGATGTGAAACAATGCAAGATATTCCTGGAAAATCAGTCGATCGTGCGCGAGTCACACTCCTGATGCTTCTCTCGATATCAATGGTTTCTAGCGCTAGTGTTCTGATTAAAATGAGTGCCTCAGATGCTCTTGTTATCACCTTCTGGCGTACCCTCTATGGTGCCATTATGATGGCCTCGATTGGGGCGGTGAAAGGCGATTTGTCTGAGTTCCGGGGTCCTGTTCTGAGGAGAAATTGGGTGTGGCTCGTACTAATCGGATGTATCCTCTCGCTACATTTCTCCACCTGGTTTGCCTCACTGAAACTTACTACGATTGCAGCCAGCGTAATGCTAGTGCACACGGCTCCTATCACCACCGCGATTCTATCCACGGTGTTTCTTGGAGAGTCTCTCAGGCGAAGGTCGTGGGTGGGAATAATAATCGCAGTGGCGGGATCTATCTTTCTGACTTGGAACAGTCTGGTTGTCGAGGGCACAGGTGTCTTTCTGGGAAATACGCTGGCGCTTCTGAGTTCTGTCTTTCTCGCAATCTATTTCATTGGGGGTCGGAAGTACGCTAAAGGCCTGCCAAACTCAATATACACCTCGACAGTCTATTCTTCAGCTGCGCTTGTTGCACTTGTTTTCTGTGCGGTTCTAGGAATCAACATCCTTGTTCTTGACCCCTTTGAGATAGCCATCTTCATAGCCCTGGCGATATTTCCCACCGTTCTCGGACACTCAGTGAACAACTATCTTCTTACACTAGTCCCGGCATACATTGTTTCTGCTGCAGTCCTGGGTGAGCCTATAGGTGCCACAATACTGGGATACATCGTTCTCGGTGAACAGCCACCTGAGATGACCCTGATGGCCTTTGCCATAATCCTGTTCGGCGTGGCGCTTGTAGTGTCTGGGATGGCCCAACAGGAGCGAAACAGTGTCTTATCCCTTGATGACACCCATGGGGCGTAGCCTCACTACTTTGGTGGCAATCCCCAAGGCGTCCGATACACGTACTACTTCATCAACATCCTTGTATGCGCCAGGGGCCTCCTCTGCAATCACAATCCCCTTGGTTGCCTTGACCATGATACCTTCCTTTGCGAGCTTGTCTTGAACTTCTTTGCCGTAGAATTCCCTCTTAGCTCTGCTTCTGCTCATAAAGCGGCCGGCGCCATGGGCGGTCGAGCCAAAGGTAAGCTCCATTCCTTTCTGGTTTCCAACAAGGATGTATGAAGCTGTGCCCATCGTACCTGGAATGAGTACAGGTTGGCCAATGCTCTTGTACTTGGCTGGAGTTTCGGGATGACCGGGCGGGAATGCTCTGGTCGCTCCTTTTCGATGGACTAAGACTTTCTTCCTCTTTCCTCCGATATCGTGTTCCTCAACTTTACCAATATTGTGTGCAACATCATAGACTAAGTGCATGTCTAGGTCCTCGGCGGACTGACGGAATATCTCTGAAAAAACGTCTCGTGTCCAATGCATCATCGTCTGTCTGTTTGCCCACGCGTAGTTGGCTGCAGCGCACATGGCTCCTAAATATGCCTGTCCCTCGGGCGAGGTCGTGGGTGTACTACAGAGCTCCCTATCTGGAACACTGATGTTGTACTTCTTCATGGCATGAGTCATCGTCTTGATGTAGTCACCACAGGTTTGGTGACCTAGACCTCTGGAACCGCTGTGAATCATTACAGTGACTTGCTCCTTGTGAGTGATGCCAACGGCCTTTGCAGCATTCTCGTCGTAAATCTCGTCCACAATTTGAATCTCTATGAAATGGTTTCCCGAGCCCAGTGTGCCGATTTGCTTCCTTCCTCTCTCTTTCGCGTGTGGTGACACTTTGGTTGGATCTGCGAATTCAAGGCGTCCTCCTGCCTCCGTGTGCTCTAGGTCTTCTTCCCATCCATAACCCTCATCTACAGCCCATTTGGAGCCGCCACTCAGCACCTTGTCGACGCCGGCTTTTCCAGCGAGCACGATCTTGCCGGACCTGCCGACCCCAGTAGGCACATTTCGGAAGAGAGAATCGACTAGGTTCCTCAGCTTCGGTCGTACATCTGATTCATTCAGGTTGGTTGTTAGGACCCTGACACCACAGTTGATATCGTAACCAACACCACCTGGTGATATCACTCCCTCTTCGTAGTCCGTAGCCGCTACCCCCCCAATTGGGAACCCATACCCTTGGTGACCGTCAGGAAGGATCGTGCTGTGTGAATAGATTCCGGGTAGACATGCCACATTCACTCCCTGTTCGAACGTCTTATCCTGTTTCATTTTCTTCACCAAGGAATCAGACGCATAGATTCTCACTGGAACTGTCATGCATGACTGGGTGCTTTCGGGTATTTCATACACGTTTTCGGCTATCTTTCTTATTTCCAAATGTGCCACATCCGGTTCTTGTCGCACAACCTCTCTGATTCGCTATAAGGCTTGTGAAACATCATGACTGCCACGCTTTATTATCGGGCTTGCCTTTTATGCGGGTAGGCTACAAAGCCTGGCAATAAAGGAGGATTGATGTACCAAGTGCCTGAAGTGCGATTGACTGCAATGGTAACTACCCACGGCTGAAGCTGCAAAGTCAAGAAGGATGACTTGTTCCATCTCCTGGAGTCTGCGAATCTCCTCGACCTTGGATCTGAGTGCGTTGGAGATATCGGCGATGATGCAGTCGTGCGGATTGTCAGTGAAGACATCGCAGTTGTGGAGAATATTGATATCTTCACACCGATTCATGACGATCCCCACACTCAAGGTGAGATAGTCGCATGCAACGCGACAAACGATGTCTTCGCCATGGGTGCAACTGACATCCTCTCGCTCCAAGCATTCCTAGCGTACCCCAAAGATCTCCCCGAAGAGGTTGCAGTTGGCGTGCTCAAGGGGATGAGCGATTTCATGAATCGCATTGGCGCGAAGGTGTCGGGCGGTCAGACAATCGTGAATCCAGTGCCTGTCTTCGGAGGAGTCTGTCTGGGAGTAACACATCCCAGAAACGTCGTCTACTCAGGCGGCGCAAAGGTCGGCGATGTGATTTTACTCACAAAGCCACTTGGGATTCAGCCGGCGATGAGGTCCTACCGAGACCTCAAAGATGAGAAACGTGATGCGCTACTCACGGAGTTCAAGGAGTCAGATCTCATTCGCATGCAGCATACTGCAGTACGCGTGATGACCCAGAGCAATCTTGAAGTGGCACAGGCGATGAACGAAGTGGGTGCTCACGCCGCAACGGACATCACCGGATTCGGACTCTTGGGCCATGCAAGCAATGTCGCCATTATGAGCGGTGTTGATGTGGTCATTGATACAATGCCAGTGATTCCGGGAACACTCAATCTTGCCACCTTCTTTGGGCACAAGCTCTCTGAAGGTATGGGCGCCGAAACTGCTGGCGGCATGCTGGTGTTTCTGCAACCAGATGTTGTGGATGACTTCCACGGAATTCTTCGTAGTGCAGGTCTTCCGTCTTGGACTGTTGGCAAAGCTATGAAGCCAAAGGGCGCACCCAAAGCCAAGCTGGCAAAGGGTGTTCAGTTTATTGAGGCCGAGTTCCCATGAGAACCATCTGAAACAGCTGATTGATGGTCGAGGACTGCCGTCGCGAGCGGCCGGTTTCGTCTCATCTTATGCTCTGTTCTGGTCCGCTGTACATGTCTAGCCTTTTTAATCAAGGAGATGGTTAAGCTTGTCGAATAGATTGTTTATGCCTCTTAGAGAGCTTAGATCAAAGTCGGGATCGATGAACTTCCTAATCTCCGCAAACTCTTCTTCCTCAATATCATGGAAAAGCCAGAACTCTTCTTTGGGCATTTGTTTGGATTCTGCCATCGGAATTGTCACCCTAATTATACACTCATATACCACTTCGGCATTTGCCGATATAACGTTTTCGTTGATGGCGTTCCTTTCCATGGTGTGCCAAAAGCCTACAGGGGAGTAGAGTACGGCAAATCATTTAACACACAATTAGCTACTTGGAAATTGACGCTATGAGAGACGAGTGTGGGTGATAGCGAATGAAGATTGTAGTTACAGGGCCATATGGGTCAGGCAAGAGTCAAATCATACATCACATCACTAACGGTTCCTGCATCAACATAGAACGAAGGGGTACAACCATAGCCATGGACCACGGCCTTGCAGATGTTGATGGACTCAACGTCTTCTTGTTTGGCACACCTGGACTCCTCCGATTCAGAACAATGAGAAAAATCCTGAGCGAGGGTGCTGATGGCATAATATTCGTTGTTGACTCCGTTGATCCTGAATCTGATGCACGTGCCAAGCTCTTCTTCAGAGAGATCGCGTTTTTCCTTCCAGGTGTTCCCTGCGTTGTTGCTGCTAACAAGCAGGATCTAAACGCAGCTCGACGAGTCGCTCAGCTGCGCAAGAAGATGAGTTTCCTGGCAGGTCTTCCGGTGATTCCGATTTCAGCCAAAACTGGTAAGAACGTTGACAGTATGCTAAGAACACTGCTATACCTCAGTATGATGCAATGGAGCACAGTCTTTTCCACTTTCGCTGAATACAGCGGCGAGAAGAGTGGTCTGAAGAAGTTGATGAAGGACTTGCACCTACCCCGCGAGGAGGCAGTGGGCTACCTGCGGAGATTCGAGCTGAGAAAGCTACTTGAGGTGGCTGTGGGCGACGAGAGCTTCACCGTGAAAGAACCGATACGTCCTCTGCTTGAGAACCCCGTCTTGATAATGAAGCGCTGACGGTCAGGGAGAAAGAATCAAAAGCGAGTTGGACCGCCACCAACTAAATAGGTGAGGCTATTGAGCGACGAACTCTCCTCTGATATCATAGGTCCGGCAGAACTCTTGGAGCAAGCTATTGCAGCACTTGATAGAGGCGATGAGTTGGAAGCTGCGAAGCTATTCAATACGGCCGGCAACATCTACATGTCAGTAACTGAGTTTCAAGAAGCTGCTCATAGCTTCGAGCGGTCTTTGAAGATATATCAAGGTTTCAAGGATGAGAGTGGACTAGCCGATGCGATGTACAATCTTGGGGTCGCTCAGATCAACCTTGAGCAATGGGACGCGGCCATAACGGCATGCGAAACATCCATGAAGATTTTTGAGAAGACCGACAATAAGGACGGAACTGCCGATGCGATGTACGGGCTTGCGCTTGCTCGTCTTGGGTTGGGCAACTTCGACGATGCAATGAACTACTTCAAGAAAGCGCAGCGCGTATACAAGACCGTTGGCAATGACCAAGCTGTCGCAGTTACGCTAATGGACATCGGCACTGCTCAGACCGATAAGGAAGACCTAGAGGCAGCCTCAAAAACTTTCACAAAGGCTCTCAAGCTCTACAAGGACCTCGATGACAAAGCGGGCATAGGTACTGCTCATTCATTGTTAGGTGATATCGCGGAGCTGAAAAGCAACCAAAAGAAATCCGCAGAGCATTTTGTCAACGCAGCTCAATGCTACTTGGAAGCTGAGATATTCGACATCGCACGTGAGGTGGTGGAGCGGGCGGAGGCAAAGATGTGGGATGTACCGAAGGCCACTCGCCGGCGACTTCGACGCGTCATCGATGACATTAAGGACGCTCTTCCAGAGGAACCCGAGGAAGCCCTTGATGATGATGACCTGCTTGACATGTCCGACTTGGACAAAGCAACATGAGTCCTCTGCGAGTCATGATGTGATGCGTTCCACCGAGAAAACTCTATTTGCGCCTCTGCAGGTTCTATCTCAAGTCCATAATCGGAGTTACTCATGAATGACGTCTCTCAGCAAGCCAATCATGGTTTTCCTTGTAATCGCATTGCTCTTTGCTCCTATCGCCGTATTTCCGAATTATGCATCGGTGCAACAAGAGCTGAGGGTGTCGCCTCCTGGTTTGGTTGCCCCATTTGAGCTTGCGCAAAACGAATCTGCCCCGGTTCCACTACGCAGAATCGGCTT
>DAOVDG010000060.1 GCA_030669595.1 Candidatus Thorarchaeota archaeon
TGCGGTGTGGATGGATTCAAGTTCTATAAGGGAATGCAGAAACCCTGTGAGACCCCTGGCATAACTAAGGAAAAATGCCCCAGGTTTGCAATGAAGTAGTAGAATCCTTTTATTCCTGCCGCTCCCTTAATGGGAGTCGCATTTCCACCGGACTGAGGTTGACACCAAGGTGTTTCTCGGTCCAGCTTCTGTTTTTTCGTAGTGTGATTCTCGTAGAAGACATCGTATCGGAATCACGCGATGTAGTCTGTCCACAAATCTGTTAAAAGCCAGCACCTAGAAGAATAGAGTGAACCCTTAGTATAGGAGGCGACCATAATTTCTCCAAAGGCACTATCTAGAAGACCTTTCATGTTAATGTTGCAGGATGATGCTGGTGAGTTATTGCCTGTGAGGCTCAACCCGCACCTTGTGACCAGCGATAACGCAATCATTGTAATGGACGAATTGAACGATGTTTGCTGGCTGTGGATTGGACGAAACGTAAACATGCCCACCAGAATGCACGCGCTGCGGATGAGCAAATCCCTCCAGAGATCGGGATACAAGATTGGCATTACTACCATAGGTATGGCGACTTCAAGGATAGCTGAGATGAACGAGAAGAACGACAGCGATCGAATAGTGGCTGAGGACATTGCTGCTTTCAAGGCCGCATTGCAGGGCAAGTTCAGTTTTGAAGACAAGTTTCTTGCGTTTCCTGGAAAGACAATGGAAAGCTCCGAGCCGATACCCGGTTCACCCGAGGCAGCACGAGCGCAAGCACCTCCCCCGGAGCCAAAACCAGTAGTTGAACTGAAACCTGCAGCTGCGGAACCAGAGCCAGTACACGAGCCCGTGGCAATACCTGAGCCAGTGCTGATAGCTAAGGCAGCAACTAAGTTTCCAGGATCACTTGCGGACAGGAAGACTGCATTCCTTCTACTCTCTACTATGAAAAACGCGGACCTTGTCTACACTGAACGATTCGAGAGAAATGGCAAAACAGGTATCAAAATAGAAGCTCCAGGAATGATGGTCATAGAAGTGATCATGGACCGAGATGATATCACTGTAAGCCCATCTAACTTCGGCGACACTGATGAGGCCGCTCGAATCAAATCAGAATATGAATCGTGGTTGGAAAAGATCTAGATTCAAGGCGAGTCATTTGCAGTGTCGAGACCGAGCGTTCGATACCAGTAGTGATACTCCGTTTTGAGTCCCATCTTGCTGTATAGCTTCAAGGCATAATCATTGCTAGCCTCCACCTGAAGGTATACTCTTCTGGCTCCTCGCTGGGCGCCCCAGGATGCAAGGGCATGGTTCACAGCAGTAGCAACACCTTTTCTTCGGTGGCATGGAATGGTTTCAATGCCGAATAATCCAAGCCAATCCCCTTCCAAGACACCAAGCCCAGCCCCCATACCATCTTCGTCAGTTCTTGCCAGAGCAAAGGCTTTGTCTAGAGCAATGCGCCTAAAGATGCCTTCTCGTATTTTCATGGAATGCTTTCCGAACTCTCCACCCTCCGCATATGTGTGAATCCAAGCTGGTTCGGGTTCTGTCAGAATCTCTACATTGATGATTGGCTCGAAGTGAAGGAGTCGGTCTATTGGAGCAGTTTGTAGGTAAGTTCTCATCTCAAACGCGAAACCAAGATCTTCAAGGCTCTTATCCAGTCCGTCGGGTTTGCTTGCCGATGTTACTTGGAATCTTGGCAGGATATCACGTTTCTTGTAGAAACTAATGCAGTGCTCTACTGCGTCATGCAGGTTGCTTGTTGGAGGGGCTCCAAAAGGAAACACACTGTTTGCCCGCCTGGTCACGCCTTCATATGCTCGCAGAAACCAATGACCATATCGTTCAACATCACGAGCAGTCCATGCGTTGTAAGCCAGTACCTCTAGGCTCACAATTCTATCCGTGTCCGTCAATGCACCGTGATTCTCGCTGTCGCACCTTATAGAATACACGATAACCACTCCGCAATACCTTAATCTACGATGTTAATCCGTCAGCTCAGGGCAGAGTGCCAACGATGAGCAGAGTACGGTATAATCCGATGCTTGGCGAATGGGTCATAGTGACCAAGGAGAGAGCTAGTAGGCCGTTTCAGGAAAAGGACCATGAGTGTCCGTTTTGTCCAGGGCGGCTCGAAACCCAAGGAGACTGGGATGTGCTCACTCTTGACAACAAGTTCCCTGCCTTTTCGTCTGATTTTCCTCCGTTTCCTCTAGACAGTAGCATAATCATGGATGGACCCGCATATGGTGCGAGCAAGGTCATTGTTTATTCGCGTGACCATAGCGAGCAGTTAGAAGACATGGCTGACAAACAGATCCAACTTATCCTTCAGGAATACCTTCGCGTGTTCAGAGAACTGGATGAATTGAAGGGCATTGCATACGTGCTGGAATTCGAGAATAGGGGCCAAGCCATTGGAGTCAGCTTGAACCATGCACATGGCCAAGCGATTGCAACTCCGTTCATCCCGCCTCGAATCGAGAGGGAATTGGCACAGTCAAGAAAACTCTGGGAGAGCGAGTCCACCTGCGTAGTCTGCAAAGCAGTGGAGAACGAGTTTAAGTCAGGGTCTCCGAGAATTATAAAGCAGACGAAACACTTCATATCACTTGTACCATTCTACGCGCGACTTCCCTACGAGGTTCATATCTATCCGCGGAAGCATGTTGCGAGTCTGATTGAGCTAGAAGATCGGCTCCTAGAGGTGGGACAAGTCATCAGGGATACTGCAAGACGATACGCAGAATTTTTCGAAGAGAACGCCTATGTGATGGCGTTTCATACACGACCATCGGTCGGTGAGCACCCCTACTGGCATTTCCACATTGAATTCTATCCCATTTGGAGGGATAAGAAGAATAAGAAGTACCTCGGAGGTATCGAAACTGGCGGATGGACGTACATGAACGACTCCACGCCTGAGGAGTCAGCGAGAGAATTGAGAGAGGCAGTATGACGGCCCAGATACCGGAAGGCATGATTGACCAACTAGACAGTGTTACAAGGGGAAAAGGACCCCCTCCTGTTCTCGTTAGGGCACCAGGAAGAGTGGAGGTGCTCGGTAATCACACCGACTACAACGGCGGTTTTGTACTGGCCTCCACGATTGAGAGGTATGTCTGGTCGCTTGGAGTTCCGTCCGAAGAGGTTAATCTAAGGTCGATGAACTTCAGAGAATCGATAACATTCCATGCGAATGTAGTGAAACCCACTGGCACTCAAGAATGGGGGGACTTCGTACGTGGCATCTACTGGGCATTTTCAAGGAGAAAACACAAGATTCAGGGGGTAACAGCGGTCACATACGGGGACGTCCCGATAGGTTCTGGACTAGGTTCATCGGCTGCCTTTGAGGTCTCCCTCGCAAATCTTGTGGCACACATCAGCAGACTCGAGCTGAATCCAAAGGCTCTTGCAATGTTGGCGTTTGAAGCGGAGCGCCTCTACTGCGGAGTGGCTTGCGGACTTATGGACCAGTTCACATCTCAACTCAGCAAGCCTGGGAATCTCCTCGCTATTCACTGTGCAAACCTTAGAATCGGACACATCCCATTGAGTCCGGACGTCGAACTAGTTGTAACGGATACTATGGTTTCCAGACCCGCAGGTGACGCCCTCAACGAGCGCAAAACAGAGTGTCAGAGCGCACTCGCACAGCTTACGGAGGCCGGCTGGAATTCCAAGAATCTTAGTGAGATAGTCCCCGATCAGCTAAGTGCAGTTGATGCTGTGCTTGAGGAAACACTCGCACGTAGAGTACGACACGTTGTAATTGAGAATAGTAGAGTCCAAAGGGGCATGGACATTCTCAGGGAAGGCCAACTGAAAGACTTCGGACAACTCATGTACGAATCACACGCGAGCTCCAGAGATCTCTACGAAGTTTCACACCCGCAGCTTGACTTTTTGGTGGAACTAGCGAAGCAGCAGAAAGGAGTGCTCGGGAGTCGATTGACTGGTGCTGGACTTGGGGGTGCTATCATCAGCCTTGTTAAGGCAGAGTATGTAGATGAGTTCATTCAATCGATGACCAAAAATTACGAGGGGGCAACTGGGCAGACTCCAAGCATGCTGACCGGTAGACCTCCGGGTGGCGTTATCGTTCAGGAAACGTCCGGAATGTAGAAGGCATGCTCGGACAAACTATTCAAATGCTGTTGAAGCCAAAGCATAGCTCCTGAACTTGGGTGGAAGTGATATGCCAGAAGGACCCGGTAATATCGAAATACTGACTCGCGAGTTCGCTTCGTCTTCATCGGACATCCGCACCTTGCAGATGTCTGATCCTCCCGAGTTCCAGTCTGTGTGTCTTGGTGAAAGCGTGTCCGGGGACTGACCAAAGGAAAGTAGCCCCTTAGGGTTCTTGGGTGGACATATCCAAGTCTATTTGGCTCACAATGAACGGTTAGGGTTACTCTTTATAAGCGGTCGATTGTATGTCGAGCAACGAGTAGTCAGCTAAGACTTCTCCCGATATGAAGGGTTACCTGCTAGTTGTTTGCAATTCAGGTGGCAAAACCTCCGGTGGAGTAGTAGCGAGCTGACAAGGACGACAGGACAAGCTAGTGACACAATCACGAGGAAGCGAACAGGAAGAGTCTGTCCAGACTGCGGCGGCAGGCGTTTCTATGAGGTGCCAAGACGCAGCGAAATCATATTTGCTTCTTCGGGGTGTGTGGTAGTTATTCCGAGATTATCGTCCGTATTCCATGCAAGAGCATGGTCCGATTGCTGGGAATCGCCGTAGAATGGCCGTGGGACTACAGGTTTCTCTAAACAATCAATAGGGCGACCTAGCCGTGCCTAAGCATAAGGCCACGTGAGATGAATTTGATGACCAACGTGACGATAGTCGAAGAGGCAGTGGTGCTTGCGGCCGGTCTTGGTTCTCGAATGAGTTCAAACCCCCATGGTGGACCCAAGCCCCTCGTCCCGGTTCTGGGGAGGCCACTGCTGGAATACGCTCTGAGGAATCTTGATGAGATAGGTATTAGGAAAACAGTAGTCGTCACAGGTAGCAGCAGAAAAAAAATCAGACAATGGTTGGCCGAAACAGAGTTTGATATGGAAGTGGATGAAACATTCAACCCACGATTTCTTCTGGGAAATGGCGTCTCTGCCCAGTGTGGACTGAGGTCCACAACTACAGACAGCGTGGTTGTAATGATGAGCGACCACCTTGTATCGCCAGAGCTTGTCACAAGAGCCGCAGGAAAAGAGCACGTTGCGGCGGATCTAGGCCTTGTTGTTGACGTAAGTCCCCATATGAAGCCCCAGCTGGATGAGCCGACCAGAGTCCTCGTGAACGATTTGGGGCAGATAAGCAGGATTGGCAAAGACATTGACACTTGGAACTGTGTTGATACTGGAGTGTTTCTAGTTTCAAGAAAACTGGAAGCAGTCATAGAAATCGTTGCTCGCCGAACGGGGGATTGTACAATGTCCAACGCTGTGAGCTATATGATTGACTCGGACATGGATGTGAGGGCGTGGGACTCGAATGGTGCGTTCTGGCTCGACATTGACACACCCTATGATGTCGAGTTCGCTGAGAAAACGATTCTCCGAAACCCCGAACTCAAGATTATGTTCGACATCACACTCGAAGAGAGCACTCAGAGCGTGCCGGGGAAACGTGACCATGAAACGTGCAGTGCAGACACGGAGAGGAACGCTTGAACGGTGACAACTCCACTCGCCGTGAGGAACAGCTTGTAGAGGGTCCTGTTTCTAGACATCTGAACCGCAAAATATCCCGCCCCATCGCTCGTTCTATCAAGGAAGTATCCTGGTTCACGCCAAATCGTGTGTCAGTCTTCGCTTTACTCATCGCGTGTCTGGCGGCTGCATTCTACTCATTTGGCAACCTTCTGGTACCCGGGGAGTATCGGATTCTTGATGCTATTATCATCATTCCTTCGATGGTTATTGGGGGCATCTTGGTCGAACTGAGTAGCATAATTGACGGAGTTGACGGGGATCTTGCCCGAGAAAGAGGAATCTCTTCGAGTTCAGGTGCCGTCTTTGACGCCATCCTAGACAGGTATGCGGACATCGTGATTTTGACAGGTATCACATATCCACTATTAGTTGAAGAGTACGATATCGGATTGTTTCCAGCTTCCTCGGTCGGTCTGACGTTCAACCGAAACATAGTCTTCCTGATTTTTGTCATGGCTGTTGCTGGGTCCCTGATGGTGAGTTATTCGAGAGCACGACTTGAAGCGGCAGGACTCTTCGATGTTGAAGGTCGCACATTCTTTGGGGCAACTCGTGATGTAAGACTCTTTATCGTCTTCGTCTGCTCGCTCATGGGCTATCCTCTTCTTGCCCTACTCCTAGTAGCCTTCTCTGGAAATTTCACTGTCTTACTTCGGTTGTTGTCTGCTATGCAATCAGGAAAATTGAAACGGGCTGCTCAACATGAATAGATTCGGTGCTTCGTACTTCTCAGGCTGTCCGATCCCTCTGGAGGACTTCCTGAAGTTATGCGTTGAGATTGGCCTTGATTATGTAGAAATACAGGCTGAACACCCATACTCTCCGTCAGAGATTAACGCTAGGAAAATCGATTATCTCAAAGACCTGTTGTCTGGCTATGGGCTTACTCCTGTGCTCCACGGTCCTATTCACGATGTCAATCTCGCCAGCACTAAGGAAAGGATTCGAAGCGCATCGGTAAACATTACCAAAGACTGTATTGTGCTTGCTGATGCATTGGGTTCCCGGGATCTGGTTATTCATGCAGGAAAATGTCCTGCGGACCAGGTGCCCCTGATGCTAGACAGGGCTCGGGAATGTGCTATCAAGAGCATCTCTGAGCTTGCCCCATTTGCAAACGATTTGGGGATAGGAATTGGACTTGAGAACAAGCAGAAAAGCAAGGACAGAGAGGTAATCATGAAGGTAGATGAACATGTCAGTATGGTTTCGGAGTTCCAGCATCTCGGAGTTTTTGCAGTTCTGGACTTGGGACATGCATTCACGACCGGCTGCAATCTCGTTGAATACGTTCATGCGGTTCGAGACATCTTGAAGGAGGTTCATGTTCATGATAACAACGGACAATACGATGATCATTTGGCATTGGGACGTGGCGACATACCGCTCGGAGAGGTGGTCTTGGCATTACGCGACATTCACTTTGACGGCCCAATGATACTTGAGGTCAAGGACATCGGAGAACTCAGCACGAGCCTGCAGCTGTTGATAGAGCTGAGTCATAGGTAGCAATGAGCCAGTTCGACAACCTTGCTCACGACTGCGTAGTTGTCGCCACTCGCGCTTTTTGACCAGCTTCTAGAGTTAACGATTCTAACGAGTAGTCCACCCATAACAGTAACTACTCGACTAGGTTGGTTACCACTAGGCAGGCGAATATCAGAACAGTCAGACGCATGCTATGTGTTCCTTCGACCCAAAATTTTCTGTGAGAGCACATAGCTCCACATCCGCTCAGTGCAAAGGAATATAGACTTTAGATTCCACAAGTCAGATCAATGTATGATTTGACACAAGACCCAGATGCATTCATAGCCAACAATGCGCCCATACTCCATTTCCATCCAGATGAGGGAAGATACTGTTGCTATCCTTCAGATGCTGAGGATCTCTTTGAGAGGTTCAACTCCGACTGGAACCAGTTCTCCAAGGATTTATCGCCTGATACTCTGGACCCAGGAACTCCCTGCTACTACGAATTCTGGAGAGATGAGGACCTAATGCAGATACGTTACTGGTTCTGGTATCGTTATAACAGATTCCCCGGAGCACCATTCGGACTGGGTGACCATCTAGGCGACTGGGAGCATGTGGAGGTGCGGATTTTCCCCCGACTCACCGAGGGGCCAGTAACCGTATGGCTGCTATCGAATCATCTCAGGTCACGTCTGAGTTCACTACCTTCGGACAGGACCCTCTCTGGATTTGAACCGGAGATTCCAACACTCGACGACTCCCACATCCACATCTGGGTAGCATTGGGTTCACATGCTAACTATCCGGCTGCAGACAGTAAACCCTACCATGTTTCGCATGTACTACACGACCGACTATCAGCAGAGGGCGCAATCTGGGAAACCAAGGAACACCTCAGGCCTCTGATGCTGACTAGCTTTGCATCCTACACGGGAAGCTGGGGTGATGAGCGAGCACCAAAGGGTCCAGCGAATGAATGCAACAATCGTTGGCGAAACGCACCTGATGTTCTTCCTGTCCATTCCACCAAATGAGCTCAGTAGCGTGCAAAAAGTAGGCTCCCGCTGATGTCGGGGCAACCAGTACCGTTGCACCGCTACCCCGTTTTCGCTTGCACCTCACTCTGTCCGAGGATAGAGCCAAGCGCTTCTTGCAGCTTATTACGACTCAATTGCCTCATATGATTCAAAATAGACGCCATAACTCCTATCTGGCCCTTATAAGGCATATAAAGGCGAGAACATTTATATGTGCCACTATCAAATCCTCTCTGAAGAGAAGATATCTGAGACTCAAGAGGGAAATAGTTAGCCCATTGGTCTGCCAGTGAAAAGCTGCTCCATTATAGGGTGTACTCAGTCGCCGGGATCACGATTGGCAACCAATCTCATGGTATAACATTGGAGAACATGCCTTATGCAGGTGACAAAAGGAAACAGAACAAACTCAAGCACCGCCAAGATAGCTATTTTGGGTGGCGGAAATGCCGGCAGAGGACTTGCTGGCTACATGTCTCTTCACGGTTTAGATGTCGCTCTATATAATCGCACTTTGGAGAACGTCAGGGGAATTATAGACCGAGGCGGACTGGATGTCCATGGGGTCATTGAGGGATATGCTCAGATCCCCCTGGTCACCAACAATATGGCTAGGGCCATTCGAAATCGAGAAATACTGATTGTGACTGTACCTGCCCAGGCACATGGGTTCTTTGCGCACAAGATGGCGCCCTATCTAGATGATGGCCAACTAGTGCTCTTGATGCCAGGCCGCACCGGCGGCGCTCTAGAGTTTGCTCACATTATTGAATCAAATTCAAACACACAGAATACTCTCTTGGGTGAAGCACAAACTTTCAGCTTTGTTTCTAGGACAACAGGGATTAGTTCTGTTAAGGTGTCGAAAATCAAGAACTTGGTGCGTGTCAGTGCGTTTCCCGCATCTGCAAGCCAAGAGTTTCTGAAGCGCTTGGGAGACCTTCCCCTTACACTGGAGCTTGCCAATGATGTAATGGAAACAGGACTGAACAATGTGGGAGCAATGCTACATCCCACGCCGACGATTCTAAGCGCAGGACTATTGGAGTCAAGACGAGGAGGGTACAACCATTATCATGACGCGATATCGGAGTCCGTCGGACGGCTAATTGAACGAATGGACGCCGAACGAGTCAATGTGGCAAGCCAGTTCTCGCTATACCCAATGACTCTGCTGGAATGGCTCGAAGATGCATATGATGCGGAGGGCAACTCACTACGTGAATGCATTCGAAGCATAGATGCTTACGATAGGGTTGGCAGCCCAGAATCGCTTCAACACCGCTATGTCTTGGAGGATATTCCCACCGGGCTTGTACCCATATCCAATCTGGGTAACCTCTGTGGGGTTGAAACACCAGCTATCGATGCTGTAATCGAAATGGCGTGCCAGCTCTATGAATGTAATTTCCGGAGCACAGGGAGAAGCCTTGCAAATATGGGTCTTGTGGGAATGAACCCGCAGGAAGTCGCAGAATATGTTGAGCTAGGAGTTAGACCCGCAGAATGGAGTAATTTCCCCAGCAGCTACAACCTCTACGAAGTAGAGGTGGATGAAACTTGAAGATTCTGGGGGCTGCGATTGGGAATTGCGTCCATGTTGCTGGTGTGTTTCGATTCCTCTCACTTGCGGAGAATGAAGGCCATGATGCAGTGTTCTTAGGTCCAGCAGTATCAATTGATGAACTCATGAGGGAAACCAAGAAACATAATCCTGACGTTATTGGAGTGAGCTATCGATTGACAAGGGAAAGTGCAATGAACCTATTCAGAGACCTAAGGATAGCCATACTAAAACATGGTCTTGAGAAGAAGAGATGGATTTTGGGTTGTACAGCTCAGACAAAACCAATTGCTGAAGAAATTGGCTTGTTCGAAGAGATATTCACCGGTTTCTCAACAGATGAAGATTCATTTGCCTTTCTCAGAGGGCATTCATCAAAGAAAGAGGAGGAAAGGTTCCCTCAGGATTTGTTGGCAAGGTTTGAAAATAAAAGTCCGATGCCAATCATTCGTCATCACTTTGGTTTACCATCGCTTGAGGACACTATCGACGGTGTTGGGAAGATTGCAGACGCGTCCGTGTTGGATGTCATCTCAATTGGTCCCGACCAGAATGCACAGGAGTCATTTTTCCGACCGTCAGAGATGAATAGGAATCTAGAAGGTGATGGCGGCGTACCACTGCGGAAAGCAGATGATCTACGGAAACTCTTCGAAGCATCTCGAAAGGGGAATTTCCCACTGCTGAGGTGTTATAGTGGAACAACGGATCTGCTGAAATGGGCACAATTACTCCAGAATACCATCAGCAATGCTTGGTGTGCAACTCCACTATTGTGGTATAGTGAACTCGATGGTCGTAGCAAGAGATCTCTCGAGGATGCGATAGAGGAGAATAAGCGCAATCACGAATGGCACGCAAGACACAGAGTCCCTGTTGAAGTCAATGAGTCACATCAATGGAGCTTACGAAGCACCCATGACACAATCGCTGTTGCCATGGCTTATCTAGCGGCCTACAACGCCAAGGCTGCGGGCGTGCATTGCTACATTGCACAGTATATGCTCAATACCCCCCTAGGGACCTCCCCGAAGATGGATTTGGCCAAGATGTTTGCCAAAATCGAGCTAATAGAGTCACTACATGATCACCGATTCACTTCGATTAGACAGGTTAGACCAGGGCTCTTCTCTTATCCTCCAGATATGGACATGGGCAAGGGTCAGCTTGCATCATCAATACACACTGGAATGATGCTCAAGCCTCAGATAGTCCACGTTGTCGGATTCTGTGAAGCTGACCATGTGGCCACAGCAGAAGATGTAATTGAGAGCTGCAAGATTGCGAATCGGGTAATACACAACTGCTTGTTGGGTACTCCTGATCCTCTCCAAGATAGAGATGTGAGATACAGACAGGAGGAGCTGGTTCGAGAGGCCTGGCTTCTTATTCGTGCAATCACTGCCTTGGGTGACGAGGGCTCCCAAGACCCCCTGACAGACCCAAGTACATACGTTCGAGCTGTCAGGGCTGGAGTCTTGGATGCCCCCCACCTCAAGAACAACCCAATTGCTAGAGGAGAGCTTAGGACTCGCATGATCCGTGGTGCGTGTCTTGCTATAGACCACGACACAAACGAACCCATTAATGAGAAGAAGAGACTTGAACGGCTGGGAATATGGTTGGCTCCCAAAGTTGAGAGGAGAGTCAAGGATTGACTGGAATAGCGGGCATCGGAGAATCAGGAAGAGTGGAAGATGTTGGAAGAATGCTCGATAAGATTGGGCATCGGGGGCCTAGCGGTAGAGAGATCATCGAGGTGAAAGGGGCAACTCTTGGAGTCGTTTGGTCAGAAACGGAAAAGCATAGGATTCCAAACATGCGGCGCCAAAAAACTGTGTGGGATGCAGCTGGCAGAGGGCATTTCGCTCGTGCTGATATGTCGCGCAACAGACTCACACTAACACGCGATGACATTGGTGTCGTTCCCCTATACTACGGCAGAATAAATGATGGGGCACTGTGCTTTGGTTCCGAGGTTAAAGCCCTTCTAACAGTAACAAGGGACATAAACGAACTGCCGCCTGCCACTTGTTTCGATGGCGTGCATCAAGTACGAGCTCATAGTATCGAAGCCAAGATTCCCCTTGATTTGAGTACAGCAAGGATAGCCAACGGTCTTCGTAAGCGGATTGCAGAATCTGTCAAGACGCGTGTGGGAGAAAGAGAGTCGGTTGGCGCACTGCTATCAGGCGGTCTGGATTCCAGTATATTGTCCGCGTTTTCCAGCCAATACGTTGAAGAACTTCATACTTTCGCTGCTGGCGTTCCCGATGCAGATGATCTTGGAGCCGCCGAAGAGGTTGCAGACTTCATAGGCTCTAATCACCATGATGTGATTGTCACACTAGATGACATGATCAAGGCGTTGCCCGAAGTGATATACCACTTGGAGTCATTTGATGCATTCTTGGTGCGTTCAAGTATTATGCATTACATTGTTTCAAGAGAGGCGTCAAGACACATTGATGAGGTGTTCTCTGGGGAGGGCGCGGACGAGCTGTTTGCAGGTTATGAGTATATTAAATCCATGAAACCCAAGGCGATTGCAGCGGAAGTTGTGGACGTAACTAGGCGGTTGCATAACACCGCCCTGCAGCGTGTTGACCGGTGCTCATCAGCACACAGTATTACTGCCTTTGTTGGATTCCTTGATCCTGGCGTTGTGAAATACGCTCTTCGGATTCCAGCACGAATGAAAGTGGTTGAAGGGGTGGAGAAGTGGATTCTACGGGCAGCGATGAAGGGTCGGCTACCGGAAAGAATCCTAAATAGGACAAAGTCGAAGTTCTGGCAAGGAGCCGGTGTAGGCGACAAACTGGCTGAGGTTGCTGAAAGCACCATAAACGATGAAGAGTTCCAAAGAGAGAGGAATCTGTCCAATGGATGGACCTTGAACACCAAGGAGGAGTTATTGTACTATCGTATCTTCAGAGAACATTTCGGTGATTTTGACAAGTTGTCGTGGATGGGACGTACAAAAGGGGCGCCAAGAAGATTATGAGCTAAGGCTGTGTATTGCGAAGATGAGGGGTTGCCCCAGTTCTTCGAAACTGCTGTTCCAAAGGGAGTCAGGAGAATGGACGCGGGAGCTGACGAATCGAGTGTAGGGTATGTAACAGCTGCAGAAAACTTGTACAAAGCTGGACATCTCTTAGATGAATGGCGAATCGAAGACCCTCTTTTGTAGGTGTTAATATACTCCAGAGAGGGACCTGTACGTGTAGTGTAAGTCCAGGACGAGAACC
>DAOVDG010000109.1 GCA_030669595.1 Candidatus Thorarchaeota archaeon
TCCTGCTTCATCGAGGTTGCTTTTTGTTAATTCTGAAGAATTAACTGAAAGTCTTACGTCCTCTCCACGGGCATTTTACGTCCCCGGCCAACTGACGGTGACGGTAGAGTCATCCTTGGACTTGGTTCTCGTCCTGGACTGACAATACACGTACAGGTCCCTCTCTGGAGTATATTAACACCTACAAAAAGGGTCTTCGATTCGCTATTCATCTAAGAGATGTCCAGCTTTGTACAGGTTTTCTGCAGCTGTTACATACCCTGAAGACTGGGTGTTTCTCTATGTGGAGGGAGATGGATCGCATTTCGACCTCGGAATCGATTTCACAGAGTGTGCGTTATGCAAGTTCTTTCATCAACAGGGAGCAGATGAGTTCACAAAATACATGTGCTTGACCGACTTTGCAACGAGCAGGGAGAAGGGGTCAGGTCTGTTTCGTACAACTACCCTTGCTGAAGGAGCAGAGAAATGCGACTTCAAATGGAAGAAAGGTGGAGAGGTCAGGTCCGGCTGGCCCCCATCTTGGCTTCAGGAGTAGTTGCAGCACCTATCACCGGAGGAAAGCACAAAGCCAGCCGCTCATCTGAATCGACAAGCAGAATGAACCGTCAGTCAAGTGCACATGTTCATTAGCGCTTCCGAAGTTTTACTAACACTAGTAGAATTGCAACTGCTGCAACAAATGCTAGCGGCCCCCAGAAGGAGATGGGTGGCCCCACTATTATCACGAGAGATACAATCACCTCATCAGTGGCAGTGTTTCCAGCAATGTCAGTAACAATGATCGTATAGTTGCGGACTCCCGTAACGAGACCGTCGACCAGAACTGTAACCTGCTCTGATGTGGAATTCCAATCCCCAGCCTTGACGACTGTGCCATTCATCAGCACTTGATAACTCACTGGATGTTCATCTGACAGACTCCAAGTAATGCTATTGCCCGTCGCGCCCACAGTGTAACCTATGTCCATAGGATGATTAAGAGTTGGAGCCGTCCGATCCGTGTATTGCTCGATATCCATTCGTTCCAGAGAAAGCTCACCTGTCATTTCCTCAGTGGTTATGTTAGTAGTTTTCATTGTATAATGTGATATGCACCCATCAATCTTGAGAAAGTCCACATGAACAGTTAATCTGAGGTCCTCCATAGCATACTCCCAATCATCATCCTCCCAGCTGTATCCCCAGAAGTAAGGGTCTTCGTCATCGAGCACGAAGTTCGTTACATTGATTGTGTCTTCAGCCAACTCACTCAAGAATGTCCAGTTTCCAATCGGCACATGCAAATTATAGGCGGCTAGGAGGATAAGAGCTGTAAGGCCCATGTCAGTCCCATTCGCGTAGAAGATATCCACATCGAAATATGGAATCTCGCTCCAATTGGCAATAGAGTCTGGAATAATGGGAGCTGGTGCCTCGTACTCAATATAGATTCCCCCGTCATATGCAATATCCGGTGCGTCAACATGCAGCATGTAGTCGTGACTTTCACCAGGCTCAACTCCCCATTCTAGTCCTTGATTTGTGGCAGCCATTACAGGCACGATGTACGTCAGGCCCATTAGAAATATCACCATCAGCAGAGTAGGCGCGTGTTTCAATTTCTCTCATCTCCTGAGGAAAGTACCTAGATGACTATATCATAGAATATGCATAAGAGTGACACGCCGGATTTCCTTACAAGATTACGAGCCTTACAGAACTAACAAAAGGAATGAAACAGCCCTCAAACACATGACTTCTGAGGGAGGCTCTCGAGGCATTGGAGTACTGGCTGAGAGCTCCTTACACGCTGCATTGAAACAAAGGTACAGCATCCCAGGAGACCTCTTAGAAGTACCAGTTGATGGTTATGTAATTGACATAGTGCGTGGCAACTTACTTATCGAGATTCAAACCAGCAACTTCTCTGCTATCAAAAAGAAACTAATGACCCTGATTAGGAGTCATCCGGTGCGGCTGGTTCATCCACTCGCCCGCGAGAAATGGATAGTTCGAGAAAGCCTCGATGGCAGCATCGAACTCGGGAAACGGCGTTCACCCAAGAAGAAGTCGCTTGAGAATCTGTTTGAGGAACTTGTAAGTTTCCCAGAGCTCATCGCTCATCAAAACTTCTCACTCGAAATCCTGCTCACCCGCGAAGAGGAAATCAGACGCAATGACGGAAAGGGGAGCTGGAGGCGAAAAGGCTGGAGTATCGTCGACCGCAAATTGATCGAGGTTACTGATCAGTATCTCTTCGAGAGACCTGAAGAGTTCCTCTTGTTCATTCCAGACTCTCTAGCTAGGCCGTTCACTAGTACGGACCTTGCCAAGGCTATTAACAAACCGAGATGGCTGGTGCAGAAGATGACATATTGCCTAAGGAAAATGGGAGCCGTTACGGTCTGTGGCAAACGCAGAAGAGCGTACCTTCATACAGATAGCAACAGTAAACAGTTTCAAATCTGAAGAACTCTCAAGAGTGTGAAGCGATGAGCAAGGGCAGAACACCATCAAATGGAGCCACACAATCCAATCAGGATGCTGCTCCGAGGGTCGACGTGGTGTTCAGGAACTCGGTCCCAGAGATTCCCAAGACGACCTATGGAACCTTCTCCATCTACAAGTACCCAGCCAAATTCATCCCTCAGGTTATCGCCTACACTCTGAAGAAATACGCAAGGCCAGAGTCAGTCGTGTTCGATCCCTTTGCGGGTTATGGCACAGTTGGCGTTGTATCAAGGGTATACGGTCATGACTATGAACTCTGGGACCTGAACCCCATAATGAACCTAATCCATGACACTGCAGTCATGAATGCTCCAAGAATCAACGTTAAAGAACTAGTCACCAGAGTGCGCGATTCTAACCATGAATTCAGTCCTGACTGGTCAAACCTGACCTATTGGTTCCCGGAAGAGTTTCTCCCAACTATCTCAAAGGCATGGGGACTAGTTCATGCAACAAAGGGCGAAATGAAGAAAATGCTCTCGATTCCTCTTCTGAAGGCGACCAGATACTTCTCATACAGCGATGAGAAGGTGCACAAGCTGTACAAGTCCAAACACTCGAAGAAGAAGGTGGACCGGCTGCTAGGGACAGACTGGGAAACCGCGTTCTACAGATTGTTGGAAAAGCAGATTGAGAAGCTTCTCAACAAAATGAAGGAATACAGCAATCTCAATCCTCAACCTGTAAGGTACAAGCTAAGATCAGGGATTGATTCCCTCAACACCAAGCTAGACAGAGATGTTGACATTCTCATTACATCACCGCCCTACCTGCAAGCTCAGGAGTACATCAGGTCGACGAAGCTCGAGCTCTTCTGGCTGGGGCATAATGAGGAATACGTGAGGTCGTTGAGCAAGAAAGAACTCCCGTACAACTCCGTTGAAGAGATTCACATTCACTCTGAGAAGTATCAAGCTTACAGAAAGGAGATAGTTGAAGACCATCTTATCCAATTGTATGACAGGTACTTCCACGGAACAATAAATGCATTCGCGACTCTTGGAGAGAGAGTCAAGGACTACATGTGCATATTCGTTGGGCCTGCCAAGATTAGGACAAGATCAATCCCTATTGATGAAATCTTGGTTGAACATCTCACGGAAATGGGTTGGAAGCATCTTGTCACTTACGTAGACCCGATAGTTTCGCGATCCATGTTCAAGTCAGAAGTGAACCCAGCATCGGGCTATGCGGACAGCAGAATGGCTACAGAGCACTTGGTTATCCTCAAGCGGGTGTAGATAGAATCAGATCGTCAGAGCGTGCCTACCTGAAGAGACAACCCTTGAGAATTGCATTCATGAGAGCGCCTCTGACATCATCGATATCTGGTAATCCGGGAATGACTTCCCCACAGATTCTCATGGTGGGAAGAGCGACAATGCCGGAAAGGTCGCAATCATCTGCTGTTTCGATGTCCACCTCAGTAACAATATTGAGTGGAAGACCGAACTCGGTAACGATCTCGTGCAGAACCTCCAGAGCGGCATCACACAGTGCGCAATTGTCACTCGTATACATAATGACGCAGCCAAGTCTATTGCACACCGTCCTTCCTTCGCTGAAAGCCCTAGAGATTGAGTCCAATCGTACCGTCATCGACAACCAGTAGAAGGACTGTCATTTTGCATATTAGCAGTTGTAGTAATGGAGTCCCCCTTAGAAACCGTACAGACGGCACCCA
The DNA here is from genome assembly GCA_030669595.1 of Candidatus Thorarchaeota archaeon. Classification (GTDB taxonomy): domain Archaea; phylum Asgardarchaeota; class Thorarchaeia; order Thorarchaeales; family Thorarchaeaceae; genus WTCK01. The sequence continues at coordinate 4,178 of DAOVDG010000109.1, forward strand.
GACGCGATTCTAAGACCTCCAGAAATAGTAGGGTCGAAAAACAAGATGAAACGAAGGCACGATCTGAAGAGAGGGCCAACATCAGCCCTGTGAACTTAACATATGGCCAAGCTCGAAACAGGCCAAGATTCAGGACATCATTCGAGTTTGTAGTTGCTGATGATAAGTTCTTGACCCATCTTCCTGCTGGCCTTTCGGGAGTTTGCTGTGTGATATCTCCAAGAAACCGGAGTTATTGTGGCCCAGTCATAGAGGTTTCTAACTGGCTCGCAATTATCATAGGTCAGGCAGAAGGGCAGGTCGGTCGTCTTAAGGATGGCTGCAAGCCGTACATGGTCAGTCCGAGTGAATGAGTATTCATACGCCCGTTTCTGGTCAGCCTCATAGTATGGGGGATCGATGTACATAAAGACGCCATTACTTTGTGCGGGCAGCTCGATTACGGACTTGAAGTCCTGAGATGTAATCTTGACACCTTGTAGCTTCTCGTGCGTTTGCAGGATTCGTGGTTCCCACCGCTCTGGGGGGACGCTCTTCTTCGGGTGATACCCCCACGCAGGTTTCTTCATTATACCACTGTACGATGTGCGATTGAGGTAGAAATAGCGATGCGCAGTATCCAAGGCGGTCTTCGGTTTCCAGTGCTTCATCTCCGTGTGGCGATCTTTTGTTGCTTCTTCCTGACTCACTCGTTCTATCAGAAGGGAGCATGATTCAGCGTCTTGTATTGTCTTGTATGTAGTGACAAGTTCTTCGTCAATGTCATTCAACCAGATAGATGGAACCCTTGGCTTCGAGAAAAACACTGCACCACCACCAAGGAATGGCTCTCGATACTCGGCGTGTGGATTGCCCTCCCAGTGGGGTCGAATATACTTGATTGCCTGCGCCTTGCTGCCAGGAAACCGGAATGGGGACTTGATGGAGCGGTCCATCATTCTTGTGGTAATTTCAGAATGAGTGGGGTCACCCCTTGCGTGGGTCGTGGTTCCGTCCACAGTCATCTGAGGGTCGTAGTTCGTAATGACCAATTCCTGACCGTACTTGCGACGCCCGCCCCGGTCTCGTGAATTGTCAATCCGATAGATGAATTCCAATGGATATGCTCTTGCAAAACTGTATAGATCACGAATCTCTTTGCAATCATCATAGGTTAGGAAGAATTCGTGGGATGTCTTCTCAAGCACTGCTGCTAGTCGGTAGTGATCGTTCTCTGAGAACGATTCGGAATAGTGATTCTCTCGTTTGACATGAAAGTAAGGAGGGTCCACGAATAGCAGTGTAGAGGCTCCAGGGGAGGGAGCAGTGATGATATCCTCGAAGTCCAAACACGTCATCTTTGTATCTTCCAGTTTTATCCCACAGGGTCTGATTCTCTCTTTCCAGCGATTGGGTGGAAGACTTCTAACGGGACGCCAGCCCCACGATGGTGACCTGGTCTTGCCGCTGAATGAGGTCCTGTTCAGATAGAAGAATTTCAATGCAATCTCGAGATCATTCCTTGGAACGAACTCCTTCATCTCTGCGTGTCGTTCCTTGGTGGCAACCTCTTTCTCAAACAGCTCCACAAGCTGCTCTCTCAGCTCCGGGTCAGCAACTGTTTCATAGGTGGTCATCAGGTCCTCATGCTTGTCATTCAACCAATTATGTCTGACCTTGGGCTTGTCGAAGAAGACAGCACCACCCCCAACCATAACCTCTCGGTATTCATCGTGAGGCGTATTCTGCCAGAAGGGCCGCAGCAGCTTGAGAGCATAGAACTTGCCGCCGGGATATCTGAACAGAAGTCGAGGGAGGTTCACTGTCGCACACCTGATATTGGTAGTTCTCTGTGATGTTCAAGACGGTGAAAAACCCTCTGCAGGCTAAGCCGAATGTAGGCGGTAAATCCTAATACTTGTACGGTAATTATCCTAACGAATTATAGAAGGGAAGCAGTGTGACCCGACGGGTGCTTACTCACAAATTCAAGCTTGTCGCTTTGGGAGCTGGAGGAGTAGGAAAGACTAGTTGCATCAAGAGGTTCACCGATCGCACGTTTAGTGAAATCTACAAGGCGACCATTGGCACTACGATTGCTATGAAGACGGTGGATGTTGATATGCCAAATGGCGAACACATCAGCGCCGAGGTGGGCTTCTGGGATCTTTCCGGCCAGACAAGATTCAGCATGTTGAGGCGGCGCTACATGGCTGGTGCCAGTATGGCCTTTATTGTCTATGATGTGACTCGACCAGGAACGTTCATCGAAGTCACCAAATGGTATGACAAGTTCATTGCTATTTGCCCAGATGCAGTAGTCGCCGTGGTGGCAAACAAGATTGACAGAAAGGATAGATTTGTGCCGCCCGAGGCCGGGGAAATGGTCCGGAGCATGTGGAACGCCTTGTACTACGAAACATCCGCCAAAACGGGTGACAATATCGATTTGATGTTCAAGGATCTTGTCAGACGAGCTATCGAGGTTGACGAGGTCAGAACATAGCGAGAACAGTCGCATCATGTCTAGTGGGCGTAGATTGTTCAAGCGCAGAGAAAGATCTCGTCAACACATAACTTCTGTGCACCCATGACACCCGGGTCAATGTCTACAGTTCCTTAGATTCTTCAAGGCAACCAGCAGGCCCTCCCACGTCACATCACTTGGTCCCCTCTCGGGTTCTAGGGTTAAGAGACCTCTGTACCTCCAGTCGTCCTGTATCTTAGCCAAAGCCTCATCAAAT
>DAOVDG010000100.1 GCA_030669595.1 Candidatus Thorarchaeota archaeon
ATACTGAAATGCTGAGGTCATATCGTTGAGGTAATTGCTGAACTGGATATTCTTGTCCCAGAATAGGCCCTCTCCCAATGGAAGGTTAATGTCCTCTATTATCTCAGGCTCTATTCCCTGTGGGTCATTAGCATCCACCACAACAAGAGCTTTGATGTAGTTCGCAGCCAACGTGTTCGTAGAAACCACGATGACAACCCAGACCAGCCGCCCGTTTCGAGTCGTTATATGAGCTGCCGCAGGTATCCATTCAGAGCCTAGTGGTGCAATGTGTTGTTGTGCCACGTAGAGAGCGTATTCTTGGGTCACAAGCCGCACTTGGTCATCAGGTATAGTTGAGTTGAAGAGTGGTTGATCAGTTTCTACAATCATTTCATCGAATATCTGTGCGTTTGCCACATCCGAGGTCCACGCGACAACTCCCGAATACACGGGCACTGTGATTAGGACGATAATGCTGATGCATACCAAAGCCATGCTGGCCTCCTCGGTGGGACGAATCCTATGGAAGCCCATCGTACGAAGCCCCACCCCTGAAAGAAGAAGCACCAATCCAAAGCTTGTTGCCAGAGTGAGGTACGCCCAAGGAAGTGTCATGCCCATGATCAGACAGATGAATACCCACGCAACGGTGCCCCAGACAAGCCTGAATGGTAGCCATCTGAGCAATCGACGGGGCTGGAACATCATAGGGTCGAAAGGCAAAGGTATTGAGTGCACTATTAGCGAGACAACTAGGAATAGCATAACGTTCAACAGGAATTCTCCGACATTGGTAGCGCCTGAAATGATTGGCAGTGTACGCTTTTATCGTTTTCCAGTGGTCACCCGCTTACTTCTGTTGTCGAAACCAAGGTACGGCGCCTCCTGCTCTGAGCAAGTCAAGCATCATCTGAGGGAGTGCGTCACCCTTAAGGACCTCTCCTGTTTCATCGACTCTCAGTGTACCTTCGCTGAGGTCTACGGTGAGCTTCATACCGTCGCTCACAACTGATGCAACTTCTGGCACAGTCATCAGAGGCAGGCCCACATTGAATCCATTTCTATAGAATATCCTTGCAAATGATTCAGCCACGACGCAGCCAACACCAGTCTTGGCTAGGATTTGAGGTGCTTCCTCTCTGGACGATCCTCCACCAAAGTTCCGTCCTGCTACGATGATGTCATTCTTCCTTACTGCAGAGGCGAACTCTGGTCTGGGTATCTCGAATGCGTGTTTCGCCATCTCCGCATAATCAAGTAGTGTCAGGTAGCGTCCTTGGATGATTTGATCGGTGTCCACATTGTTACCGAACACCCATGCACGTCCTTTGATTTGTTCCAGCTTCTTCACCAATCACTGCACACTCCTTGGGTCAGCAATGACACCTTTCAGAGCGCTTGCTGCCACTGTTGCAGGTGATGCCAGATAGACAAGGGATTCTGGATGTCCCATTCGCCCTCTGAAGTTCCTGTTTGTCGATGAGATGCAGACCTCGCCTGAGCCTAACACACCAAGATGCCCCCCGACGCAAGCTCCACATGTTGAGTTCGTGACGATAGCCCCTGCTTCAATGAAAGTTTCTATGTAGCCCAGTCTGAGCGCTTGAAGGTAAGTTTCTCTGCTGGCTGGAGTGATGATCATTCTTAGGCTCCGGTTGATTTGCTTTCCTTTCAAGATTTTTGCCGCGATTTCCAAGTCTTCTAGCCTTCCGTTGGTGCATGAACCGATGAAAGCTTGATCTAGTTTAACTCCCTCTACTTCTGACACTGGCTTTCCATTAGATGGGCTGTGCGGAACAGCCACTATTGGATCAATTAGCTCCTTTTCCAAGTCTATGTCGATTTGCTCCACGTATTCAGCATCGTCATCTGGAACAACCTCCTTCCACTTGACGCCAGGCGCCCTTGTCGCAACCCACGTACGAACTGCATCGTTAACCGTCATCAGGCCGCTTTTTGCCCCGGCTTCGACACTCATGTTAGCAACTGTCATTCTTGATTCAACCGACATGGAATCTATCGTGGGCCCATGGAATTCAATCGATTTGTAATTCGCCCCGTCCGGTCCTAGATCCGTCACAATCTTCAGTATCAAGTCCTTGCTCATCACCATATCAGGAAGGTTTCCACTGATGTTGATTCTGAGCGATTCTGGTACTCTGAACCAACACTTTCCTGTGGCGATGATGAGCGCACTGTCCGTAGCTGCCAAGCCAGTTGAGAACGCGTTGAAGGCTCCATAGCTTGTTGAGTGTGAGTCGGATCCGACTACGAGGTCTCCGGGCTTCACAAGGCCCATTTCAGGCAGTACCTGATGACAGATTCCACAATTCACATCACAGAAGTGCTTGATGCTGTGCTTGGCGACGAAATTACGATTCCTCTGGTGGATCTCCGCGCTCATGGAGTCTTTTGCAGGTGCCCAGTGATCATTCACGACTAGTATTCTCTCTGGGTCCCATACTTTTTCCACGCCCATCTCTTCTAGGACTGGGATGATTCTTGAGCCTAGAACCTCATGCACCATCAGGAAATCGACAGTCGCATCCACTATCTCTCCAGCTGTTGCATCGCCCTTCTTAGTATGTGACCCCAGAATTTTCTCAGCCAGTGTTTTGCCCAATTATATCATCTCATAGCGAGGCCTTTCGAATTCGATCTGCTATTGCAGTAGCCACTGTTTCAGTAGATGATGGTGTGATGCCTTTCCAATCGCCCATGCAGATGTCGTAAGTTCGAGTCTTGCCTTCTCTGAGTACATCAGCCACGGACTGTGTCACGAGATCACCCGCCTTGGAGAGGTTCTTGTCCTTTCTCGTGGCGCCGAGCCAATCAAGCATCATTGCACCTGCTAGGATTGCTGCAATTGGATTTGCCTTGTTCTGGCCCGCATGCTTTGGTGCTGATCCATGAACCGGCTCGAACACTCCCTTTCCTTCACCGATATTGCCGGCTGGTGCCATCCCGAGACCCCCTTGAATGGATGCACCTAGGTCAGTAATAATATCCCCGAATTCATTGGGTGTTACGAGCAAATCGTAGTACTCTGGCTTTCTTAAGCACCATTGTGTCCAGGCATCAACATAGGCATAGTCGCGTTCTACCTGTGGGAAATCCTGTGCCACTTCATCATAGGTTTCCCTAAACAGCTGGCAGCCGGCGAGTAGATTGCTCTTGTCAACACAGGTAACTCTCATGACGCCATCAACAGGTGCTCCCTGTCTTCTCGCGACCGACCGTTCAAATGCGAACTTGGCTACTCTCCTCGCACCCTTCTTTGTTATCACCCGCAAGTCCACAGCAAGCTCGGTTTCGCCGCCCTTCTCCAGTCTTCCTCTTGCAGGGGTGTATAGGCCCTCCGTATTCTCGCGGATGATTACCATGTCAATGTCTTTGTGAGTCTTCTCTGCGAGTGGAGTTGGGACCCCTTCGTAGAGCTTTATTGGTCGTACATTAGCGTACAGGTCAAGTTGGAATCTCAATCCCAGCACAATATTGTAGCCTGCTAGGTTCCTATCCGGGAGTCTTACCTGTTCACCATCGGGGCCGATAGCACCCACTGCCCCCAGCAAGACTGCGTCGGCCTTTTCCTTGGTGAAGGTCTCTGCTTCTTCTGACCATTCTCGCCCTGTCTTCAGATAGTATTCTCCCCCACATTCATACTCAATTGGTTCCAGCTGAAATCCGCTGACTTTCTCTTCAGCCGCCAGCAGGACACGGAGTGCTGCGGGTATCACTTCCCTTCCGATACCGTCGCCAGGTAGAACTGCTATCTTGTATTTCCGGGGCAAATCGCCTCACCTAGTAGCTTCCTAGCCAGCCCAAATCATTGCCTTTGTCGTCGAGCAGACTTACCATTGTGTCAATCATCTTCCCATCAACATATCTCACTTTGCATCTAATGGTGAATCGTTTCTTACACTTTTCGCATTTCACAAGCCAGTCTTCTACAACCACTTCAATGCTACGCCCCTGGATACTCGACGGATCCTTCGTAACGCTAATCACTGTTAGTTCTTTTCCATCACAAGCATAAGTGCACTCTTTGAGCGGAATCGGTTCCATCCCTCTTCTGCCGAGCGCAACAAAGACCACATCTGGCAAGTCATCAATCGTCGGGTCTTCTTCCAAGCGTCGCACCGGCCTTGGGTGTCCCACCGCTACATATAATTGAATGGTTACGATGTCCTCAACCATGAGACTCGTCAGCTACTCACGGCTTGGAGTACCATCTATCGGTGTGGAAACAGAATCCGGTATCTTGGATATACCGGAGGCGGCGTCTCGCTTTGGACGGAAGTACAACATTGGAGGCCATGGGTTCCCGACAACCATGAAACACCTCCTAAGATGGGAATCAGGTGTCGAAGTCGTTCAGCAAATCGTTGAGAGCTTTAAGAAGACGCCTTCAACGGAACGTCCTATGGTATACGAAGAATCTGAAACCAAGCTTGAGGCACCGATCTCTCGTCCAGGCAAGGTTGTAGCGTTGGGCCTAAACTACAGAGGGCATATCGAGGAAACAGGTAGAGAGGTTCCTGACTTCCCTGTGATCTTCTGCAAGTTCTCCTCAAGTATTGTTGGACCTGATACTTCAATCCTCCATCCCAAAGTCACCGAGAAGCTCGACTGGGAGGTTGAGCTAGGCATTGTGATTGGTAAGGTATGCAGGGACGTGGCCAAGAAAGATGCACTGGACTACGTGGCTGGCTACACGGTAGTGAATGACCTAAGCGCGCGGGATCTACAGCGAGGGGATGTCCAATTCATTCGTGGCAAGTCATTAGATGGGCTATGTCCTATGGGTCCATGTATTGTGACGACTGACGAACTGGGCGATGCCTCTGGTCTCGAACTCCGTACAAAGGTCAACGGAGTGATCAAGCAGCAGTCCAACACCTCCGACCTTCTCTGCGATGTACCGACAATAGTATCCTACTTGTCAGAGTACTTCACTCTTGAACCTGGGGACGTCATCGCAAGTGGCACACCTTCAGGAGTTGGCGCCGCTCGAGACCCTCCGGAATTTCTCAAGCCTGGTGACGAGGTTGAGCTGTTCATCGAGAAAATCGGGTATCTTCGAAACAAAATCGCCTAAGACCCTCATTTCGCGAACTCAAGTCTAACAATCTGTCCTTGCTTGAATTGATGTCTAACAGCGACGACCTCCGGCGCAATAATCTCTATCTTGACCTGTTCATCGCTGACGTATCCTCTTTCAGGCGTCCAGTTTCCTCCGAAGACAAAGAAAATCGCCTCGGGTTCATTTGTTGTTCTAGCCACAGTGACTCTTAGTGCACGCTCTTTCGGATTCCATTCTAGCTGGGACAGCTCAACCGCACCTTGAGTGAAGTGCATGCTTGTGCTAAGCACATCTGGAATGTCTTCCGCGGGCTTGATGCACAGTAATCGACACGAATGCGGTTTCAGCCCCATTAGTTCAACCCTGCCTTCAATGAGCCCTTCATATGTTTCTTCCCAGAAGGAAAACACATGATGGAGCGTCTGTTCATCCAGTCCAATCTCACCCAGCGAGAACGAAACGCCAATTGGCTTTTCTGTGAGGTTGATTGCTGCGACTACAACCCATCTCCCCACGGGGGTTTCTATTGGAAGGGCGAATAAGCGAGGCTCAGCTTCAACGAGAGAGTCAATGGCAATTCCTCCACGTCTGTGGACTGGCAAGATTTTCTCCAAGAGATGAATGCGCTCCTTAGAAACCTCCACGATTCGATCGCTTAGCATGATGCTACCCCCACTCAGAGCGACGACAGAGAGCCAGAGCTTAATCTCGTCTAAAACGAGGTTGTTGTCATCCTGTCTAACAAGAACACAATCACCATCATTGATCCACCATCGATTGTGAAGAATGGCCCTTGACATCGTGTTGATTGCACACTGGTACACGCCTCCTCCCCAATCGTACTTCCACACAGTTGCAATGTCATTCCCAATTCTCATGGCATTGACAATACCGATGCAAGGTCCGAGTGGTGCTCCGCAACCCAAGATGAACGCATCGCCTACTGCACGTCTGATTGCTTCCAGTCCTCTCCTCAAGGTCTGTCCGCGTGTCATTCTCTTGTTGTGTCGAACACCCTCTAGGCATCCATGGTACAAGAAATCGATTTTGAAGTATTCAAAGCCCTCTCCTTTCAGTTTCTTGAACACACTCTCAATGTGACTGATGACTTCAGGATGTGTCAGGTCAAGGGCGTAGAACTTGCCAAGCCATAATGGATTCTCGCCAACCACCAAAAACCTACCATCGATATCCTTGACAAACCAGTCTTGTTCGTTCCTGAACAAATCAGAGTGTTCTGATGCGATGAACGGAGCAACCCAGATTCCTGCCTTGAAGCGGAGGTTATTGATCTTCTTCACAAGTGTGTTCAAGCCATTCTTGAACCTGTCATTCTCAGTCCAATCGCCTACAGCCTTCTGATAGCCATCGTCTATCTGAATCCACTCGATATGCCCCGGAAGCATCTCCTTGAGAGCACGTGCGTTTAATTCAATCTCCTTTTCATCAGGAGCGGTGAAGTAGAAGTACCAGCTGCACCAACCTTGTGGCACCTTGTCCCAACCGAGAGCTTTCATTCTTTTGGATACGATCTCAACATAAAGTGCCAATGTCTCAAGCGCGTGCTCGCCTGCCACTACGAGCAGTTCTTCGGATACAATGGTTTCATTGTCCAAGACTGGAACATCATCACATAGACTAGATGCCACCAGTCTTTCAAGTCTGCTCTCCTCGTCCTCACGACCATACGCCGAAATCGTGGAGAGCTGGTCTGCCATTGTGACAAATCCAAGAACCAGAGCCTTCTTGCTTTCAATGTTATTCACTACGGTGTAGAAATGACTAGCATTCTCTCCGCTCTCGATGGGCACCGCTTGACTTAGTTCCCAAGAATGGAATCCGTTCCTGAAGAATCGAAGCCTGCGACCATTCCATCCAGTCAGTAGCCTTGATGAATCATCCACGTCAAGAACAAATGGGTTAATAGACTTGATTCTGAGTTCCTCGTCTGAGCGGCTCTTGAACTGGACACTGCACATGTAGCACGGAAGGTTCCTTATCACGCTGAGTTTGAGGTTTATCTCATCTCTTTTGTTGGGACCCTGCAGCCTGAAGACAACCGCCTTACCCTGCCCCATATCGTCCTCGAAGTCCAGCGTGCTGAAGGCTTTGTATGTCATATTGCGAGAATCGAACGTGTACTGGTCTGTCTGCACTTGTGCGTAGCCGCGCGAGAAGATATCATTTCCAGTGGTCAAGTCAGTGAATGTGAGGTGCCCCAACCGGGTATGAAATGAAATACTAACCAAACCGTTACTCAAGATGACTGCTTCGTCGGTGACCTCCAGCACGCAGTCCTGACTAATGTCTGGCAAGGAGATTGCCTCCCATGTGACCGTGCATATGTTCACCGTAGACCTCTTATGCTTTCTCGAAGATTAGAGCTCTGATACACGGATTTCCGCTTCTTGGGCCTCCGCATACTCAAACAGCCTTTTGTGTGCTCGTGCCAATAGATTCCATGCTTCCTTATCCTTGGGTTGAAGTTCGAGGTAACGCTTGAGGAAATCTCTCATGTCTTCGCTCTTGTCGAGCTTGTCATAACATAGAGCACCGTAGTACAACGCCCTCTTGTGGTCCTTCGTTGGGCCCATGACATCCTTGAAGACTTCAAGGGCAGCTATCCATTCCTCGTCCTCGAAGAGTACCAATCCATCCTTGAATCTATCTTCAAGCTCCTGGTAATCCGGCATTCTTGACACATAGCTTCCTATGAATGTGCAAGAAGTGCAGAAGACGACTATA
>DAOVDG010000128.1 GCA_030669595.1 Candidatus Thorarchaeota archaeon
GATAAGAATCACCTAACAAGCGATGAAGCATTAGAGTTCACCAAGAAGCATCTGTTGGAAGAGATTTGGCAACCGTGGATTACTGATAGGACCTCCAGGCCCGACTGGGAATCACGAGGATCTAAAGACATGGTCCAAAGAGCCAGAGAGAAAGCCAAGAAAGCTCTAGAAACCCACGAGGTTGAGCCATTGGACAAAGATGTTGAAGCAGGAATGAGGAAGATAATTGAACGAAGGGCTAAGAAGCGCAGTTGATATGTACCATTGGTGACTGAAGTCGACTGCTGAGAGGGCTGGTTTCTCAGTCAGAGTTCTAGCTGCCTATTGCTGCGTCAACAAGGGATCTCAAATTCTCACGAGGTGCCTCTATGGGAAAGTCACACGCGCTGCTCAGAACAAAGGAACCGCCTGACTAAGCGCTTAGCTCCACTTCGCAAAAGATTATAGAGCGGAGTTATTGTCAGGACTCAAAGGCAGCAATAAGCCTGTGTACAGCCATGGGTGCTGATGAGATGTTTGAATACACGGCAGAGCAGAGAATTCTTGAGATTGGCAACACGAAGATAGGAGGAAAGCCGGGTATCAACCCCACCGTTCTCATAGGCTCCATCTTCTACTCGGGAAACAAACTTATCAAGAATGCGAAAGAAGGCATCATTGATATGCCCAATACCGAAGCGCTGCTGAATGCGTTAGTGGATGTGTCAAGTGCCACTGGACTGCCAAGCATGCTCGATGTCGTCGCGGAGTCCCCCAAAGCGATCGCGAAGTATCTGCGACACCTTGTAGACGTCACAGATATGCCTTTGCTGGTTGACGGGTCCGGTTCTGAAGAAGTAAATCTTGCAGGGGTTCAGGCGGCTCGCGAAGGTGGATTCCAAGACAGAGTGATGCTGAATTCTATTACACCAGACACAAGCGTGGAAGCGTTGGAATCGTTCCAGGAACTTGGCGTGAAGCATGCAGTGGGGCTAACCTTCTCTAATGCCGCGATGGCATCAGCTACGAAACGGTTGGATCTCGCGGAAATGCTCCTAGATAAAGCAGCCAAGGTAGGAATCGAGAACGTCATCATCGATACGGGAGTCATCGATCTTCTGACACTTGGGCTTGCATGCAAAGCGCAGCATATAATAAAGGACAAGCTCGGCGTGCCGGTGGGTTGTGGTGCACATAACGCTGTGAACACTTGGAGGGGCTTGGTTCCAAAGTTTGGGAAAGACGCAAAGAAACCAGCTCTTGTAGGGTCGAGTTTAATGCCAGTAACACTTGGAGCCGACTTTGTGCTCTATGGACCTATCAAACATGCACCCATTGTGTTCCCATCAGTGGCGATGATTGACGTTGCCCTATCTGGAGTGCTGCTTGAAACAAGAACGCGTGTGGACCGCCAACATCCACGATACCGAATTGCTTAGGAGCCATGCACTTGCGAGAGCACATCCTTGTCCTTGAACCATCGGGACTTCGCATAGTCATAAACGAGCAGACTACGATTCTCGAAGCGATACGGATGATAGGACTCCAGGTCTCCTCGGAGTGCGGAGGTCGAGGAACGTGCGGGAAATGCCGTGTTATACTCAATCCTGCACCCGACCCTACACAGGTGGAAACCCAACTCCTTGGAAAACACGACATCGACGTGGGGGTTCGACTTGCCTGCCAACATCGAATCAGTTCTGACACAAGAGCAGTTATTCCTCATTCATCCACCACTGCTAAAATACTGACAAGAGGGGTTTCTTCAACAAGCGAGCTCCTTCCGGATGAAGGACACGAAGGAGAATTCGGCATAGCAGTCGACCTAGGAACCACGACAGTAGTTGCATATCTACTGGACCTAAGCAATGGCGACCAAATTGCGAATTCCGCGGACCTCAATCCTCAGGTTGTATTCGGCGAAGACGTGATGTCACGAATAGCGTACGCCATGAAAGATGAGAAAGGCAGAACCCTCCTCAAGCAGAAAGTTCTGGAAAAAATTGACGAACTAAGTGTCTTGCTTTGCAGTACTTCTGAAGTGCCCTCAGGCAATCTCTCAAGATTGGTTGTGGTAGGCAACACAGCTATGCATCACCTCGCATTGGGCTTAAATCCCTCATCATTAGGCTTAGCCCCCTACGAGCCGCAGATGCGGGATGCGTTCACAAGCAATGGGAGAGAAATTGGCCTCAAGTCCGTCCCCGACGCAGAGGTGTACTTTGCCCCAAACGTAGCGGGTTTTGTAGGAGGCGATACACTTGCTTTCATTCTGTCCCAAAGACTAGACCTTGTTGATGATGTCGTCCTTGGCATCGACATAGGGACGAATGGTGAAATCGTGCTCTCCAAGAGAGGTGAGTTGTTCTGTTGTTCCGCAGCTGCTGGATCCGCCTTCGAAGGAGCGACAATCAGTCACGGCATGAGAGGCCAAGATGGTGCGATTGAGCACTTAACAATCCGAGAGAGTGACAACGCTCCTGAAATCTCGGTGATTGGCGGCGGTGCACCTAGAGGACTGTGCGGCTCTGCCATTGTAGACACCGTAGCAGAGCTACTGAGAAACGGACTCATCGATGCTGGTGGGAGGATGAAGGCATCAGCAAGGGTAGTGGATGACACCAAGGCGGGGCTAGCCTATATCGTCGTAGGTGTTGGAGAACATGCATCCAAGAGCAGAATCATGTTTACGCAGAGAGATGTTCGACAGGTTCAGCTAGCAAAGGGAGCCATCCTGGCCGGGACCCAGATTCTGATGCAGGTTGCGAATGTCTGTACTGAGGACATCAAGGCGATTTATCTGGCGGGAGCATTCGGGAATTACATCGACCCATCCAGCGCGCTGCGGATTGGCCTCTTTCCCCCTGTTGACCTTGAGAGGATTATCCCCGTGGGAAACGCCGCAGGAGAAGGAGCAAAGAGGTTGCTAGTGTCCCGGAAAAGCCGCGAGTTGGTCGAGCAACTGAGAAGGGAGATAAACTACTACGAGCTTGCTACTCACGACAACTTCGCTGATGTTTTCGCTCAAGCAACCATACTTGAATCAGCCCGCGACTGACTCCTCGGGACATATTTATGCGCGCTCGATTCTAGAGAAACCTGCGAGTGAATCACGATGAAGAACCTCATTGATGCCGTGGGCGACCTCGAAGAGGAGAAGCTCCTAGACATAGTCAAGGAACAGCTGGACGCGGGTACAGACCCAGCACAAATACTGGATTGGCTGAGGCAAGGAATGGATATCGTTGGAGCAAGGTTTGCCAATAACGAGTATTTTCTTGTAGAGCTTATCATGTCAGCAGAGCTGTTCAAGAAAGCCATGACATTCGTGGAACCCAAGCTGCTTGAGAAACAGAAAGGGGGCGCAATAGGGCAAATCGTGATTGGCACCGTAAAGGGCGATGTACATGACGTTGGCAAGAATCTGGTTGTTGCCTTCTTGAAGTCCAATGGTTTCGAGGTCCATGATCTTGGTGAAGATGTGCCTTCTGAGAAGTTCATTGAGAAACTGAATGAAACCGGTGCACGGATTCTCGCGCTCAGTGGACTCATTACAGTGGCTCATGACTCGATGAAGACAACAATTGAGGCCCTTAGGACAGCTGGAATCAGGAACAATGTCAAGGTTATGATAGGAGGAGGAAATACCAACCAAGAAACCGTTGACTACACTGGTGCTGATGCGTTCGGCAAGGATGCCACCAGTGCGGTCGTTGTTGCCAAGCAGTTCATCGGAGAATTAGCACAGTAAGATGCAGTATAAGAAACGCTAGGTCACTGCGTCTGCAACATGACGCAGTACTTCTATCACCTCAGAGTCCGAAACATCATACCAATTCTGATACGCATTCGCAACAGCAAACACAAAGCCAGTTTCAATTCTTGGACATACCAATCTATCCACAGCAGCCTCCACCATCCTAGCTGAGTTATCATGAGCAGTTGGAACTGCTACTATGACTGAATCGGGATGGAACTCGCGAACTGAATCGATTGCAGCCATCATAGTGTAGCCAGAAGCCAGCCCATCGTCTACGAGAATGACAGCTCGACCTAGTGGCTCAGTGTGCCCAACTAGTCCTTCATAGGTTTCTTTTCGATCCTCAATCTGCCTTTCGGTCGTTCTCTTCACTGAATCTATCTCTTTTTCAGTCAGTCCTAGGCGTGCTACCAACGGCTTGTTCAGTATCAGTGTCCCAAGGGAAGTCAATGCGCCAAAACCGGCCTCGGGGTTGTACGGGATCTGCAGTTTTCTCACAATCACAACATTCAGCTCTGCCCCTAGAGCCTGGGCGATTGGCACGGCTACTGCGACTCCCCCGTTTGGTATAGCAAGCACCAAGGGTATGGCATTCAGCTCGACTTCAAGCAGCTCCTCAGCCAGGATTTTTCCAGCATGTGTTCTGTCGCGATACTTCCACTTCAATACAATCAAGAATTATTGACAATACGTCGATTTCTCTCTTGCGTACGGCAAGCACTAAATGCAGCAGTCACTGGCGAGATCACACTACGTTTACCCCTAGCGCAGGGAAGACCAGTTCCTTTACCTCCTGTACGTTGGAACGAACGATATCCCACGTCTCCGCATCGTCTTCGAACGGAGGCGTCTGTTTGGGTGGTGAATACTTGAGCCCTGTGAGAACCGAGAGGATGGTCCCGATCCCCCATCCGAATGCATTGGCGTCGTAGCCCCCGGCTGAAAGAACGCCAAGGCGACCCTTGCTCCAGGTATGAGCAGCATCATGCATGTACTCAGCAACATAACGAATCATGTTGGTGGTAAGCTTCATGTGTGCCAACGGGTCGTTGTAGTGCGCGTCAAATCCGGGAAGAAATAGAATGAACTCTGGCTGATAGAATTCAACTAGAGGAGGCACAAGCTCATCAAAGGCGTATTTGTAAACACTGTCGCCTGAGTCCATCGGGAAGTGCATATTGACGTTGTATCCATTCCCCTTGCCAGCCCCAATGTCCCGGATATGACCATCGTGAGGATACAGCCACTCAGGGTCTTCGTGGAATGAAATAACCATGACACCGGGGTCTTCATAGAAGTACGTCTGTGTCCCGTTCCCGTGGTGAACGTCGAAATCTGCAACAAGAATCCTTTCGAAACCCATGTCCTTCAGTGCAAGCACTGCAGCAGCGACATCATTAAAGACGCAGAATCCGCCCCCGGAATCATACTTCGCATGATGGAAACCCCCCGTTAGAGAGAGGAAGTGATTGAGACGCCTCGAGGCCACTTCGCGTACTCCTGTCAATGTGGCTCCGCAGCTCAGCTGACCGTACTCATAGATTCCCTTGAATCCAGGCGTGTCGATGTCAATCTCTCCTTGTCCGGTGATTGATATCTGCTTCACTCGTTTGAGATACTCCTCAGAATGAATTCTGACAAGCATCTCATCTGATAGTGGAATTGGATCAACTAGGCGAACCGAAGGATGCTCAAGGAACCCCGCATCGCTAACGAGATCATGTGCCATCTGGAAGCGACCGACACGAATTGGATGTCTGCGACCAAAGTCGAATCTCTCGAACTCGGTACTCCATACAAAGCCCACCGTGCAGTCTTCAGGGGAAGGACTCATTACAAGGTGGTCTTTTCGGGGTGTACACTTATATCGTTTCACGAGAACATCAAGGACGGTGCTTGGCTTAGTGCGGATTCACTCGGTTGCGAAGGTAGCTACTTCTGCTGGCGCTTACAGTCTGTATGTGAGACAGAGGCTAGACGCAAGGTCACAAGTCATCTCCCTCGACTATGGGGATCGATTGAGGGTCTACGA
>DAOVDG010000037.1 GCA_030669595.1 Candidatus Thorarchaeota archaeon
TTCCGAGAGGTGCTCAAGGAGCTTGTACGCGCCATATGCGATAGCTGACGGCTTGGGAGCACATCCGGGGATGTAAGCAGACACAGGAATGACTTGGTCTACGCCTCCCAGCGTTGCATAGCCACCACGAAATGCGCCTCCACTACAAGCACAGGAACCCACTGCCACCACGAACTTTGGTTCAGCCATCTGGTCGTAGATTCGCTTCAGTCGTGGTGCAATCTGGTGGGATACAGGCCCAGTCACGAGCATGATATCAGCATGGCGCGGGCTTCCAACTAGCTTCATACCGAAACGCTCGATGTCAAATCTGGGCATCAGTGCCGCGATTATCTCAATGTCGCAGCCATTGCAGCTGCCTGAGTTGAAGTGAAAAACGAATGGTGATTTTACACGTGCCATATCCACTAATTTCTGGAAAAAGCCCATCTACACAGCCTCCTGACCCAGCTCTTTCGGAGTGAGTGAAACGTACATTGCAGCAACGAGAGTCACGAGCAAATAGATAATTACCACCAGTCCAGGACTCTGCCAGGAGAGGAACAAGACAAACCCGAGGCTCTCAAAGAACAGGAAGTAGAGAGCATAGTTGAACAAGGGCAGGTTGAACTGTATCTTGCCACCCTCAAAGGCTGGTTCACCACAGGCATACGACTCAACTGCGGCCCCCGTTGTTCGTGCCTTAGGTGCCACAGACCTACCCAATAGAATGATTACTCCTGCGAAAAGCAGACTCAGGATGAGTACGAGAGCAAATCCAAGGATTAGGTCCAAGTATAATCACCACAACTCAACTGTGTATGTCGAGCTCGCCCGCCGTGGATTTTCATAATATCCTTGACGGTCATGGAATATATCATTGTGGTCCCGACTGATAACTTCGACCGTGCAGACACACAGTGCGACAGAAATCCGAATCGGAACACGAACTTAGGCGCTCTCAATTGAGAATCTTAATGAATTATTCTGTATCGGATGCCCTTGCAATAGCAAGGATTGCTGCACCAAGAGCCCCTGTCAGCTGTGGCTCTTTGGGTATCCAAAGGTCACAGTTCAGTGCTGCGGAGAGATAGTGACAAAACGCGGGGTTGCGCGCGACGCCCCCTGTTACGGCAGTTGGCGAAGCAACACCGACACGTCGTGATAATGTGCTAATCTTTGCGGCCATTGCTTGATGGACCCCTGCTGCGATATTTGCTGGACTCTCTCCAGAGCCAATGCGCCCGATAACCTCACTCTCAGCAAACACCGTACAGGTGCTGCTGATTAGACATGGAAATTTCGACTTCAGCGCGAGTGGGCCAAGCTCGTCAATTGAAACCTCTAGAACCCTTGCCATGACTTCGAGGAATCTACCTGTGCCTGCTGAGCACTTATCGTTGAGTTCGAAGTTAGTTGGTCTGCCCTTCGAACCGATGCGGATTACCTTTGAGTCCTGACCACCAACATCGATGAGAAGTTTGATGCCCGGGTTCAGACTATGAACTCCCACACTATGACATGTTATCTCCGTGATTGACTCGTGCGCGAACTCCACCTGTGTTCTTCCATATCCAGTGCTCACCGTAGAAACATCCCCCAAGTCGAGTTGAGAGAGTTTTGTCAGCTCTTCGAGAACATTTTCTGCAGCTTTGGATGCTATCGCTCCCGTAGGTATTAGGCGGGCCGCAATGATTTTTCCATTCTTATCCACAAGGACCCCCTTGGTGGTTGAGGAACCGAGATCAAGACCAATACCCATTTTTGATTCTTGTATCAAAGGAATCGCAACCTACAGTAGCATCTCCAACAGTGCGTCCAAGCGAGTTTCAATCTGCGCATCGTTTTGTAGACGCGAGTCAACCATATCGCCTTCTATGACAACTCCAGGCACTCCGGTCCGCTCCGATACGAGTTCCTTTGATACGAGCTGTCCCAAGGAATAGCGTTTGCATGACCTGACAGAGAACATAACAAAACCATCCAAGTCATAGTCCTTTATGAGACCGCACATCTTATCGACCTTGGCCTCGAGTCCCTTATTCAGGTACACATTGGAGTACATGGACGCAATGCTATCCATCCGGTCTTCGTCCTTGAAAGATCCTGTCCACGCGTGTGTGTAGGTGTCCGCTGGGAAGACCACCCCCCTCTTGGCGAGCGACCCCATAATGCGAAATACGCGGAACCATGGAGGGATATTATCCCAGAGGAGTCGGACCTTTTCGTCACGTATTGCCCCTAGACCATTGGTAACTCGGTCCTTGACCTCATTGAGAAGCATCTGATAGTATTCCAAGGTGTAGTCCCTCCCACGAATAGCCACAACCGGAGCCATCGCCAAAAAGCGATCTGCACAGTTGAGGGGAGAGGGCTTGTTCTTGCACGCCTCGAGACACTGTGTCCAGACGCCGATGGTTTCTGTTGCTAGGTCCGTCACTTCACGCAGCTTATCCTCTTCTAGAGTCGTACCGAATTGCTCACTCAGAAAGCTGACCAGGTCATCAAGACCATGACGAACATAGGCAATATGGTGAGGCAGCTGTTCTCCCTCAAGAGGGGGTGTGTCCACAAGGAATACGGGAGCGCCGGTCATCTGAGAAATAGCGTCGTACCATCGGAGGACAGTTCCACAGATGTTGTTGCATGCCAATAGCGCTTGGGGAGCTGGAAGTCCCTCCAATGGACTCTCCTCGGGATGTTTCACGGATCCGATGCTCGCCCGAGCGTAGGAGCAGAGCTCTTGTGAGTAACCTAACTCCTCTGCATATCCACACAGCTTGGGACCAGCCTTCTCCGAGCCAATGACAGCCCCGTACTGTTCAGGATATGATACGCCCACATCCATTGCCACAGGAATTTCCACGGGAAATCCGGAGGTGACCCATGCCAGCTTGCCTTCTTCACTCGCAGCGTGTCCTTCCAGCATATAGCGGAATACTACACGTTGTAGGAAACCATGAGATTCCAGTACTCTGTACGCTTTCTCTTCCTTCGCCTTCTCTGACATCACGCTGCACCCCCGTGGGGGAGAGTTTCTAGGAAGCTCTGGATTCTCCCTTCTAATCGTACACGATCCGAGAATTCCGGGTCAACCGGAAGGCGTAAAGACCGTACCCCGACCCCTGATGCAACTGCTAGGAGCGACGGTGACTCAAACTCATCTGGATCGCAGAAAGACTGTTCACACACTATCAGCCCATCAATGGCCAAGTGAGTGAGTGCAGCCTTCAGGAAATCAAGACGCTTCGGGAGACCTTCTTGTGTGGGCTCTAACAGAGCACCGAGCACTGAACGTGCCATAGTTTCGAATGGATCACCCTCAAATGCCGGCATTGGTGTGAATATCGTCTTGAAACCAAACGAGAGTAAGTCAAACACAACTGCAGTGCTTGGAACTTTCGAAACGGCGTTAACCAATTCAGATATCGCCTGCGGTTCGGTCATTCCTCCTACGATGGCAAGTCGTGGTGTGGGCAAATCAGACAGAATCGAAACATCCTCTAATCTTCGCTCCAGAAGGGCATGCTGCAATGCCTTGGTGGAGTCGACCCGGCCTGTTTTCGCCAAGCTGTGCTCTACATCATTCACGGTCGCCCTGAGTTCGTCAACTACCGTTTCCAGAGGAGCTGAGTGGAACTCCCTCACGAATGCCGCAATTCGGCGGTATGGTACTGAACTTGGCTGAAGAAGCCGAGCCGCATAGAGAAACTGGACTGCGTTGCGGAATCGTTGGACTAGAATAACTGCCTGCCTGAAGGCAGCATCAGAAAATGGAAAACCATACGCATCCTCCAATGAATTGCTGAAGATTCTGAGTTCTTCTGCAAAGTATTGAATAGCAGCTTCACCCTGGTTTCCTGCGGGATACGTCAGTCGAAAGACCTTGTCCTGAGGGAATCTTAGATGCCAGATATCGGCAAGATTCTGGAGAGAATCACAGGTGTTTCCAGGGAATACTATTCCGTCAACATACGGAAGCTGATCATTGACTCTTTGGCTGAACATATTGCGGACGAAAGAGCAGGCGAATGTCTGCAAGCTCGCCTCGTAGGAGCCCATCACCGTAGGATTCGCATATAGGAGTGCAGGCATCACGCCGTGGGCCATTATAATCTCAAGTGGAGTGTGTGGATATACATAGCCTAAGATTGGTTTGCCCTTGTCAACTAGCTGCTTCAATATCCGTTCGGATTGCTCGATCGCCTGTGCATTGCTCACTCGATCATCCCTTCAGCTGTGGGTCCGCTCTATGACACTAGTATTAGAGCCCTTTGTTGCCTTACCATCTTATTTGTTGTGTTGGATGGTCATTAGGCGACCACAATATGCTCGAAAAGGGAAGCAGAAGGAAATATCAAGCATTGATGTGATATTCAGCAGTTGGTTCATGACCATCTTTTGACATATGCGGTCATTGGATTCGATGAGAGAGAGTAGTGGAGTAGAACAAATCATGGAAGAAATGTTATGGCACAAAGGCGGAAAGTGGCCAGAGAAAGTGAGAAAATCTCTGGACTATCCAGAGGAACCCCTCTTCGCAATGCTTGATAGGACAGCCGACCAGTATGGTGATAAGATATACACTATATGGGCAGGTAATAAACAGACCTACGCGCAAGTAAGAGAGAGCGCTGATAAAGTTGCTAATTTCCTTGCAAGTAAAGGAATTAGGAAGGGCGATAGGGTCGGGATTTTCTTACCCAACTTGCCTCATTATCCTCCCGTATTCTTTGGTATCTTGAAGGCCGGAGGAATCGCAGTTACGTGCAATCCATCGTACACCGCACGTGAACTGAACTTTCAGCTGAAGGATTCTGGTGTTGTTGCGGTGTTTTGCTTTGACCATCCAAAATACACACCACTGACATACGAAGCCGTAAAGGGCACCGACGTCAAGACTGTGGTTGTCTGTAGCGTCGCGGAGTTCGTTTCGAAGATGAAAGCCGTAATAGGAGGACTCCTAGGCAAAATCCCCAAGAGTCCGTCTTACGACTTGGACATCACCGTCTTCTACAAGGACATCATTGCCAACTACGAGCCAAAGGCACCTGAAATGTTAATCAGCTCCAAAGAAGACACAGCTTTGATTCTGTACACTGGCGGGACAACAGGCACACCGAAAGGTGCGGAGCTGACACACAGCAACTTGATCAGCAATGTGGAGCAGATGCACGAGTGGGCACAACTGGAGCCTCCTAACAACCTGATAGAAGGTGAGGAAGTGTATGTGGGCGCCCTTCCGTGGTATCACAGCTACGGTCTGACGCTGACAATGATAACCTGTGTTCGTCAAGCCAACAGTGTGATCTGCATCCCCGATCCAAGAGCAGGGAAACCACTAATGACAGATTTGCTCGTGGAGATAGAGAAAAACAAGGGCACAATACTGCACTGTGTTCCCGCGTTGTACGCAGGAATCGCAAATCATTCAAAGGTGAAAGAAATAGACCTTTCAAGCCTCAAGGTCTGTGCGTCCGGAGCTGCGCCTCTGGCGCCAGAACTGGCTAAGCTCTTTGAAGCGGTAGCCGGTGGCACCCTGTTTGAGGGCTATGGCCTGACGGAAACGTCGCCGTTGACGCACGGAAACCCACCATCTAGGGTCACTCGCAAGTTTGGTTCAATCGGAATGCCAATCAGTGACACATATGCGAAAATCGTCGACACTGAAACGGGATCCAGAGAGCTGCCCCAGGGTGAGGATGGAGAGATAGCTATCAGCGGACCGCAGGTTATGAAAGGATACTACAACAAACCCGAAGAAACAGCTGCGGTGTTCCGAGAGTTTGATGGCAGGCGGTACTTCCTCACAGGTGACATTGGTCATATGGACGAGGAAGGCTTCTTTGCCATTTCGGACAGGAAAAAGGATATGATCAATGTTGGCGGTTTGAAGGCGTACCCGCGGGAAGTTGAGGATACGCTGTATGAGCACCCCAAGATCCATATGGCAGGCGTGATTGGATTGCCACGAGAGGATGACCCAACCAATGAGTACGTGAAGGCGTATGTGGTCCTAAAGGACGGCGAAACCGCATCGCCGGAAGAGATCATTGAGTGGGCTCGGGAGAGACTAGCTGGATACAAGCGTCCTCGTGAGGTCGCGATTGTGGACTCGCTACCAATGACTTCCGTTGGGAAGATACTGAGACGACAGTTGCGAGAAGAAGAACTCAAGAAGAGAGAACAGTAATGGATCTGGTGGGGGCGGCCCCCACCCTCTCTTTTTTATTGCCACGCTTAGATAGTAGACTGAGGATTGAGATTCTGCAGGCTATTCCAACTGAAACGACGATTTTCGTAGTCCCCCTCATAGGATTATTGGCTTTGGGACTAGTGATCATGGGTTTCATTGTGTTCTTAATATTGCGTCGGCGCGGTACTGGCTCCCTGGGCCAAGATGACAGTTGGCTTCAGGAATAATGTGATTCGCCCGGCCAATTCGTAGGTTGGGGCCAACTGCGCTGAAAGGCATCCTTATTCAAGAATTCCGTTACTTTCAATGAGAGTGATGATGATGAGAGGTGTGTCACGGCTTCTAATCCTTGCTCTGCTAGTTTCTGTCAGTCTTGCTCCGATAAACGGAGATGATGTGCTATTGGGATCACAAGATACGTATCTGTCGCCAGAAAACCCTCCAATCATCGATTCAATGACTATCGCGGACTACGATGAGTTCTCTGTGAGGAACTTCACAGGAGCTGAGTTCTCGCATCTCAACCTGTCTGTGAAACTAAACGAGGTCGAGTCGACAGTCGAGGGCAATCTAACGGTCGATTTCTACAATGATGATCCGGTCCCATTTTCTCGAATACCGTTTCATCTCTATCCGTCTGGGATGATGTATGATAGTAGACAGGGTAACATCACAATCTTGAACGTCACGACAACGAGCGAACCGGCTCAGGAGATGCCTTACAGTGTTCTATGGGAGCAGCAGTTGATGTGGGTGAACATGACTGAAGCTCTACAGCCGGGTGAGAGGACGGAATTCCACATTGAATTCATCACAACCCTCCCTGACAGCCTTGACAGGGCGAATGCCCATGGAGCAAACGCCGACCATTCACGGATTTACACCTTTTCTAGTAGCTACCCAATCCCCTGCGTGTACGACAAGTTCGATGGTTGGAATACCGACCCCTATGTGGGTTTTGGTGATCCATTCTACATTGACATGGCGCTCTATGAGTTCTATGTGAGCGCCCCAGATGGTATGACCGTGGCTGCCACGGGCAAGCTGATGAAAAGCGATTCCGACGGAGAGAGAACAACCTATCACTTCGACCCGATTCTGCCAGTGCGAGAAGTCACTTTCTCAGCATCCAGATACTATCAGGTGGAGTCTGCAAACGAGAACGGTGTGACCGTAAGCAGTTTCTATCTCCCAGACTCTCAACCTGAATGGGAGGACTACGTACTAGAGTGGGCTAGTCTGACACTCATTCTGCTGAATGAAACTTATGGGGTGTACCCATACTCGACCCTTAACGTTGTGGAACAGCATGGATTCTATGGCGGCATGGAATACCCCTGTCAAGTATACATGACTCGTGAGGCACTTGAGGGCGTGAGAGCAGGATCCATTTATCCGGAGTTCTTGGAGCTGGTTGTTGTGCACGAGGTTGCCCATCAGTGGTGGTCCCAACTGGTTGGAGATGACTGTATTGACTGGGGTTTCCTTGACGAGGGCCTGACCTGCTGGTCGCACAGTTACTACGGTGAAGTCTACTACTCCGATTGGGAGTATTTGCAGTACCATCGCTATCTTGACACCGTACGGCTGCACCATGAGGAATCTGGAACTGGAAGCGTAATCAACCAGTCCAACTATGAGAGACCAAATTTGGTGGGATACATTGACTACACGAAAGCTCCACTGATACTTGAGAAGCTCAGGGTAGAAATAGGTCATGAGAAATTCGTGGAGAGCTTGAGCCACTTCTTCAAGCAGAACTATTTTGAGATAGCCACACTGCCAGATCTGCAGGAGGCATTTGAGTTCGTATGTGGAGAAGTATTGGACTGGTTCTTCCTACCGTGGTTCGATAACCCGTTCCTCCCCGATTATTCATTTGTTGGCGTGATCTACAACAGGACCGATGATACGCTGACCGTATCGATAGAAGACCTGAATGAAGACTTGAATCCATACTCCTACTCCCAGCGAGTGCCAGTCAGAGTCTACGGCTACTACGGTGAAATCCTACGTGATGAGATTGTGTGGATAAATAGCACAACCACTTTCGTACTGTCTGTATCTACACAACCAACCAAAGTAAGCCTGCTTTATGATGGCTATATACTCGTTGACTTGGTCTCCAATGATATCGATTCGTTGGATACTCAAAGCATCCAGATTGTAGGGATACTTTCACCGACTGATCTTTGGAGGCAGCTCCCAATAGAGATTGTCGCCGCAATCGCCGTTACAGGCGTAGTATGGGTACTAGTATTCTATGTGCTCAGAAAGCGCAGTTTGAGAGGTGCTGCTTGATAGAAGCGAGTGGAATCAGGAATGAATCGATGTAGGGCGGCTATTCTGAACCAGTTTCAGCATGTTTCCTACCTAGTTCCACATACAACTCCGCACCAGCCATGAATGCCTCCTTCAGTCCTTCAGGAACCTCCTTCCGGACCTTTCCAGGAATGCCGAGAACTAGTGAGTTGGGAGGGATTACCGAGTTTTCAGTGACGACCGATCCCGCACCAATGACACAGTCATCGCCTACCTCCGCTCCGGTGAGGACTATCGCGCCGATACCGACTACAACACGGTTTCCAATCTCGCAGGCATGAATTACACAGTTGTGTCCCGCGGTGACGTAATCGCCGATAGTTGTGGGGTTAGTGAAGGTTGTATGAACGGTCGCGTTGTCTTGAATGGACGTGCCTTTGCCCACGCGGATGTAGTTCATATCAGCACGAAGGACTGCGAACTCCCAAATGCTGGAGTCTTCTCCGACCTCAACATCCCCAATCAACGATGCTCTTGGGGAAACGTAGGCCTTTGCGTGCGCCTTTGGCATCTTGCCGTCGAACTCGTATAGACCCAATCTATTGCACCTTGAAGGCGTTAGTTCAATCCATGGTCTTTAAGAGTATTGAAAAGGGTCAGATGGAGTCCATTGAAATACGAGTCGTGAGTTGACCAACCATGCCCTTCACACCACTGCACTACCCTGTGGGTTACGGTCTATCAAAGGTTGACCGGCGACTTTCATTCCCCGGACTCATTGTAGGCTCAGTCATCCCCGACGTAGAGGTCCTGGTCTTGCGCTTCTTTTTTCCAAATCTACTCGACCACCTCGTTCTGCACAGTCTGGTGGGGGGCCTCACCCTTGGAACCCTCATTGCTGTTTTTGTGACCAGATTTCTGTATCCGCCAATCATCTTGGGTCTGTTTGGAGTTAATCGCAAGCTATTAGATGATGCCTGCAAGATCACTCCATCACTTGTGCTTTCGTGCATAATGGGAGCGTTCTTCCATATCCTGGTTGACATTTCCATGCACTGGTACAACCCTGTATTCTGGCCATGGGTCAATCCCCTCGACATCGTGGGACCACTCGTGCTTCTGTTTGCTTTTGAGGGGGACATTCAACTGGGGTTTCTGAGAGCAAATGTATTCCTCAACGTGATCATGGTCATTCTCTGGCTGATTATTCTGATAAGGAATAGGGGTGAGAACCTCTGGGAGCGAATCTGGCTTGGCGAACGCCCACCTTCATCAGGTTAGTGCGGAAGTGTTTTGATTGAAACAATGCCTATGCAGGTATGAACCACTCTTCAAGCGAAATCTGTGACTGGGTGTCAATGATGTCTACATTCTCGTACAGATCTCTAAGGAATCGATTGTAATCATCTACACTCTTAGTTCGAACTGTAGCAAAGAGGCTTAGGTCTTCGCTTGTTCGGTGCAGATCCCATACTGCACTCATCTTGCTTATCTCGTACGCAGTCTGTGCTATCGTTCCAGGTTTTGACTTGATTTGCAGGAAGAACTTGATGGGCAATCCAATGTGTCTGAATCCAATATCCACAGAGTAACCGGCAATTGCCCCACGGGTTTCGAGCCGTTTCATTGCCTTGGATACTGCAGGCTGACTCAAGGACGGTTTCATTTTCTTGCCAACCTCGCTTTGAGAAAGAGGAAAGGGGCGCTCTTCGGATGGTGCATGTCTGTGAACAGCCTTCATCAGCTCCCAATCCTTGGACGATACAGGGGGCGGGCGAACCTTCTTCTTTTCAAGAATGAACCCATGAGTTTTGTGCGTGGTCAGAACTTGGACGAGCTGGTACTTCTCGGCTCCTGACTTGGCCACTACCCGGTCCACTTCATCCAGAAAGGCTTCGAACCCGCCGGCCCCTCGTAGACGGAAAAGGCTCAGCAGTGAGCGCTCGCCTGAGATTCCATCAAGCGACTCAAGCTCGGGCATCTCAAGGAGCCCCTGGCTCACATCAAGTTCTCGCGGATTGGTCTTGATGAGCAACATTGTGCTCCGCTCACCATAGACCTGAGCAGGGTCGAAAACCGTTACGTAGGCTTGCAGAACCTTCCTATGGACAAGACGTTTGATGGCACGAGCAACCCAATTGCGTCCCTTCCCGAGATTCTCTGCTAGGATTCCCAAACTGGATCTGGAATCCTGTAGGAGGAGCTTCAGAAGATCCCTTTCACTCTCTGTAATAGATTGCATGATTCACACCGTGATATGGTGCATTCCATTCTAGAATTTGATGTAAGATTATTATATGTATGCCATTGCCTTGCCGTCGTGGTTCAAATGGCTAATTACAAAGTCAAGGACATTGGACTTGCCAAGGAAGGCAGGATGTTGATTGAGTATGCAGAGAAGCACATGCCTGTGCTCATGCACCTCAGAGAAAAGTATGCTAAGGAAAAGCCACTCAAAGGAATGAGGGTTGCAGGTTGTCTACACGTGACAAAGGAAACGGCAGTCCTCGTTGAGACCCTGCATGCAGCGGGCGCTGAGGTCGCATGGTCTGGGTGTAATCCACTCTCGACAAACGATAAGGTTGCAGCTGCATTGGCTGCAAATGACGTTCCAATCTATGCGTGGTACGGCCTGAATACTGAGGAGTACTACTGGTGCATCGACCAGACGCTCAAGATGGAACCTACACTGACATTAGACGACGGAGCTGACCTGATTTTCACTATACATAACAAGCACCAAGAACTGATACCAAAGCTCTACGGCGGTTCCGAGGAAACGACAACTGGAGTGATTCGAGTCCGTGCGATGGCTGATGATGGCGCGTTGAAGTACCCCATTATGGCAGTCAACGATGCAGAGACCAAGCACATGTTCGACAACGTCTACGGGACTGGTCAGAGTTCCTTCGATGGAGTCCTTCGAGCCTCAGCGATACTAATTGCTGGCAAGACTGTCGTCATTGCAGGGTATGGCTACTGTGGTCGAGGTCTCGCAATGAGAGCTAAGGGCTTTGGTGCGGACGTAATTGTGACTGAGATAGACCCAGTGAAAGCACTCCAGGCACGGATGGACGGATATCGGGTGATGTCGATGAATGACGCGGCGAAAGAGGGCGACTTGTTCCTAACTGTCACAGGTATGAAAGATGTGATCACCGGTGCTCATATGAAGGTCATGAAAGACGGCGCAATCCTGGGCAATTCGGGGCACTACAATGTAGAAATCAATGAGCCAGATTTGATTGCATTGAGCACAGGGAAAAGGCGAGTTCGTCATGCGCTGGATGAATACACGATGAAAAACGGCCGTGTAATCTACTTGCTCGGCGAGGGGCGTTTAGTCAACCTGACGGCGGCTGAGGGACACAGTTCATCAGTAATGGACATGAGTTTCTCAGCTCAATTGTATGCAATGATTTGGATGGCCAAACATGGCAAGGATCTCAAGCCAGCCGTCTATGAGTTCCCTCTTGAGATGGATAAGCAGATTGCTGCCCATAAGCTCAAGACAATGGGCATCAAGATTGACAAGTGGACCAAGGAGCAAGCAGCGTACGCAAGAGCGTATGCAGAGGGCACATGAACACAAAAACAGACAATCAAACTTAAGTGCAAACCTTGGCACCGTTAGCCTTGATGGGAGTGGACTAGTATGAAGACTTGTTGCCCTGGCCTTGGTCTAGTGTGGGCAGGCTTGATGGTCACCTCCATGGGTTTTAATCAGCACATCTACTGGAGTTTCGCGGCGGAATCTGCATACGGTGCCACGAGAGAAACAGCCCTCCAGAATGCGGAGTTCGGACTTTGGATAGTTGGATTTGGGATTCTGGGACTCCTCATTGGAGCCATTGTTCTCGCCGTTGGGATTTTAGCTGTACTTCGTGTGGACAGAGCAATACGGATTGCGAGAAAACACGAGAGAATCACCGTGGACGAGATCGCCAAGGCATCAGGAGTTCAATCTGACAAGGTTCTACAGATTCTCAACGAGTCAATTGCCCAGAAAACGCTTTACGGTGCTGTCGAGGAAGATACATTCATCCGCGGTGAGGAACCTGAGCCAAGCGACATAGGTGTGGAGAGAATCATCGAGCGTGAGGTCATACTCACGAGAAGAATACCCCCGATATGCCACAAGTGTGGTGCAGATGTGAACCCAGAGGAAGTCGACTGGGTAGGTCCAGACACCGTTCGTTGCCCCCACTGCGGCGCAAGTCTGGTTGTTACAGCCGAAAGGTTATAGCTGGCGTAGCACCGCAATTACCAAGTAATGGAAGGGCGTATCTCTAGCTGCACTACGAAGAGATGCGTAGTGCCAGTCCAATTGGAGGCCAATAGCGATGAATGTGGTGCATGGTCAAGTTTCCGTTAAATCGAACAAGTCCGTCGAAGTCATTGACATAACAGAGATGGTTCAGTCCTGGGTTGCTGATAATAATGTGGGGGATGGAATCTTGACGGTATTCAGTGTTCACACAACTGCGGGATTGACCATTAATGAAGCTGAAAGCGGACTGATGCATGACATCGAAACACAGCTGTCGAGGATTGTCCCACCACATGCAGGATATCAACACGACAGAGTTGACGACAACGCCCATTCGCACATAATGACGTCATTGTTAGGTCCCTCTGAAACCGTGACCGTCAAATCAGGCAGACTGGCACTGGGCACCTGGCAGAGGATTCTGTTTGTCGAATGCGATGGGCCGAGAAGCCGACGTGTTGCGGTAACCTTCGTGGGCAAGACTATAGGCTAGCTGCGAAACATCAGCTAATGAAATAGAGCAAACTGAGAACTGGAAGAAACCCAAAAAGGAGGGAGGTGGGCGCCATGGAGGGCTTCTTGTAATCATGTGGAGGCTTTCGCCCCTGCGCGTCGCTGGTTGTTTTGTTTAGGCTCCGTGTGCGCCCCCGTTGACTGAAAAGTCATGGCTCAGTCTAATATGGTCATGTGTCATACAGGTCATACTCCCGTCAAGGAGGCCTCTCAGACATAGGTTCAGCCGGGGGTTCTCTCTGAATTCGTGAGAGAAACGAGCACTCTAGTGAGTTTTACTGTATACTTTCACATAGTATACAACTATCACAACAGCAACTAGAGTCACAATGACAATTGCTGGCAATAGAAGGTCAAGAGGTGCATCAGATGGTGCTGAAGTAAGCGAGAACTGCGTGTAGCCTGCGTATTCATTGCCAAGCCTTAGGATGTAGCCCGTTTCATTCAGATCAACAGGCAACGTGATTGTGATGGGCAGTATGTGTGAGTCGCCTCCATCAAGAGCACCCCATGAATGAAGCAGAGTGCCATCCCCACCTCTGAGTTCAATTCCATCCTCAGTACTGAGTCGAGGGTATGCAACAGCTGCCAAGAACTTGGACATTTTGTAGGTGGTTAAAACATACTGCTCAGGATTGAGTGGTGTGGATGTTCAATGCTGATTGCTAGGGCCTTCAAATATGAACTGGACCCAAACAACCAGCAGAGGACTAGCCTCTCTCAACATGCTGGGTGTGCACGTTTTGCTTACAACTGGGGTCTGCAGCAGAGAATCACACTCTACCGTCAGAATCAGGACAAGAAGCGTTTTACCAGTGCTATTGCACAACACAGGGAACTGAACCGACTGAAGAGAACGGCTTATCCATGGATGTACGAGGTTTCCAAGTGTGCCCCACAGGAGGCCCTGAGAAACCTTGACAGAGCCTTCAAGAACTTCTATCGGGGATTGAAGTCCGGGAAGAGAGTGGGATTTCCCAGGTTCAAGAAGCGGGGTGTACATGACAGTTTCAGGCTCAATGGCACCATCCGATTTGTTGGTCGGCTGATTCAATTACCACGGCTAGGAAGGATCAGGCTCAAGGAGCAGAGAGAGAGTTACTTCCAAGGAAGGGTCCTGTCGGCCACCGTGACCAGAAGAGCTGACAGATGGTACGTGTCAGTGACTGTTGAGATGGAGATAGTTATTCCTGAACCTCCAAGTGGGGGACCTGTAGGAGTGGACCTTGGTATCAAGACTCTGGCCACTCTATCTGATGGAACTACGTATCCCAATCCGCGTGTCCTGGAGAAGAGACTGAGAAAGCTGAGGAAACTATCTAAAAGCCTATCACGAAAGAAGAGAGGGAGCAAGAACAGGGAGAGGGCAAAGCTTGGACTTGCCAGACTCCACCTGAGAGTCTTCAACATCCGACAAGACACACTGCACAAGATCACGACATTTCTGGCCAAGAGCCACAGTCAGATTGTGATTGAGGACCTGTGTGTTTCAGGGCTGCTGAAGAACAGGAGAGTATCCCGAGTGATTGCTGATGTGGGATTCTACGAGTTCAGAAGACAGTTGGAGTACAAGTGCGAGTGGTACGGTTCTGAACTTGTTGTGGCCCCGAGATTCTACCCGTCATCGAAGAGATGTTCAGCTTGTGGGAATATCAAGAGAGAGCTGACCCTGTCAGACAGAGTCTACGTCTGTAATGAGTGCGGGTTGGAGATGGACCGCGATCTGAACGCTGCATGTAATCTTGTCGCCGCCAGTTGGACGGAGACAGAAAACGTTTGTGTAGAGGACGTGAGACTTGTCGCAGATTCAGTAGGATCTGCAGAGCAGACCTCAATGAATCAGGAATCGAACATCAGTCAAGGACATTGATGTCCAGGATTGTACAAGTTTCGGGCAACGGCTGAGACAATTGATACTAACACTTAGTGACATTTCCTCTCCTTCTTGAGTGGCATCTGAAGTAACACCAAGAGTGGCAGCTAGTCGTGGTGTCATCTCAAGTAGATAATCGAAGCACCTACAGAGAGAGTAAATGTAGAAACTAGAAGAAGCACAACAAGAGCACTTGAGAGCAATCGAATGTCAATTCACCTCACATCTTAACGAGTCATGTGACAACCATTCCTGAGATCTCTGGTATCACAAGACTCTGTAGATTTTGAGATTTGACTAATAATAGGATTTAGTTCGACGCTTCTATTCCTTGATTCCAATCAGGATCTGTTCTTTTACCAGACCAAGTTCAACCAACTCCACTGTGAAGCCAGTTTCTTCCATCAAAGCCTTGATTCTGTGCAGTGAGAAGAGCCCCATTCGGTTGGGGTCGGAATGATGGCTTACACCATCAGCAGTCGCCACCAAGAAATGGAAGTCTAGCACTGCAACGTTACCCTCCCTTCGACTCATGCTCACACGGGCAATCTTGACATCTGGTTCATCAACACAATCAATCGAAAGATGCCCTGGTCTGAAGCTCTCCTCAGTAAAGACGGGCTCTATGACTGCAATACCGCCGCGCTTTGTATGCCTTGAGACGGCTTCCAGTGCTTTGGCGAGGTCCTCGTAGGTTAGCATATAGCTGATTGAACCAAATAGGCAGGTGACAACATCGAATTTCTTGCCTAGATTCATGCTTCTCATGTCGCCCTGAACAAAACGAAGATCCGGATTTCTCTGTGCGGCAATTCTGAGCATCTCGTCACTATTATCGAGCCCTGTCACATTGTAGTGTTTCTTCAGGTGCTCTGCATGACGGCCGGTCCCACAGGCAACATCCAGTAAGTCATTGTCTGGTGAGGTCTTGTATTTCTGGATCAGTTGATGGATTTTGTCGACCTCAGCCCTGTAGTCTTTGGAACCATAGAGCAGATCATAGTATTCAGCCAATCGCGAATAGAAGCCGACCATATCATTCCATTGGAACTAGTTCAACATAAGGTGTACGCCTGAAGCCGCCCGAAGCATCTGTTGGGTTGGAAGAACTTTTGTGTGGGGGCATCAGTCTGTATTGCAGTCAGGATGTTAGATAATGGAACTGCCTCTGGAAACCTTGGAAAGAATCGTTGATACTCTCAACGTAGGCGTGGTCATTCTTGACAAGGATGACAAAATCGTATTGTTCAATCGAAAAGCTGGAGAGATGCTTCAACAAGACCCCGAGGAAAGAATCGGAAGCCCCCTCCTCAGATGCCATCCAAAGAGAGCAGAGCCCGGAGTCATGAGGATGATAGGTGAAATGAAGAGCGGTAAGCTGGAGAAGTACGACGGCTGGGTCAACTTCATTGGGAGAATCATCTACGAGTACATTTATCCAATCCGGGACGAAGACGGAAAATACGTGGCCACTGTTGCCGAGTTTCACGACGCTGCCGAGAAAGCAAAATATCTGAAAGGCCTAGGAGAATGGACAAAACCAGACATGCACGGAACAGGAGATAGCTCACCCCGGAGTCCTCATGCGGAACCGCCACTCACGCGTAAGGGACGCAAAGAGTAAGTCGATGCAGGCCAGGCGGATTGGAATGGATGAAATCGCAGAAGATGCAAGAGAGGGTATGTAACAGCTGCAGAAGACCTGTACAAAGCTGGACATCTCTTGGACATCTCTTAGATGAATAGCGAATTGAAGACCCTTTTTTATAGGTGTTAATATACTCCAGAGAGGGACCTGTACATGTAGTGTCAGTCTAGGACGAGAACCAAGTCCAAGGATGACTCCACTGTCACCGTCAGTTGGCCGGGGACGTAAAATGCCGGTGGAGAGGACGTAAGACTTTCAGTTAATTCTTCAGAATTAACAAAAAGCAACCTCGATGAAGCAGGAACCGAACATCAGTTCAGGACCTTGATGTCTAGGATTGTCGAGGTTTCGGGCAACGGATTAGACTAGGCTTGCTTGAATACGCTGAGCTAGAGTAACGGTTAAGAAGACAAGATGGTCGCGAACGTCACACTACCGAGATGTTTTCTAATGGCACATTGCGTGTTAGTCAAGGGTCCCTGTAGAGGCAAGATGTGTGACTTCTGGGCTAGAATAAAGATACAGAAGAAGAGCATCGAAGAGATGGCCGATGACATCAGGGAAAGCATCGTCGAGTGTGGGGAAGGAAACGTCAGAACCATTACAGAGGTAATTCAAGCCTACTGGTCCGGTTTGGGGGTCCGGAACATGCATAGACTCTGTGAGGAAGAATCCGATCTGTGTGAGAAGATCAAGCGGGTGGAAAACCTAGCCATTGAGCAAAACAGCATCAAAGCTATGCGAATTCCGCAGGCACAGCAATGATATTTCCTCTATTGAGAAGCCACTTTGGATCAAGAGCCCTTTTGACAGCCTGCATTTCTGCTATACCTTTCTGACCGTACATAGCCTCTAGGAAGGGCACTTTCAGCTTGCCAATTCCGTGCTCTGCTGCAACTGTGCCGCCCAGCTCAACAGCCTTCTTCGCAAAGAGCATGTAGTTATCCATTCCCTGCTGGACTTCCTCGTTGTTTCGTGGAATCATGTTTACGTGCAGATGTGAATCCCCAATATGACCGAAGATGACAAATTCCATTCCCTGCGCCTCCAAAGTGTCACGGTAAAACTTCAGATACTCTCGCAGTGCCTTAGCTGGGACTGCCATGTCAGTACCGATTTTATGCACCTCGTGATACTTCGCCTTGCGCTGGGCGATGAGTGCATTAATCGTTTCAGGCACGAAATGCCTGACTGTCTTCATCTTCTCCAGTTCTGTCCGGTCTAAGCCTGCCCAGCTCGATTCCGAGGAGGAGTTGTACTTGTTGAGAATCTCTTCTAGGCTCATTATTTTCTCCTCCATCTCTTCTTC
>DAOVDG010000073.1 GCA_030669595.1 Candidatus Thorarchaeota archaeon
TTTGATTTCTCTCGCCAAGGCAATCGGTGGTGGTTTGCCTATTGGAGCCTGTGGAGGGAAAGAAGAAATAATGGCAGAAATCGATAAAGAAGGACTGTTTGGAACGTTTTCAGCTAATCCTCTGTCGATACGAGCTTGTAAGATTACTCTAACCGAGATTTTCACTGATAATCAATATGATAAAGTTGAAAGCTTGGGTAAGACGCTCTTATCAGGCTATCACGATATCATCGAAGACCACAAATTAGGAGCCATTGTTCAAGGAATCAATGCAACTGGTGGGATTCTATTTGCCGAAGGTCCAGTGAATGATTACAGGTCTTGGGCTGAAGTGGACAAAGCCAAAACACACGAGTATTGGCTATCTATGGTCAACGAAGGAATTATCTCAATGGCTTACGGATCTGAAGAAGAATGGCTCATTTCTGTTCAGCACTCCAAGGAAGATATCCAGAAGCATCTGGAGGCATTCAAGGCAGTCGCCCGTCATCTATGAGGCGTAAATGAACAAGGGTCGGCACTGCAAAGAGAGCACAGATTAATTGACGCATCAATAGGGAAGCACAACCTCCCTATGTCTGGTGACACAAAGAATGCGTTATTCCACCATGTCAATTTGGGTCATGCAAGGCATATCGAAGAACCACTGCTCTAAAGCAAGCCTTATTTGCAATGATACATTCCAATACTTGTTCAAATATGATAATGTGGGCTAAATTATGGTTACTCTTAGTTCCCAATTGAGTAAAGACGGCGATGATTTGGAGGCGCTTGTTAGGATCTTCAAGGCGCTATCCGATCAATCTAGACTTCGCATAATAGCGACACTTGCGGAGGATAGAAGACGAAGCGTGTCCGAGATTGCCAACGATTTGGACATGTCAATAAGCAGCGTTAGTCATCACCTTGGCATCCTAGGAAATCTTGGATTCGTAAGAAAGAAACGCAATGGCAAACAAATCTATCACTCTCTCGATGACCAGTGTGTGAGAGACATTCTGAAACGGGCGATTGAACATGTCGCAGGAAACTGAGCATTACTGCTCCCATTGCACCACAGAGGAAGCAAGAGCAGATGATACTGATTTTCATATTAAGTACACCCTTGCAATTTTATCAGCAGCATCCTTTGCTGCTGGATTTGCACTTCAATCGTTGAACTTCGATACAATCTGGGTCTATGCCGCGTTCATTGTATCGATTATTTCAGCAGGAAGATGGGTCATTCCTAGAGGGTTGAGAGGAGCGGCGAAAATTCATCTCGACATAAACTTCCTCATGACTGTTGCAGCTTTTGGCGCACTACTCGTCGGTGCGCCGGAAGAAGGTGCGGCCGTAATGCTGCTCTTCTACGTCGCTGAGCTGCTTGAAGAGAAAGCTGGAACCCGCGTTCGAAGGAATATTCAATCACTACTAGAGATGTCCCCACAGACTGTTACAATCAGAGTCGATGGAGCAGAAGCCTGCATTCATGTAGATGATGTCAAAGTAGGTGACATAATCTTTGTCAAGCCAGGTGAAAAAATAGGTCTCGACGGGGAGGTTGTGAAAGGAAGTTCCACAGTAAATCAGGCTACCATCACAGGCGAGTCGCTTCCAGTTGCTAAGTCAATCACCGATGATGTCTATGCAGGAACAATAAATCAGGAAGGGTTCCTTGAAATCCGAGTCACTAAGTCCTCTGAGAATACTATGCTATCTCAGATATTGAAGTTGGTTGAAGAAGCCCGCGGAAAGCGTTCTCCTACGGAAGCCTTCGTATCAAGGTTCTCACACGTGTACACGCCACTAGTTGTAATTCTCTCCTTAGCTCTTGTCATAGGTTCTTTTCTCATTGGCCTTGGTGCACAGGATTCCATATACAGAGGGTTGACCCTCCTGGTAATATCATGCCCTTGTGCATTCGCCATTTCGATTCCGGTCAGTATGGTGTCTTCAATAGCTGGATCTGCACGCAATGGAGTTCTCGTTAAGGGTTCAAAGTATATCGAAAGCATGAGCAATGTCTACGCGGTGGCTTTTGACAAGACCGGAACTCTCACTGAAGGCCGCTTAGCTGTCAATCACGTATGTGTACACAATGACACTACGAAAAAGGAAGTTCTTTCGATAGCAATTGCACTTGAAAAGATGTCTGAACACCCTATTGCCAAAGCACTTCTGGATGTATCAGAACAGGAAGGTCTTCACATTCCAGATGCGGATGACTTCTCTGCAATTCCTGGACGCGGTTTAGCTGGTAGTATTGCAGGTCGAAAGCATTTGGTGGGAAACAAAGCTTTGCTCAAAGAAACGGGAGTTGTTGTCGATCACTTGCACGACCACGAATGTGGAAGCGGCACTCTTGTGTATGTTGCACGAGAAAATACGCACTTGGGGTCTATTGTTCTCTCTGACAGAGTTAGAGATAGTGCGAAGGAAACGGTAACTGGCCTTAAGCAACGTGGAATTCGTACAGTCATGCTAACTGGTGACAACGAAGTCGCGGCAAAGAAGATTGCAACATTCCTCGGGATTGATGAATACAAGGCGGAGTTGCTTCCCTCCCAAAAGGTCGAGTACATTGAAGAGATTGCCAAGCAAGGACGTGTTCTCATGGTAGGAGATGGTGTGAATGATGTCCCGGCCATGGCCGTTGCTGATGTTGGCATAGCAATGGGTGCAATTGCCAGCGATACCGCACTAGAAACCGCTGATGTCGCACTTATGAAGGACGACCTCAGAAAAATCCCCGAGCTGCTAGAACGATCAAAAGGCACAATGAGAGTTGTTAGGCAAAACGTAGGATTGTCAATAGGAGTGAAGGTTCTCCTAGCAGTCTTGGCAGTCCTAGGCCTTGTTAGTCTCTGGGTAGCTATCGGAATAGGGGACATGGGTTTATCGTTAGTAGTGATTGCTAATGCTCTGAAACTCGCAGCCAGACGATGATGCACTACTTGTAAGATCTTAGTGCAAATGTAGCCAATGCTAGAAGACCCAAGACAACCACGACAACGAACACAGGCATGACTTGCACTAGTTGCATGTCCTCTGCGTATATTGCTACGATAGCCATCAGTATTGCACCGAAGCCAATATTAATGGCAGGAAATCCAAATGCAAGCGGGACAGGAGGATTGCTCGGTTCATTTGTGAACACAGGGATATATGCTCCGACCATAACACCTGTCGCGGAGAAAATAAGCACTAATGGGGCAACTAAGGTAAGCAGATAGAAGGAACCTTCTACGCGCATGAAGTACGCCAAGAATCCGACAATAGGGACAGCAGTAAGTGTCACTTCAACGAGACTCAGAAAATACTTCGCAAGAACGATATCAGAGGCCTTGAATGGACTGGATTTTAGTAGGTATATGTTTTCTTTCTCATCAACAAAACTGAGCAGCGCGTTCACGCTAGCCATCTGTGTTACTAATACTAGAACTATAAGAAATGCAGGAACAGCCGCATAGTTCAATTCAGGTGGTATGGTGAGAGGGGGAAGCCATATTGGTCTGACTATGTTGAGATACAACGCAATCGCGATACCAATGAAGAAATAGAGGTATTTCCAGAACTGAAGCGGCTCGCGCATCTTACTCCAAAAGTCCTTCAGAAACACCCACATTATGGGATCATTGTACTTTGATTCCGAGAAGTCAACCTCACCTCTTACCATTCTGCTTATTCTGCTCTCTCCTTCTTCATTCGACGTCTTCAACGCGAATTGTTCGTAATAGTCTTGATCAACAAGATTGGCTAGCACAAGAAATGTGATGGGATAACCAAAACAAAGACAGATCAACCCAACCAAAGGGCCCGACCCGTATGCGAAAATACCTACCATCTCCATTACAATGTAAGCGAACGCGTTTGAAGGGATAATAAGAGATGGAATTGGATTTGCTGTCGCTTCAGGAAGAGTTGGGAT
The DNA here is from genome assembly GCA_030669595.1 of Candidatus Thorarchaeota archaeon. GTDB lineage: Archaea > Asgardarchaeota > Thorarchaeia > Thorarchaeales > Thorarchaeaceae > WTCK01. Next base: position 3,911 of record DAOVDG010000073.1, read on the forward strand.
GTACACAGCAAGTGCCAAGAATAGGAGAATGGAATGTCTAAGAGGCGTTTTGAACCTTCTGTCAAGTCTGGAATGAATTTGGAAGCTTATATTTCCTAGGCAGTAGTTTATTTCCATGAAAATAGTGGAACAGATTATCAAGACTCCTAGAGGAATTAGCAGAAGATTTGATGAAGAAATAAGAGGAAGGACCACAAGTAAGGCTAAGAATGTAAAGCCCAGTTTCCTGAGTATTCTACGCGTATACTTGGCAAGGAACAACTGGTATGGTCTTGTTGGTATGGGCATCATGATGTACTCATCACTTTCAGTCAGCTCTGCTGAAGGCCCCCGCCCAAAGTAACCCACAACCACTGCTGAAAGACTGACCAAGCCTAGAGCAGACATTACCATGTTTCTGTCGATGGTAGCTTCAATCACTGTGATCACGCTAACGAAAAGCGGCTCGTAACCGCCAAGAACCGCAACTACCGAGCTCACAAGGTAGGTTCCTACTAGCATTATTGCATAGAACGAGAACATCGAAGGAGTTGTAATCGTGCGCTTTAGGTGATTGAATAGCATGCGAATCTCATTGACTAACAAAGAAAAAGTACTCGCTGTCATTTGAAACACCTACGCTTCCGGTATACCCCCAGTTAGCTCCAAGAATATTTCTTCAATCGTATGTGCGCTAGGTATCTGATTAAGTAACTCCTCCATAGTGCCGGTTCCCACAACATCTCCTTCGTTCATTATGACAAAACGATCACAAAGGCCCTCTGCAACTTCAAGAATGTGAGTGGACACCAGGATGGCTGAACCTTCATCGCGTAGTTTTTTCAAGTGCGCCTTCAGGCTCCACGCTCCACGAGGATCAAGTCCGTAAATCGGCTCATCCAGCGCAAGGATATGCGGTGGAGGTTTCACGAATATGCCCACTAAAAGAGTCCTCTGCAAGTTACCCTTTGAGAGAGTGCCAATATAGGCATCAAGAAGCCCATTCAATTGGAACAAATCTACGTATTCCTTCATCCTAAGAGTTGCGTCAATTGGTGGAACACGGTAGATCTTTGCGATAAATGTAAGGTACTCGCGAACCCTTAGGTTTGGATAGCAGGTAGGTCTCTCAGGTATGTATCCAAGTCTTTGTTTGGCTTTAAGTGGATGAACATTCATATCGAATCCATTCACCCGCACGGTACCCTCTGTTGGTCTGATAATACCTGCAAGTATTCGCAATGTGGTTGTTTTCCCAGCACCGTTAGGCCCGACAAGACCCACAATCTGGCCCGAGCGTACAGAAAGATTTAGGCCTCGCACAGCGACAGTCTTTCCAAACTTCTTGGTCAGACCATTAATCTGGATAGGTAGACCACTCAATCGGGTATTTTTCCATGGAATCCCTTCACGATAGTGTGTTTCGAGCTCGCTTTGGATTGTTTCTACAAGCAGATCACGCTTAATTTTCCGATTTGTCAAGGATACATCTAGCTGTCGAGCCAGTCGGATTAGCTCATCATTGTCCATTCGTTCGACAATACTCTTCACCGAATTCAAGATTTATGTCTCCTAAGCCGTTTCTTCAAACGCGACTCTAAGATGTAGATAATAGGAACACAGACTTCGTTCTCATGACTTGGAAAGGGTTCTAGCTCCACCAGCTCCGCATCTCCCTTTGAGAAAAGTCGATCCTTTCTCTGAATAAGCCATAACCCTACGAAAACTGACACAGGAAAGGGAATGAATGCGCTGTTGGCCAAACCCAGCATCATTACAACTCCGCTTGAAACTCCAATGAATGCAAACGGAACTAGTAATACAAATGCCATAAGCTTAACCCTTTTCTCACCAACCCGCCCCTCAACATACCTTAGAACTTCGTGGGCGTACAGCAATTGAAGCCAAAGAATGCCAAGTGCAACGAAGCCATCTGTTGTGCTCCCGATTTGCATGAAGAAACCAGTACGAAGCGGCAGAAACGGAGTTCGTGCCGTATGAACGATTTGGAAATAAATAGAAAACATTCCGACTAGCGGACTAACAAAGCTCAGACTGTTGGCGAAAGTGTCAACGAGCACTCCAAACCCGTAAGGCAGGACCAACGCGGCCAGAATCATCATCCCGCTAGCATGTTGTGGCCGCAGTCTCAATAGAGTATGATGGAGTCTGTCGCGAACACACCTAACCCGTCGTATCTGCCGCTTGGGAAGGCATTTATCTGATACACGTTTAAGGGTTGGTACGAACACGAGCAATGCGAGAAGGACTGTAACGAATCCTTGCAGCGCGCACCAATACATATCATTCTCTCTCCAAGCTCCAACCACAAACCCATATGAAGAGGAAATTAGAATATAACAGATGAACGACACTGCGGTAGTGGAAGCGGCTAACCAAGAGCAAGACTCGGTTTCCGACATACCCCGCAGCCTATAACAAAAGTAAAAACTTGGAGCTGCAATCACCAAAACGTTTGCCACAGCAGTCCAATAAGGCATTGACCCGAAACTCTGCCCCGTGATAACTCCGGGGGTATAATATGACCATTGCCAGAATATGCTGCTGAGATGGATGTAGACGTTAGAGCGAACAGATTCCATTGAGATTCTATAGGGGATAAGAAGTAAAATGATGAGTTTCAGCATCTGCACTGGCCAAAACGAACGCAGTTTCGCCCCTACCCGAGCTAGCATCTTGTCAAAAACCTGGCAGTACGGCAAGAAAAGCTTAGTGTTTCCATCAATGGGATGTGGAGAAGTATTCCAATTCCACAGGGACTTGACCGAGGAGTTGAAGATCCCAATCCACGACTTTGGTTGCTAGAGCATACACCCTTACGCCGTTTATGGCAGCACTTCGCAGCGCATTTGAAAATGCCAGGTCCGTTGGGTCTTTCGGTGAGAACACCTGCACATCAGGTCTCTGAATGATAAACACCACCGCTGTCCTATCCGTGATCTTCTCTTTCAGAGCCAGTGCAAGATGTTTCATATGCCGGGCACCTCTCTTAATTGGAGCATCGGGGAGTATCGCACGACCATCCTCCACCAGTGTACACGACTTCACCTCTATGAGAGTAATCCCGTTTAGCCGTTGCTCGAAACTTGTACAATCATGGATATCAATGTCCTTGACTGATGTTCGGTTCCTGATTCATCGTGAAATTACGGGCGAATTCCACTCTCATTGCATTGGCAATTCGAGAGTTCAAAGAGCAACACCTAAGAGGGACTTGTTTTCCCAACGGACGCAGTGAATCCACTATGACGGACCTACTGTTAATCGGATCGGTACTTGCATCAGGTCTGCTCGCCATTATCGTCGCAATCTACATCTTCAGAGCCAATGAAAAGGCGGACGAAGGCGACGAGCGAATGAAAGAGGTCAGCCGCCTCATCGAGCAGGGTGCATACTCGTTTCTCAAACGTCAATACAAAGTCTTGGCCGCATTTACCTTGATTCTAGCCGCTGCAATCGCCCTTGTGTTTGGTGAGTTTGCGATTCCAATCGCAATCTCCTATATTCTGGGCTCTCTTGCTAGTATGGCTGCTGGTTATCTAGGGATTACCGTGGCCACAAGAGCGAATAGGCGAACAGCTGCAGCCGCTGCGAAAGGTGGTCTTAATCCAGCTTTCAAAGTGGCATTTAGAGCAGGATCTTTCATGGGTCTTTGCATTGCAGGAGTCGCCTTGGCTGGCTTGGGACTGATACTCCTATTATGGGAAACCGTATTTCCTGCGGCTACTTCCCCCGAGATTTGGGAAATTATCGTGGGCTTCAGCTTTGGCGCTAGCACGGTAGCCCTATTTGCGAAGGCAGGAGGCGGAATTTTTACTAAAACTGCGGATATGGCTGCTGATATTGTCGGAAAGATAGAGCAACATATTCCTGAAGATGACCCGAGAAACCCTGCATCAATCGCGGATGCGGTTGGAGACAATGTCGGTGATGTTGCAGGAAGCGGAGCGGATATTTTTGACAGCAATGTGGCATCCATACTTGCTGCGTCGATCATAGGCGCTGCAATAGATGCCACCGTAAGCCCTCCGATTTCATTTGCACTTCTACCTCTGCTGCTTGCTGCACTTGGCACAATAGCTTCAGTATTTGGCGTATTTCTTGTGAGACCAAAAGAAGGAGAGGACCCAGGCCCTGCGCTGAATAGAGGAACTTACCTCACCACGATAATGTTCTCGATACTCGCCGTGGCTTTCATGTCATTGGTGGGCTTGGATCTCGCGCTAGCTGGTGCGGCAATTCTCGGTCTAGTTGCAGGCGTACTAATTGGTTTCACGTCAGACGTTTTCACAAGTGACCGTGGAATTCTTGGATTCCAACCTGTGATGAATATGGTAGATGCATCTGAAGAGAGCCCCGCTGGTCTGATCCTATCAGGGTACTCATACGGCCTTCTTAGCACAGTCCCATCTGTCGTTGGCGTAGTTGTGGCCCTTATTGGGTCATTCATTCTGGGTAGCACTGCTATTACTCCTGGCCTCGGGGGCTGGGATGGAGGCATATATGCTGTATCGATTGCAGCAGTCGGCCTTCTGGCTACCAATGGTTACATCATGTCCATTGACGCATATGGTCCAATTGTCGATAATGCAAGGGGTGTCATTGAACAGGCACATGCCCCACAAGAGGCTATTATTGCTTGTGACAAACTGGATGCTAGTGGCAATACAACCAAGGCAATCACAAAGGGCTTTGCAATTGGCGCATCCGCGATATCAGTACTAGCACTATTCTCAGCATTCATTCAGTCTGCGGGAATAACCTCTGTGGACTTCGCGAATCCATTTGTTATCGCGGGAGCATTCGTTGGCACATTGATTCCAGCCGTCTTCTCTGCGATACTGGTGCTTGGAGTTTCAAAGAACTCCGGGCGCATGATCAAAGAGATACGCAGGCAATTCGCTGAGGATCCCGGAATCCTTGAAGGAACTTCACAACCAGACTACGACGCATGCATTGGAATAGCAACTCATGGAGCTATACGAGAGCTGATGCCAGGAACCATAATTGCAATCGGTGCCACTATTCTCACCGGTGTAATCTTGGGACTTGAGGCTCTTGCAGCGTATCTAGGCGGAGCAGTTCTGATTGGCTTCATCCTTGCGATCATGATGGACAATGCTGGAGGCGCATGGGACAACACCAAGAAGTGGGTTGAATCGCCAGAATATAAGAAATACGAGAAGGGAACTGATGAGTGGCATAATGTTCACGATTCGGTAGTCCTCGGGGACATGGTGGGTGATCCATTCAAGGACACAGCCGGACCTAGCATCAACACTCTTCTAGTAGTGCTTTCGCTCACTGCAACACTGTTCCTACCCATTATCGCCATGCTCAACATATGGTTTGTCGGATTGTTTTGAACAGACCCACACGAAGCTACAGCGGTCAGAACGTTTCTGACTGCTGACTTCTCTTTTTTCTCCGCAGATTCCTGCAAGCATCAATTGTCAGTTCAATTAATGCCATCGCGCGTGTCACAAGAAATCAGCAAGGCACACCTGTGCTGAGTTATCGCTCAGACTTGACACCTTCACTCCCAGCAGTCGAACAGCTCTTTCTGGATCACGCTTTTGGTCGAAAATTCCCCGAGCTATCCGCCTTAACATGTCAGCGTCAGCTGTAGACACCGGCAAGGTGCGGCTGCGCTGAATAGTTGTATAGTCGGCGTAGCGCAGCTTCACAGTTACGGTTCTGTATTCCAGAGCCTTCTTCTTCACCTTCTCAGCTATTCGTTCACAGATCTTGAATATCGTTTCATGAAGGTAATCTACTGCCTCCGGATCTACATCTTCAAGAAAAGTTCGGTCCTTGCTAATCGACTTGCGGATTCGAGGTCCGTTGTCAACAAGAGGGCGCTCGTCAATTCCAGATGCGCGCTCATGCAACCATCTCGAGCCTCTTCCCATGATTGGCCAAAGCTCTGTCACGCTCATCTGCTGTATCTGTCCAAGAGTCTTTATGTCATATCGTTGGAGACGCTCGGCTGTGACCTTGCCAACACCATTTAGCGCGTCCACTTGAAGCGGAGCCAAGAAACGGACAACCTCCAACGGGTCTTGAGGAACGAAAGTGATTCCCATAGGCTTGTTCATACCTGTCGCAATCTTGGCTACTGACATGTTTGGTGCGATACCTACCGAGCAAGGCAGCTTGGTGGAGTCCTTGATAGTTGTCTGAATCTCAAGTGCAAGCTCCTTTGGGTGCCTATACTCTTGACAGATGAAGGTGGTCTCAATGTAGGCTTCATCGATACTCGCTCGTCGGACCCTTCCCTCGTCTGCGAATTCACGGAGAATTGCCATGAACTCGCCTGAAGCATTCACGTAGCTCTGAAAGTCACCAGACACAAAGACTGCATTCGGACACAGACGGTAAGCCCTAGAAACCGGCATCCCAGACCGTATGCCATGATTTCTTGCCTCATATGAGGCGGCTCGAACAACTCCGCGGCCCTTACCTCCTTTTGGGTCATGACCTACACATACAGGCAGTCCCTGGAGCTCGGGGTGATTCCTGTACTGTTCGACGGAGGCGAAGTACGCATCCATGTCTATGTGCATAATCCAACGTTGCAACCAGGTAACCCAACCAACAACTCACACAATGACCTTTGGCAATTGCCGTGTTGAAATGTCGCCCCCAATGGACAAGCGAAGAGCGGAGAGATTGCCGAATGTATCTGTTCTCTGGCACGCCTGTAGCTTCGTTCTACATTGACAACTGATTGGTCAGTACAAGTGCGCTAATAATATATACAGAGCTTTCTTTGTATTGGCGTCGAAGGGCGTGAAGAAGACGACAAAGCTTCTCCTCATTGATGATAACGATGCATTTCTGGAGATTGCAAAAACGTTTCTCCTGAAGCAAGATAAAGAATTGAAGATTGCAGCAGTCAACTCTGCCGCCAATGCTCTCAAAAAAATGAAGGGACAAAATTTCGATGTAATTGTCTGTGACTATCAGATGCCTGGCATGGATGGCTTGGAGTTGCTTGAGAAACTGCGGGACGAAGGTAACTCGGTCCCATTTATCATTTTCACAGGTCGCGGCAGAGAGGATGTGGTAATCAGGGCTCTAAATCTGGGTGCAACCAACTACGTTCAGAAAGGGGGTGACCCAAAGAGCCAGTATGCTGAACTCGCACATCTGATACATAGAGCGGTCGAGCATGCGAATGGGCAAAAAGCGCTACTAGAATCAGAAGAACAATATCGAACAACGCTGAACGCGATTCATGATGCCATCCATGTCATTGACGAAACCCTTCGAATAGTGCTCGTAAACCCGGCATTTACTGAGTGGATGAAGAAGCTTGGCCTTGACACGCAAATGCAGGGCAAAATGGTAATCGAAGCATTTCCATTTCTCCCTGTCAAGGTTCTTGACGAGTATCGCTATGTGTTTGAAAGCGGCAAGGTTCTAGTCACCGAGGAACGAAACAAGATAGATGGTCAAGTAATACTGACTGAAACTATGAAGATACCGATCCTAAGGGATAAGAAAGTCAGTCAAGTTGTCACGATACTCCGAGATATAACTGAAAGAAAAGATATGGAGGACAGCTTGAGAAAGAGCGAGAGAGCAAGAACTGCGATACTCGACAGCATCGCAGAGCATGT
>DAOVDG010000087.1 GCA_030669595.1 Candidatus Thorarchaeota archaeon
GGTGCTTGGCTTAGTGCGGATTCACTCGGTTGCGAAGGTAGCTACTTCTGCTGGCGCTTACAGTCTGTATGTGAGACAGAGGCTAGACGCAAGGTCACAAGTCATCTCCCTCGACTATGGGGATCGATTGAGGGTCTACGACACTCGTGGATCACTTAAAGCTTCTAGGAGATGGAGTAGTAAGGTCAGATGCATTGCTGTTGCAGATGTGGAAGGAGAAGGGGAAGATGCCCTTATCGGGGGCGTCGGGAAAAAGGTTCTCGTCGTGACATGTAGAGGTAAACCAATGTGGGACATTGGCCTAGAGAGCCCAATTCTTGCTTGTGACTCCAGAGACGTCGATGGAGATTCCGCAGCTGAAGTTGTGGTTGCACTTCAAAATCGAAGAATAATCCTCTGGAACGACGACAAGACGGCACTGTTTAGTCGCACCATGGACAGCCCGCTCTGCGATGTCTGGCTCGAAGATATCACCAATGATTCCCAACTCGAAGTTGTCATCGCTGAGAGAAACGGCACAGTCACGATACTCACGTCAGCTGGATACCATCTGAAGCAACTTCAGCTTGGAGAGACCATGACTGTATTTGGAGTGCTGGCCTTTGGAGAGAGAAGGCTATTTGTGACTGGCAATCATTCGACTCGACTTAAAGCTTGGGACCTTGATGGTCACGAAGTTGCTAGGATTGAGCTCTCAGCAACACCCAAGGCACTAGCCACAGGTATCCCGGATGATGTTTCCGACATTGCGTATCTAGTGGTGAGTACGAGCGACCGCAGACTGGGCTTCTGGGAAGTCGAACAAACAAGCGAGATCTCTAGGACTGAAAGAATCACACTGCAACAGATAGAATCCACCAAGACCATTCTCTACCGACGCGCAATCAAGTGCGGTAACTGTGGAGCGAATACATCACCAGAAGCAGAAACGTGTGACTCCTGCGGCGCGACTCTGGAAATACTAGATGAGTACGCAATTGAGGAATTCCTTCAAGAGAGTCTTGAATCCATAACATCAAAGCACACTCGAATTCCGCTCAAGGAATTGGACCGAATCTTGAGGAGAACGCTTTCACAACCAGCTGCATACAATCTTAGGCGAAGCCTTCAGACGATGATGAAGAAGAAGATCATCAGGGGCCATTTTGATGGCAATGTCTTTGTCCGGACAGGGCGAACGAAATTGAAGCTGCCCAAGAAAGCGAAACCGATTACACCCAACAAGTTGCGAACTTCTATCGCCAGTGTGCTCGGGGGCGAAAATATCATAGACATCAAGATGCTTGAACTAGAAACCGGAGTGGACAGGCAGATTCTTCGTAGAACGCTGCTAATCCTTCTCGGAGAAGGTTTGGTTGAAGGCGAATTGATTGGCGACTCGTTTATTCTTGATAAGAGTCAAGACATCAGAGAATTCGTGGTCGGACTAAACAAGGAATTAAAACACTGGACAGTTTAGAATTAGGAGGGGACATAATGGAATCAGTAAGAAAGGGAATGCATTATCATAACTCGGAGGACAACAGATGGAGATAAGCAGACGAATCATTGTGACGTTCGTGACGGTATCGTTGATACCAATTCTAATTATCTCGGCGTTGTCAGCGACAACTATCTTTAACGTGTCACAAGACAATGCTGGCGATGCTGCGAATGCGCTTCACGAGGAGGAACTAGCGAATCTCCTTCGAATATCGAATGACACTAGGCTCTACATTGAGGAGAGAACTCAAAGCTACATTGACGGTGTCTACATGATGGAGAGGTATTGTGAGGACCTCTTCAATGGGAGAATCAACGCCACAACTCGGCATAGTTACTACTGGGACCCGGTTCTTGAGCCAGAAACTCTTCCGCCTTTTGAGACTGATCCAGACGTTGTAGACGCATACTACTCGAACTTCATCTCATTCGATATTGATTGTTATTACATGCCAAGACCATACTATCGCAACAATGATCCTTTCGACCTCTCTCCCACGACGGCTGCCACTCTGGATATTACCTCGAATATGGTCAACATATTCGGTGCGATTCATGAGATGAATCCAGATTACGTCTGGCTGTACATGGGTTTTGACCCGGCTGTATCCGATCAGCATCTGATGAGGAATTACCCATATGATAATCTCTGGTACTTCCAGCAGGAGGATCCCGGAGTATGGCTTAACCCAGCTGATGACTACGATCCTAATGTCGAAACTTGGTACACCAATGTCGAGGGAGTCATGAACGAGGATATAACATTCACACTGAATTTTGATCCAAGCACCGATTGGGTGTTGTCATTTGGTAGACCTGTTAGATATACCAATGGCACACTGATTGGGGTTGTTTCTGCAGATGTATCGGTTGAAACAATTCGATCTGAGGTCCTCAATATAGAGGTCCTTGATAGCGGATACGCATACCTGCTGACATCTGACGGTACCGTCTTGGCCCATCCAGAATTGGACCCTATTGCTGAGTATCAACCAAATATCTTCGAGTTGGAATTCGACTCTGAAGCAAGCCAAGAAGCAATAGACTTCCAGGATGTGCTTAGCAGTGCTCTCACCGCAGGACAGGGGAGTACTGAGTTCACAAAGGATGGAAAGCCATGGATACTCACACACATCAATGTGACAAACACAGGTTTCGCACTTGCAATTGTAGTTCCCGCTGATGAGGTTGTTGAACCTGCCAACAATATACTGAACGTTGTGATGCAAGAGACCCTTCTGTTGACGATAGCACTGGGAGGAGTCCTTGCTCTTGTGGCCGTGGTTGTTGGTGCCATATCCTACAGAAGAGGACGCGCGGTGGTCAAACCAATCAATGAGATGACCAGCATGGTTGAGAAGATGTCGAAACAGGACTTCACACGTGGAGTCACGGTGACAGGGGCGATGTTCGAGGAGATAGGAACAACTGTTGACGCCTTGCTCAGCTTCCAAGAGGCCTGCAGATTCGGCAACCAAGCATTCATCCGAGGTGACCTGAACCGAGCACTCGCTAATTATCAGAACCTATTGGAGATTAGTAGAGGGCTCAAGATTGAGATTGGGGAACAGACAATGAGTCTGAACATTGGCAATGTGTTCAGGCAGCGCGGGGACGCTGGCAATGCGCTAGACTACTACGATCGAGCTCTAACCATTGCCAATCGAATGCTTAAGCGAGCCAAGTCAGATACCACTGACGAATCGGATGCAATGAGCCGAATCGCTTCAGTATACCATAACATGGCGCTTGTTAAGATGGACGCCGGCGATTATGGTGCGGCGATGAAGTATTTGGAAGATGCAGAAGCGGTTGACCGTACCTTCGGCAACAATCGAGGACTCGCTAGACGTTTCGATGCAATGGGTCTCAACTTGTTCAAGGCAGGACGCCACAGTCAGGCGCTCTCACGATTTAAAGAGGCTCAGCAAATTGCCAAGGCAGAGAACTACGAGCGAGCTTTAGCTTACGTACACTACCACATGGGCGCTCTCTTTGCAGACCAAAGTAAATGGAGAAAGGCCCAAAAGGAGTTTGATGCATCCATCCAACTCGCTCAGAGTGTCGAGGAGTACTGGCTAGCAGTCCATAGCATGAATGCACTTGCTGAGGTCTTAGACCACCTGAATAAACCAAGCCACGAGCTGAGACGGCAAGCTGAGAAGCTAAGACGGTCAATCATGTTCAAGAAGAGCGTGATCTTCGTCATCGATTATTCAGGCAGTATGCGAGCACAGGATAGAATCAAGGCTGCGGTTGCAGGAGCCAAGGAGATCCTAGACAGTCAGGTCAACCCGCAAGATGAAGTGAGCATCATTGTGTTCAATTCTGGATTCCGGGAGCTTTTGCCACTCACCGTGAAGGGTGAATACAAGGACCCCCGTGATAGTCCAATCTATCGAACGCTTGATGCGCTAAGGCACCCCAACAACGCGACGGCATTCTACGATGCTCTTGGAAAGGCACTTGTCGAGCTTGACAGAGTGGAGTCGAGCGAACATAGATGGGTGATTGCCCTTACTGATGGCCAGGACAATAGCTCAAAGCACTTCTCACTTGATGCCCTCCAAGGAATATTCACGCCTCAACAGCGTCTGAAGAAGTCCAGGGAATCCACGATAGAGGGATACATCAGGAACAACCACCTAGATGTGAACTTAATCATAATAGGCGTGGGCGGGGAGCTCAGGGCACCAGTGGACACGAAGAAGAGAATCAGGTCCCCCAAGACCGGACAACGGTTGACAATCGAAGAGCTACTAGAATCCGTGTGCATGGGAATCCCACAGGGACAATACCTCTCTGTAGTAGATAGTCGGGATGTACGTAGTGACATAGAGCGAGCGTTCCAGGAGATTGGAGTGCTTATGGCTCAGATGGAAGTGGGAGGAACCACGGTTGATTACTGAGGGGGCGATATGAAAATGGCACAGAAAAAGAACATTACGAAGAAGAGAGGGAGTTTCCGAAGGAGCGTGGTGATCTCACTAGTGTTGATCTCAGTGATTTCGCTAGCTGTCACGGGTGTGGTGTCCCAGCAATTCATGACCTACATCGGAGATGACACTACTTTGCTCGCTGCTTCAGCTTTGCGAGAACAAGCTATCAGAAACATGGAGCTCACTGCAGAGAAGAACGCACTCGTAATCAGCCAGAAGTTGGCTGGCGCGGAGGGGATGATTAGAGCAATGGCTGAAGAGTGCGAACAGATATTCAGCGATGACTCCACAGTACAACCTCGAGAAGCATACTATGACTACTACTTTGAGAATGCCGGAGGGCCACGACCCAGCTGTACTCATTACGAAGATGGCTATGGGCTCAGCGTTTCTTGGAATTACAGCAGTTGGTATCATCCCTCCGCGGACCCACTAAATTACAATGACACTGCCGATGCGAATGCAGAGAAGCTTGGACGAGCCTCTAATCTCGACTTCATATTTCAGAGCATCCATCAGCAGATGCCTGAATTCCGATGGCTCTACCTAGCATTCACGAACGACCTCTTCATCAACTACCCAGGCAGTATCCTTGACCGGTCGATGCATCCATACTCTGCCAGCTCACAGCCATGGTACATAGATATCCTTTCAGGAAGCCCCGACATAACCTATGTCGAACCGTACTTCGATGAATTCGAAAGGGTTCTTCTCATATCCATCGGTAGAGTCGTGCGATACGACAATGGAACCATCATAGGGGTCATCTCCGGTGATATCTCAGTTGCAGACATCAACGAGAAGGTTCTAGACGTTCAGGTCTTGGAGAGCGGTTATGCATCGCTCATCGAAAAGTCCGGAGGAGGAATCATCGCCCATCCGGAGCTATCTCCAGAGGATTACGCGGACTTTTGGGTGGAGAACGAAATTCTCATGCCATTGACTGAAGTGGAGAGAAACAACGATACGACTGAAGCCCTTAGTGACACACAGCTTCTGCAGATTAGAAGCGTTCAATCAGGAGGTGTGGGAAATCTCACTTACACCAGAAATGGTGAAAACCATCTTCTAGTATACGCCAGCGTGGAGAGAGGTAACTACATCGTTGTTATCGTTGTTCCTGAAGATGAAGTGCTGAGCGCGATTCCACCGTTGGAAGAGAGAATCGATACGGCCAATCAGCAGGCTTTGGCATTCATCCTAGCTGTCACCGTGGGCGGAATTATAGTAGCTGGAGCTGTGGCCATCGTGATCGCCAACCAGATTACGAGACCTCTGCAATACCTCATGGACCTAGCAACCAGAAATGTCGAAGCTATGATAAAGGAGGAGAGTTTGGACTCGATTGACCTTAGGGTCGATACAACGTACATCTCACAGGACGACGAGATTGGTGAGTTGGCTAGAGCCTTTCAAGGGATGCTTGACTCCATCAAAGAGGACGAGTCCTGAAGAAGAATACATCTTCAGGGGTGATTGAGTGAAAGAAGAAGAGTGGACTATCGGTCAATCGAAACTGGTCTACGGGTTGGACCGTAATGACCTGCATTTTCTTGACATCACAGAAGAAGGGGAACTCTGCATTAGAATGGGCAAGGAAACCATAACATTCTCAGAGATTATCAGGAATATCAAAACAGATGCCGGAGATTCCATTGGCTATACATCCTCGTTCACTCTTCGACTTCCTCAGTTGATTATTTCTCAAGTCAAGAAGCTAAAGACTGCATTCGCTTCAGCCATCAAGCAATTGAACTATGAAGGACAATTCAGTGCAGTATATCCAGTGAAGGTAAATCAGCGGCGCGACTTCGTGTTGCCCGTGCTGGCTGCAGATATAGAATACGGCCTCGAGGTTGGAACCAAGTCCGAGCTGGTTTTAGTAAGCAATGTGATTCAGAATGAAAAGCACAGACGCATCGTTTGCAATGGTGCTAAAGACCCAGAGTATTTGGATATGATTCAGAAGTGCATTGACAATGGCTACACCATGTCAATGTCAGTGGAGTCATTGCATGAGGCTAGGATGATTGTCGAGCGCTTCAATCCAAAGATGACTGATCTAGTATTGCGGCTCAAACCGTATCTTACTCTTGAAGGCCATTGGTCACACTCGACCGGGCGCGACTCTAAGTTTGGGATGAGCATCCATGATATCTTCAATGTCATTGAGCTGTTCAAGGAAACGGGGTTCTTGACCTCTGTTTCCACCATCCTCGGTCACGCGGGTTCACAGATAATCGATGTAGCGAGCTTTCGAAGCTTTGCACAGTTCATGACACAGGTATTCCTAGAGCTCCGCGACAGAGGCCTCTCTGGCTTGGATGCTATTGACTTCGGAGGAGGGTTACCAATTGACTACACTAGCGCCCATCGCTCAGACCTGATGGAGTTGTACACCCTATCACTTGTTCAGGGAATCAAGGATGTCCTCAAGGAGAACCAGCATCAATGCATTTCGCCGAACATTATCGTAGAGTCAGGAAGGGGAATTACTGCTTTAGGCTCACTCGTGTTGGTCAGAGCACTTGAGTTGAGGTCAGTATTTCCGCCCCGTCAAGAATACGAGAGCAAAGCAATGGAGAAGGCTGAGCGCCAATGGCTTGACAGGATTGCGAAAACAAGTTCTGTTGAAGAATTGACGAAATTGTGGAATGAATTCCATAAGGAGCTCACTGAGACCTCTGACACCCTAAGAGGAATCTTCGAGAGCGAGATGTTGGTGGGAGTGCTTGAAGCGGCAGTTCGGGAGAAGCTGAAAAAGCATGGACTCAATCAACTGAAACCGGGCTCTGTTTCCAGGAGCTTCTGGTATCCGGAGCACATCGTTATAGGCAACTTCAGCGTGTTCAACAGTGTAGGAGATTATGTTCTAGTCCATCAGCACTTCCCAATTGTGCCCATTCGCGACCTGGATGTGAAGCCTGAAACGACTGTGCGCTTGGTGGATATCACCTGTGACTCAGATGGTGAGATATCTCAATTCCACAGAAAGGCCACTGTAAAGCCGCTGTTCACAAGAGACAACCGGCCATTGACCTTGCCAGAGGAGGGAATGGAGGAAGGAATCCCTGTTGGTGTCTTGGAGAATGTTCAGGGATCCTACTTTGTTCTAGCCCTGACAGGCGCGTACCAAGATGTCATTGAGATGGACCACAATCTTCTGGGGGACCTGCCTGATGTAGAGCTCAGGCTGACTGAAGAGGGTCAGTGGCAGGTAAAATGGACAAAGGGAGCGGAATCCGTGGAACATCTTCTGGAGGACCAAGGTTACACCGACATGGATTTTGATGAGGACCCCTACATGTCAACAAACAAGGGCAAATAATCGAAAGTACGGTAAGACCCTCAAGCATTGTCAGTTTGCCAATCCTTAAGACCATCAGCTCGAAAGCAGGCAAGACTTCGATGAATGAACACTCCAAGGACAAGTTTGGCAAAATCGCGAGCCTTCTGAATGGACAACGAGTATTAGTTGCGTTCAGCGGCGGTGTTGATAGCTCTGTCCTTGCACTCCTCGCTAAGAAGCATGCAGACAGAGTTGTGTTGCTCACCATCGATAGTATTTTGTCACCCCAGTCTGAACTTGTAAATGCAAAGAAAGTCGCAGACGAGCTGAAAATTGAGTCGGAGATAATCCATATGGATCATCTGGACGATGATGAGTTCACGAAGAATCCCCGCGACCGATGTTACCTCTGCAAGAAGAAGCTGGCCAAGGTCTGGATTGAATACGCTAGCAAACGAGGTTTCGACATGGTCGTTGAAGGCACAAGCGCAAGTGATCTGAAAGGCCACAGACCTGGCGAACGTGCTATCAGAGAGATGGGAGTGACGTCACCCTTTTTGGATTCAGGCATGACGAAAGATGAGATTCGCCAGTACGCAAGAGAGAACGAACTGTCTGTTGCAGACAGACCCTCCATGGCATGCTTGGCAACCAGATTTCCTTACGGAGTCCAGATCACAAAGAAATATGTCAACATGGTGGACGCGATTGAACAAGCAGTCAGACGAATATTCGAGGTCCATACAATCCGAGCTCGATTCCACGGTGACCTTGTGCGAATAGAAGTAGGTTCTGACGAGCGAGACAAACTCTTCGACACCGACAAGCTCGACGAGCTCACCGAGTTGGCAAGCTCCGTTGGATTCACCTATGTTGCTATCGATGCGAAAGGCTATCGAATAGGGGCAATGGATGAACTGGCAAACCCCTGAATCTCATTCCATGCAAATCAGTTCGCTCTGCGGGTTAGACAGAAATCGACAGCCGCTTCGAGTGACCAGAATATCCTCTTCAAGACTGACCTGTCCATAGAACCTAGAACCTATTTCTTACATTTCATATGAGTGACACTCAACTGCAAGAAATTCCTGTGTTCCACCCGTCCCTTGCCAGTGTCGCCACCTCCCAGACTCCTATAGAGCCTAAGATTAGCAAGGGCTTTGTCTGTCATCATCGGGATGGGATCCCTCCCACAATCCTGGCTTCCTTCTCCTGTTTCACTGCTGGGGTATCACTCCCAGCCACAGAGAGGCTTTCCACAGTTCTTGCCACGGCGGGGTCCTTATCAACTATCTCAACCTCGTCACCGAAACTGAGAAGGCTCGTCTGAGCATGGTGAACGGCCGCGGACTCCCCAAGACCTGATACAGGGCCCTTAGAGGAGAGTAAGGACCTCCCTCGAGAAGAGCTCGTCTTCCCTCGGGCTTTCGGGAGTGAGCGTGGACTGCGTGAAACAGCGTTTACCCACTTGCCTAGTCCTATCATAGTATGTAGTGGCTCTCCAGTACTAATAAGGACCACACGATTATAATTGTCTAACATTTCAAGTACAACATTATTTGGGGAATGTGAGATTCCAACCTATCTAGACAGAGGAGGAGAAGAGACACTGTGGTCAGGGGCAGTCCCGCAAGCTGGAAATCTTACAAGTTTCTTACATTCTCAGCTGTG
>DAOVDG010000075.1 GCA_030669595.1 Candidatus Thorarchaeota archaeon
TCCTTGATGTCCATCGACGCCATGTAGAGTCGTCCTGCACCTATGCCCCATGCCAGAACGGGATCGGTTATTTCCAACGGACGCGTCACCTCCGGTCTGAAGATTCCTCCCGGCGCGACCTCTATCCATCCAAGCGTGTCATGTTTCGCGAAGCCTTCGATACTGGGCTCCGTGAAGGGGAATTGTCCTGGCTTGAACTTCACCTTCTTGATTCCCATGCGATGGCACACCTCTTTCAGATAGCCCATGAGGTCGCGGAGAGTGAGTCCCTTGTCCATGATGATGCCGTCAAACTGATTGAACTCCTGAGCGTGACTGGCATCCAACGATTCTGACCTGAAGTTGCGGTCGATTATGAACATCTTCTGCGGCGATTCTGGATGTTCCCAGAGGTATCTAATTGATACTGGCGTAGTGTGGGAACGCAGGCATAGTCTAGTAGTCACCTCTCGACTGAATGGCGCATCCCATCCAGTGGATCCTGTATCTCCTCCATTCTCGTGTACAGCCTTCACCTTTCTGTAGTATTTCTCATCGGGAATGTCACCATGATCGTAGGGCTCGGTGATTTTGAACTGGTCTTGGACTTCTCTGGCAACATGATCTTGAGGCACGAATAGGACATCGTTGTTCCAGAACTCGGTTTCAACATAGGGTCCATACCACTCATTGAATCCCATGCCTACGAGAACCTCCTTGAGCCAATCAATGAACTCGTTGTAAGGGTGTTTCTTCCCATAGTTCACGAATGCAGGCTCAATCTCCACATTATACGGTCTGAAGGTGCAATTTCTCCATTCGCCGCTGGCAATCAGCTCTGGTGTGAGATCAGTAATGCCCTCCGCCGTTTGCGATAGAATCGATTTAATCGCACTCCTACCTTTCTTCACAATTGAGGCTTCGAAAATCTTGGTGATCTTTTCCTCTACAAGAGTTCGTTCAACGGCGGTTTCGAGACCACCTGCAAGTTTCGTGGGTACGTTGACATCCCCCCTATCCAGAAGGACTAGAACATTTTTCACACTTGATTCAGCGTTTTCCACCTTTACCTTAAGGACGGTAGTTCCATTGACCTTTTCAATCTCCAGCCATCCATTCCTCCGCGCCCAATTGACAGATATCCCTTTAGCTTGCTTCTCCAGATCTGCTTCAGAAACAGCCTTGTCCAGCTCTGCTTGACCGCCGAGTCGCATAACCGCATGAAATAGGCGTTCCTCAGGAAGCCCATCTTTCACGTAGCTGCGGCCCTCATCTGTTAGGCGGTGGGTCATGTGTTCCTTGGTGTCCAGTTTGATGAATCCCTTTTCAGCTAATGAGTTGAGGATGGAGACGACTCGCTCATCCCTTTCTTGAAGCTCGTTAGCGAGCTCTGATGCGGAAACAAGCTTATCATACTCGGCCAGTTTCCCCAGAACTTTCCTTTCGCCTATTGTCAGCTCGGTCATTTATCGCTCAAAACTCCTTCACATGTGAGATGATGCTGAAGATGAACCACGGAGTACGGACTGAATCCAAGAGAGAAACAAACACTTACTTGGATGATGTAAATTGGTAGCGATCCATGGCTCCTCACTCATTGCTATGTGCGGATGGCTGCATCCCCTGATTTGAATCTATCGTTCGAATGATGCGACTGGGCGGATCAATGCCTCATAGCGTCCGTATGAAGTACTCGCACAATGCTTGCCATCAAATCAACAACCTCCGTAAATACGGTAGGTGTTGAAAAACCTCTAGACTAGTCCTGCATCCTGTTTCTCCTGTGATTCTATGCGTCTTGTCAGTTCCATGATGTGGGTTCTACTCAGAATAGCTGCGACCGGAGCGATTGGCAAAGGCAATATCCAACCTATTATTAGAACCTCACCACTCGATTGGACATAGAACATTCCCGTCAGATTGAAGATAATCCATACTGCAGCGGCTAAGGAAATCACAATCAGCACTCTCCTCGGAGTGGAACGCTTAATCGAAAGGCGGTGAAGCTGCCATGCTGACACTATGCCTAGGAGCAAGTATGGAAGTGATACCACCAGCATTATGGGGGGATTGTAGAATATGCTTTCGAAGTATGCAGACGGAGGTTGAAAACCCGTCCATAGTACTCCTAAGAAGAAGGAAATGTAGAGCCAGGGTTTATGGTAGTCACTAAACGCAATAGTGATCGGTGAGATTAGGACCAGACAAATAGGAAGGGCAACACGAATTGCTTTCAGGCTCCTAAGGTCTATAATCTCATCACTTGACAGCCTTTCATCCGGGCCATTTACGGGGCTTGTCATGTTAACACAAGCACCGAGAGGAACCCGTGTCTAATCAATCTAGTCGTGTCAATTCGCGCATCATATGCGTTAGTCCCTAAGACGAAGCGCCACATTATTCATAGTCATCAATTTGCTTTCGTCGAAGGCCGCAAATTGTTGGATGCAGCGCGTAATCTGCCCGGTTGGTTCGCAACCTTAAAATACAGTCTGCCTTCATTTCCTCCAGTTACCGGATAGCAACTAATTCTCCGGTGATTTTCGCCACTAGTTATGACAAAGTAGGTGAGAGAACATGGAGGCCGAAAGACAACGCCTGAGGCGCAAGGTGCATCAGCTTAGAGCGCATCAGGGTCGGCACAGTTCTTTCACGACGATTTACGTTCCACCAACGAAGAACTTGACTGACACGATTTCATTTGTCAAGGCTGAACTAGCTGGTGCTGAGAACATAAAGAGCAAGCAAAACAGAAAGAACGTATCCGATAATCTGACTGCGATATTGAGCGAACTAACGAAGATAGGTTCGATTCCAGAGAACGGTATTGCTTTCTTCTACGGCATCAAAGAGGAAGGTGGTACAAACGAGGAGATACGCGAGATTGTGATTCCACCTTCTCCAATCTCCCAATTCAGCTATATCTGTGGTCGTGAGTTCAATCTTGAAGAGCTTCAGGATATGATACGACCTAAGAGCCTGGTCGTTATCGTATTGATTGAGGGTGGCAAAGTCACAGTTGGTTATCTTCGTGGAAAACACATGGAGCTTATCCGGGACGAAGATTTCTTCATCATCGGGAAAACACGTGCAGGAGGCCAAAGCGCCAAACGATACGATCGCTTACGTGATGAGAAGATGGTTGAGTTCTTCAAATTCGTTGGACGGTTACTAAACAAACTTCTCGTGGAGAATCTAGAGAACATTGATGCCATTGTTCTTGGGGGCAACACAATTCGTGCACAGGAGTTTTTGGAGAAGGGGGACCTGGACTACCGCTTGAGAAAGAAGGTCGCTGAAAAAATTATACCCGTCAGTATTATTGACGAAACTGGCCTGTATCAAGCGATGAAGGAAGCCTCTCGAATCCTGAAAGAAACGGAGATCTACGCCGAGCGCCAAGCTTGGGACGATTTCATGGGTGATTTAATGAAGGGCAATACAACAGCGACCTATGGTAAGAAGGAGGTCCTTGAAGCCCTTAAAGCAGGCAGAGTACGTACGATACTGGTCATTGAGGATGACATGGACCTTGTCGACGAGTTCATGAATGAAGCGCAGACTTATGGTTCTGAGGTAATGGTGTTCTCAAGTCAGACCGAGTCGGGTGCACAGTTGAAATCATTCGGCGGTGTAGCAGCCAAGCTGCGCTGGTAACGCGGGTACATCATTTACTTCTTTGGGGGTCGAGGTATCTCACTCAGAGTTTCAATATCGATGATCCACTTCGCCAGTTCCTCACCAATCTTCTCGATATACTCAAGCAGGCTGTCCTGGTATTTGTGAAGGTGATCCTGTTTGAATTTTCCCTTCTTCTTTGTGTAGCTATCGACTCTTCTTGGCAATGCTTTGGTCCACTTGCTCAGTGATAGGACTGCTTTTCGGTCTTCCAGCACCTTTTGTGCAACCCGGACCTTCCTTTTCATGTTCAGTAGGTCTTCCAATGTCTTCTGCAAGGATATCGCTGCGACAACCAATTCCTTTGCGTCAGACTTTGTTTCGGAGTCCCTCGTCGTATAGTAGACTTCCTTCAGCGTTCTCTTTGAACTCATCACGCGTGTGAGGAAGTTCTCTAACTCATGACCCATGGTGACTAAGGATTGAAGTCAATCCGTAAAAAACCTCTGTGTTTCAAGCGGCTGAGTGGTCGCATACCCCATCGGTACCATATGGGCATGACCTGCACTTCCCGACCTCGGGCGAGGGTCTTGGTTTTCTTCTCTCATACCAGACTTCATCCAGTCTTTTCAGAGTTTTCAGGATTCTCTTCAGATTGAACTTTTCTTGGAATATGCGTCCCTTTCTGCATCGGAAACAATTCATGCCTTTGCTTGCACGCACACAATTCGATGCATCTTTCTGTGTACAGTATATGACTACCAATCGTGTTGAGCCGCAAGATACTCCTCTCTCCATCAATGCCATTGCATACAGTCCCGCTTGGAACATGTCTTCTGTTCTGGCAATCTTGGGTATATTCCTGAAGGGGAACTTACGCTCAATGACGACCTCCAGAACTGGAACTCCATCGAACCTCAGAACTGCCTTATCAAGCCTTCCGCTGTATCTGTGCCCCATTGACACAACAGCTTCTTCAGCGAAGCTGTAATACCGATTAGATTCCGGAGGATTTGATTCGAGGTGAAGGAATGTGTTCAAATCCCACGGAGAGTCAATCGCTCTGTTGATGATTTTTAAAACTGGATTGATAGTTTCGTCTATTACGTCGCAAAGCAGTGCAAGAGCCCCGGCCACGAACATGGCCAACAACAGAATGCTTTGAGCCATATCCACATGATTCACCTCACAATCCAGACTATGGCCGCGATGATGGTCAGAATCAGCGCTGCCAACCGCACTACTCGCCTGCTGGATGTCTGGAGAGGCGCATGCAGTAATGACTGTGAATGAAGCCAAGTGCCCTGCACACTTGCATTCGAAGGTAGGTCGCCGTGTATCATTTTTAGATGAAGTCGATATTCACATTGGCTCTGTGTTCGCAGGTCCGTCACCTGACGGTATCTCCCTGAAGGCAATCTGCTAGAGGAATTCATAAGCCGCATCACTCAACTCTGAATACCGCAATACGCCTCAAAAACGGCACAGTCTTAGTGTCACTATGATAATATGAACATTCATGAGAGCAGAACATCATTTATAATAGAGAGGGTGAACCAATAGAATTAGACCCAGTCTGCGAGGTCAACTAGTTACTCAAGAAGGCGATAAGATGTCCGGGGACTCCGAATACCAAGGCGCAACAGCAGGTAAAGTTCTGGTCTTTGACGACAGTAACACAGTGGCGTTTCCAGCTGCATTCAAGGCGGCTATGGGGACAAGCAAGGGGCTTATGGTCCTGGTGTTGAAAGACCGGTTGATCAAAATCTTCCCTCTTGATAGCAGCGAAGTAACGTTCTTGAGTCTCGAAATTGGCAAGCTGACAAACGATTTCCTCACCAAGCTATCGCAGATATTCAAGAAGTCAGGACTCGTGGACTTGCTTTTCTCAACGGGTGTATGCCTCAGAGGAACGCGTTGCTTTTACGAATGCTACTTCAGCGCGAAGCAGTTGAACACAAGTCTGGATGACCTCAAAAGCGCGCTCACGGTACTTGACGGCGTGAAGAAAGTTCGCGTGGAAGACATTACGAAATAGAGGCTGCAAAATCTCCTGCTTCCATGTTTCTTGCATCGTTAGGGATAATGCTGTTCGCAACTCTTAAGAGGCGCTGCAAACTGCTTCTAGATTGCCAAGGTGATGACGATGGTCGGAACAAAAACAGTCGAAGTGACATGCGAGAAGTGTGGCAAACTGTACGAAACCGAGGCTGTCGACTACATCGACCTGCATGATGATCGCGATCTTATCAGGAACCTGAAGTCTGGCAAGGCCAATCGCGTGCAATGTCCCAAATGCAAGAAGGTGATGTATCTGAAGAGGAGCATTGTCATCAACTTTGAGCCAGAAAGTAAGATAGTCGTATTCGATTCTTCTGCCAAGTCCAAAGCTGCCAAGGAAGAAATCCAGAAGACCTTTGAGAACGTTGTTGCAATCAATGAAACGCTTGAGGAAACTGGCAATGAAACCGAGTTCATGGTTTTACATGATTTGACAAAGCTGAAACGCCTTCTTGAGCAGTACTTGAAGGTCTACGACTAGCTCCTTCATAGCCTTCTCTTGTTCAGTAGGAACTCCTCAACCCATCTCTCCGCGCGATACATTGTCGTGGGTTTTGGCGGTTTCTTGAAGCCATAAGCCGATATGGATTCGAGCGCCCCACCTATCTCTCTCTTCAATGCAAGCTTAGTCCCTCTAATCGCATCAAAGAGGATTGGTCCTGCATTCGGTCCATCAGTCATTTCCACCCGTATGTCTATTGTGATTGGTGCTCCTCCAAACTGCCTTCCGTGCACATAGAAGTATGACTCACGTTCGTTGTTCATGAATTGAACGTAATCCGAAGAACCTGCGACAAGGGGTGCGTCGTACGGGAGATCTTGACTGATTGCAGAGGTCTTTACATCCCGCTTTCGGAAACGTCCGCGATAATGAGAGTCGAGTGATTCTGCGCCTCCTCCTACGTCGAGCTGGTAGCTCTTGTCCACACGGACACCTCGAGAAACTAGCAACTGCAGGATGTTTCTGTGGAGTACCGTTGAACCAAGTTGGTCCTGGATGTCGTCACCGACCAGCGGGATTCCCCTCTCGTTGAATTTCTCGTTCCATTCTGGGTTTGACGCGATCTCTATGGGTGTACCATTGATGAATGCACAGCCGGCTTCAAGACACGCATTGGCATAGAACTCCGTCGCCTCTTGCGCAGAGCCGGGTAATAGATTAATTGCCATCTCAGCCCCTGATTCCTTTAGGACATTGGCAACATCTGCTTCCTTGTCATTCGATATCTTGACAAGGGCACGAAGGTTGTCATCAACACCATCGAGTAGCGGCCCTCTGAGAACATTGATGCCTGTCTTTGGTACCTCGCTGAATCGTATCACGTTGTTCGGTTCTGCGAACACGGCCTCTGAGAGGTCAAGCCCTACCTTACCTGCAACAACGTCAAAGGCTGCCACGAACTTGATGTCGCCAACATGATATCCTGCGAAATCCGTGTGATTGAGTCCAATCACATCACCGTTCGCTTTTGCATTCTTATAGAACTCAACACCCTGCACAAGGGCGCTTGCACAATTGCCCATGCCAATGAGGGCTACCCTAATATCATCCATTGTACCGCCTCACACTCGATTGTGTCTGCTCCAGCTCCATGATAAGGTTGGTTTTAAAGTTTTATGCCTGTAGAACTCTATACTCATAGAACAATAAGCTTATCTCATGTTGTTGACATTATATGGAACGGACGACTGGTCGATGCCCGTCGCTCCGCGAGTAGTTCAAGCGATTGGACAACACTCTGCATTGGTATGTCCAAAAGAATGTCCGTCTGCAGGGAGATTCTACTCTCACCTTATGGTTCAGAGGGAGACGTTCCAGTGAGAGCGTAGGAGCTTCACGTTCAAAAAAGAGGGTGGACCTTAAAGCCATGTCTTGGCTGCCAAGTCAGGGAGTCTGCCAGACGTCCACCTTCTTCTTGATGCAGACTGAGCAGGGCAATTCGGGCTAGTCAATTATCACTCAACTAAATCCACAATGAGGTCCACAATGTCGGCCACTCTTATCGAGCTATCTATTATTTCGGCACCGCTTTTGAGATTCTGCTCACAGAAGGGGCAGGCATTGGCGATAATCTCCGCACCTGTTTTTTCAGCTTCTCTGACTCTGTCAGCTGCGATTTTCTTGGAGAGTTCCGGATCATATGAGCGCAGCCCACCTCCAGCTCCACAGCACATTGCGGCTCGCCTGTTGGTTTCCATCTCTACGAGTTCCACTCCCGGTATCGCCTTCAGTAGGTCTCTCGGCTCTTCGTAGATGCCTAGCTCTCGACCCATGTGACAGGGGTCGTGATATGTAATCTTCACATTCTCACCTAGAGGCTTGAGCTTGATTTCTCTGCTCTTGACAAGTTCTAGGAAGTACTCCACGAAATGAACCACCTTGGGCATGGAAAGGTTGAATTTCTCAGGATAGTCCTTTCTCAGAGTCTTAAGGCAGCCAGCACATGATACGAGCACAGTCTTGGCTCCTGACTCTTGGATTGACTCAAGTACCTTCTTCGCATTTTCTTCAGCATCTTGGAGCCGGCCTGTTCTAATCATAACGGACCCACAGCATGGCTCGTCCTCTAGAATCGCAAACTCGATACCCGCCGCCTTGAGCAGGTTCGCTGCTGCCTTGGCGGTTTCGGGTAGTTTCATTCCTGCAGTGCATCCGAAGTAGTATAGCGTGTCAGCCTTGGTTGGCGGCTCAAATCCCAGCTCTGCTACCCAGTCGCGTTTTCCTTTCTTGTCCGTGATATACGGATTGTTGGTGGTCAAAATCCTCTCTGCAAGGGAATCCCGCACCTCATTGGGGATATCGCGCAGGACCGTCCGAACCTTTTCGAGACATTGCGTTGGGTCAAACTCTGCTGCACATATCTCGGTACAGTTCCCACAGAGCGAACACGCGTATAGGGCTTCCGTGTTATCTGCTGTCTTTTCAAGCCGTCCTTCAAGCAGGGCAATGGCAATCATGAGTTTCCCTCGCATGAAGCTCGTTTCAAAGCCTGCCGTGTTCTTCCAGACCGGACATATGCCATCGAAACCCATGTCTTCGTACACTGCATCGCGGCAGATTCCACATCTGCGACACTGCGCCAGATTCTCCATTAGTTCATCTAAATCGATTTCAGTCATTTCTCATGGACCTCCAAGCACGCTAGGATTCATGATGTTGTTGGGGTCCATCACTCGTTTCAACATCTTGACTAACTTCAGGTAGTCCTTCATTTCCTCGACATCCTCAATCCAGTAGGGTGCAAGCTTGAATGGAACTGCCCCGGTCTTGAAGAGACGCTGAGCGAGTTCCTTGTGAGCCTCTCTTACCTTCATCTCTTCCTCTTTATCTTGGGGATCAAAATACAAATGAGGGTATGCGTTGTAACTGGCATGACCTGATTGAAAGCCTGCAGTGTGGCCAAGCAAGCCGTACTTGTCCATTACTGCCCATATCTCCTCGACTGATCGGTGCCAATTTGATGGCGTCTGGTGATGATAGAGAATACGCCAATGCCAACCATGAGCGTAGGACGATCGAGCGAAAGTCCACATTCTCTCATCCCATTCCCCGCGTGGTAGTTCACTGATTCCGACGACATGTCCTCCGAGCTCTTCACAGATTTGCTTTGCCAATTTGATGTCGCTCTCAAGCTGGTCTTTTCTGAGGCGTCCAAGAGTCGCCGAAGCCGTGACTGGAGGCCATTTGTGTTTTGGAATTCCATACTCCTCGCCGAGCATATCCATGAAAAAGTCTAGGATTCGTCCTTCGTAGAGAGATGCGAATAATGCGTGTATCTCGTTCTGTTTCAGTTCGATCAGAAACCTCTCAGCCTGCTCTGCTGTGTCGAATCCATATGTTTCGTAGTGGAAGTGATGCAATCTCTTGAACGTCTTCACTGACACACTAGTGATGATTCCAAGACAACCCAGAGACCCTATGAATAGGCCTGTCAGGTCCGGTCCGAAGGCATAACGCAGAAATGGACCAGGAGCGTTCGGATTGCCCTCTGTGCCTGTCTGGATTATTGTACCATCCGGCAGAACTACTTCAAGCCCGAGAACCATCTCAGCGATGCAACCATATACAGTTGAACCCGGTCCAGCGCCATTGACAGCAACATTCCCGGCCAGTGTGCAGACTAACGCCGACTCCGGATAGATAGGCACCCAGAGGTCGTATTGGTTCAGGAATTTATCAAGCCTGCCAAAGGTAACTCCTGCCCCAACTCTGACTGATCTGAGGTTCTCAAACATCGTGATGTCGTCAAGTCTTAGGAGTTCAACGACCAGACCATCAGGTTTAGGAATGGCCTCTCCCTGAAGGCTTGACCCTCCAGAGCGTGGTGTCACCGGGACTTTGTACTTGTTGGCAACCTTGAGAATCTCAGCAACCTCTTGAGTACTTCCAGGTCTTACGACAGCTCCGGGACGAACTGGGTCGTATCCTGTTGATGCCGAGGCCGAATAAGTCAGAAGTACATCATCACGTGTCGACACGAACTCATCGCCCACGATCCGGGCAAGCTCATCTACCACTTTCTGATTCACAAGTCACATCTCCCGTTTCTGTATGCTGTCAGAATATGTGCTTCAACTTCATAAGGTCGGAAGCTGAACCTTTGACTTTCAATTTTCTTTTGAGAATCGCAGCTGTAGCTCCCATCTGCTCCAAGAAGAGCTTCCGGATTGTATCTTCTGAGGCTTCAATCCGCATGTCCGGATTGTCAACAGGGCCCTCGTTGACCTGTATAGTGCCATCTGCAACGAGGAAATGGTACTGCTTTCCATCCTTGAGGCTCAGCAGCGCCTTACGTTCCCAACCCTCTAGGGCTTCTTGTGTTTTCTCGCGTTCAAGACCGATAGCGATTCTCGCGCGCATCAATTCAAGCAAATCATTTGTCATTTCAGATCACTTCTCTCTCGCCGCACCAAAGGGCACCGCAAAAAGCTTTCCTTTTGGCTTAGGCGCTGGTGTTCACTTCTTACTCCTGTGATTCTTGACCACTTTGAGGAACTTCTTAACATTCTCTGTTATGATTTCGTAGTTCCCTTCCTTGATGGCTTTCTTGTCCGTGATGGCACCGCCCACTCCAAGTGCAAAGGCACCCGCATCAAGAAGGGGTCCTGCGGTCTCAAGATTCACACCGCCTGTGGGAATTAGCGGTATCTGTGGTAGTGGCGCCCTGACCGCCTTGATGTAGGATGCTCCTCCTACAGTCCCACATGGGAACACCTTCACTGCGTCAGCTCCCATGGTGTAGGCTTCAAGAATCTCTGTCGTGGACAGCGCTCCGGGGAACGCCGGTTTCGCATACCTTCTAGACATCTCGATGAGCTCTCTGGAATAGATAGGGCTAACGATGAACTCACTACCAGCCAGAATGGCCCTGCGAGCAGTTTCAGGATCAAGGACCGTGCCAGTACCAATGAGCACTTCGTCGCCAATCTTCTCTGAGAGCTGACGAAC
>DAOVDG010000078.1 GCA_030669595.1 Candidatus Thorarchaeota archaeon
AACACGGACATCAAGCCTGGCGACAAGGTGAGTGTCATTGGCATGGAAACCATCTCCACGTTTAGGGGACCGGAGGGTCTGAAAGTACTCGGCCCAAAGCATTTTGGCTTTGACATAGAGTACAAGCCCATAGAGTCGCTGGTCACGGAATAAGGAACTGCGACGTGTGGAGTGAAGCTAGGCTTTGTACCTGGCCACATAGTGCTTCCTAAGCCTCGACGGTTCTTTGATGAAGGCTACGCCATCGTAGTCGTTGCTGTAAAGCTTCAGGAGATTCTTGTCCAAATCCAGAGTGTCTTTTCGAATTAATCTGGCCGTGTATCTAATTAGTTTCTGAGCCCATTCATGAAGAAGCGCCTTCTCGCTCTTGAGAAGATCGGGGTTGTCCTCAATGTAGTGGTAAATCGTCCACGCGATTTCGCGGTTATACCATGCCGTAATTAGCGCGGTCACTGCGAACAGCCCAGCCGAGAAAAATCCAAACGGATAGGTGAACCAAGCGATATGATCAAGCTTAAGTGCCCAAGTAAGTACGATGGCGGGAGCTCCCAAAGTCAGCAAGATCAATGCGGTGAATTGAATGATTTGTCGCCGCCTCATCATTTTTTCGATACCTGATATTTTCGGAGTCACCGCAGCGAACCTATGGAGCACCGACCTGATCATCCTCCACTGCTTGACGAAACTTCGAGGTATTTCACCTTGCCCTATGCCCCGCTCGATGGAGCCTAAGTCGTAGCATCTATAGATGCGGTACGCGTCGATTGTAGTGGTGAGGTTCTTACTCCATTTCAAGTCTAGTCCAGATGGATTGAACTCAAGATCCTCCAGTTTCTCCGAATCAGGTTGTTTCCATTTCTTTGACTTGCGACTCATTGTTCCGTATCCTCTTTAACAAGCGTCGAACAACCACGGATAATTAAACATTATTGATTCGATAATGGTTGTGAACCGAGCAGTTTAAGAGTGGCCCAAGCCGAGCCCTTTAGAGAGCCCGCCAATGGCTGGCCAATGCCCCTTTCCGCAAGAATGACATGGTGATACTTGAAGAATGTCCGAAACGTTTGACCCTGAAGAATTCGAGTACACGACAACCGACCCGTACAGCAAAGGGTTAGGTGAACTCAAGATTGGCCCCCAAGGAGCAAGATTCATACTGCCCAGAAAGAAAAAGGGACGGTCTTACCAAGCGGTGTTTGATGTTGAATGGTCTGAAGTTGTGTCTTACGAATGTTGCGAAGTCAACTACTGCAAAGACGACAAGTCTTGGCCCCTACATGAAGAGATTCCCCAAGACTACAAAGCAATAGGACCCGCGGGCATGCTATTCTTCTTCTTGAGATCGGTTCAGGAGGCTTACTTCCAAATCTGGACCTATATGCCTCTTGAGGAAGTAAACGAATTTCGGAAGCTCCTAAAAGACCATCTCAAAATACCACCATTGCCAGGACTAGCTCACCATGGAACTGCTGCAGCAGTCAGGCATGTCGTGAGCCACTGTGAGGTTCTTGAGAGATGTAGCGTGCAGTGGCACGATTGGATTCACAAGGGTCCTTCCACTGAGCCGCGTGAGAAAAAGTTCAGGGAGAAAGGGCCGGACTACATCTTCTGCAGAGAAGGGATGGCTATTGACTTTTATGGCGCAGGGGAACAGCTGGAACAGATGTCTACGTTTTGGCCATGGCGTGTGATGAAAGCTATTTTCATGGATGATGCTGAAATACTCTATCAGTGGTTCGAAGATAGTTACACATTCAGACAACAGGTGTGGGACGAATCAGAACGGCAAACGATTCTAAGTGCTGCTGAAAATGCACTTGCCACTTACAGGGCTACTGACAACCCCCAGGAGTTGGTGTTGATCAGGCCGTGGTCGTTTCCATCGAGGTTTCATCGGAGTTGGGATAAATTGGAACCCTTTGCAAGCAAGGTTACTAGGAACTCTTTTCCCCCAGTGTTTGACTTCGTCGAAGAAGACGAGTAGAGCGTGCCTTCTCGAACAATAAATTCCAAATTAAGTAAATGACGCAGAGCTGCCCATTCACATCTGTTAAGCTGAATCACCAAAAGAAAAGAGAGGAAGAGAGCGTTTGCTCTCTTCTGCTCAAGTTTACTCTGGTGGAAGCTGTCCGAAGATAGCACCCATATCGATGCCCTTTGCTTTGTTCTTCGCGCCATAGTACATGTACATTAGCTGACCCCAGAAGTATACAAACACAGTGAATGCAACCTCATAGGTTAGTCCTGGTACATATGCAATGATGGCCCAGAAGAACACAATGCCAGCGATTAGTCCACCGATACTTATCAGCGGGATGCTAAGGATCTTCCATGCCCCACTCCGCTCCCATAACGTGGGCCGATAGTACGGTAACGCTACGGCAGCTAACGCCATTTGCCACCTGATGAACACATACGTGTATCCGACACCTACGAGCGCGCTAAGCGCAGTGCCGTAAGTTATCTGTAGCCATGTGGCATATGCCGTTGTACCGATGGTGATTATCAGCCAGAAGTACAGGGATATGTGCGGGACATGATACTTCGGATGTACGCTTGCAAATGCTTCGGGGCAGAACCGGTCCATTGCCATTGAGTGGAATGGCCTAGTGACCCACAGAGCATTACTCGGGGCGTCCAATAGACTTGCATAGACTGGGCAAAGTATCACAAACCAAGCAAGCGGACTTGTGCCAAGAACTACAGCAGCATAGTTGCCGAATCCTGGAAACACTGTGCCTGAAAGGTTTGCCTTGAACAAGAAGTCACCCATGCAGCTCTTCAGCGCAAATCCTGACAGCAGGAAGAAGAATGCAATCCCTGCCCAACCCCCCATGTTGCTCAGAGGAATATTCTTGCTGGGCTGTGAAACCTCACCAGCAACTGGCATAATAAGATACGGCCACATCATACCTACAGTAAGGATGAGTGCCGGGCCAATTGCGCCTGGATTGAAAGTGACATAGTCCACTGGTGCTGTGACATCAATTGCATTTACTGTCGCGTAGGCTCCAGAGCCAAAGACTCCATCCCAAATCGCTGGAGTCATCGGAGTCATCAGCATCACTATGTCAGCTGTAAGTAAGGCAAGGATGTTAATTATCCCGCCGATAATTATGAACCAGCCCAACCATTTGACATTGAGGTAGCTGAATACGAAGCCCACAAGGGTCATTATTGTAGCCCAGATGAACAGATTGATTGGTTCGTTCAGGGCCACTGCCGCTGCAGTAATCGCAGCGTCACCCGTAGCATTTCCCATTACGAACAGGCCACCAGCAAAGATTTGCACCGCGAAGAAGCTCCCGACTCCCCTGAATACGGGGTTTGTGATTACGCTTCGCCAACCTTCCATAACACCAAAGATTGGGCTAAGACCTCTTCCGGTGAAGTAATACGAGGCCCCTGACCTCGGCATTGAAAGCATAAGACACATGAGAGCAATTGCTTCAAAGAATACCGTGCCAGCACCTATTGCAAACATTGGCACAATGTGTGCACCAGGGAACCATGTCGAGATCTGTGGTCCAGCGAAATGGAACCACGGACCCAACGTTAGGGCTATCGGTAGAAGCAAAGCCATTCCTGTGCCTACTTCCTTAACTAGGCCAGAGCTTTCTCGCACGAATAGGAGTTTATCCTCCTCACTCATTGCGTATTTTCTCCATTTTTCTCTCTCTCACGGCCAAAAGAACTTCTCCGTGATGATTGAAAACAAAGGTAAACGCATATTTAACACTTAAGGCAGAAGGTGCAAACACGATTATTCGCGTGTTTTTTGCCAATCAAGACGGCTTCTAGAGGCGTTCTGTGGGCGTTTTTTTTTATAACATGATGTTAAGCATAAGTTAAATCAGAATACCCGGAGGCATCTAAAGCGTCCTCTGGTGTGCTTGCCTGAAGCATCTAGTCGGATTCCGATAGTTGGTCGAAGAACTCTTCATCCAACAGAAACACGTCGACACTTCTAAACCTCACTCCGGTCCTGCTCTCAAACAATATGTTAAGAACTATATCGATGTCCATAATGTGAACCGGGGGCACTGAAACCTTCACATCATTCACCGCGTAGCCAAGGGCTTCGTTCTTGCCCTCTTTCGACACAATGCCATTACTGATGAGCACGCCTTGATTGGCGCTGACAGTTGGCAGTATTCCGCGAATCTCAGAGATTATTTCACGGCCAATGGGCACATCAAGCGCGCATTTCTTCGCATAGACTACGACAGGTGAGTGCCCGCCATCATCAAGCCATGAAGTTAGCATAACCACCGATCGTTCGTTGCGATAAATCACGTTCGTGTCTTCGTATCGAGCCCTAATGTTTGTCAAGATAATCTTGGCAAGCTTCTCGAAACCGTCCATGTCCAACCTAGCGATGGCTTGGCGCATCTCCCTTCGCGTGGCAAGGTTGAACTCGTCAGCGCGAGCTCGGACTTCAACAATGAGATCCTCATCAATTGCGCCCTCGCATAAATCATTGTAGCGGTAGAGCCCTGGCGCTGTTCTTATGAAATATGGCGGACGATTGCCTTCTTGGGCCTGCTTTCTCTCGATAGATAGAGAAGCAGAAACTGAGGCGGGATCCCGCTCAAGTGCTTCGGCGATTTTCTTGTAATGTATGGCTTCCGCACGAGCGTGCTCGGCAAGCCATTCCTTGAGGGTTAGTCTTGATTCACTCGGTTCCGTCACTTTGTTCAGCAACCAGTTCCAATGCTTGTTAAAGACTCAACTCGAGTCCTTTCTTGACCCGTTCAGTATCTGGTATTTCACCTAAAGGTGTAAGTTCCACATCATTAGACTTAATTTAAACTTTAACTATGCCACCCCAGACCGTCTGGTGGATGTAATGACCCGAATTTTCGTGAAGCTGATGCACAAGGGGCTGAAATCCCATGAGCATGACAAGTTCAGCTTCGAAACCGCACCGAATTCCACTGTCAGAGACCTCATCAACGAGCTTCATGAGCAGTACGGTAAGAAATTCGAAGTGTATCTGGGTGATACAGAGAACAGGACGCTGAAGCGTGAGGCTGTGGTCATTGTCAATGGCAAGAATATGGTTGCCCATCAGGGAGAGCAGACGCACCTATCAAACGGCGATCTGATAGTATTCATAATAGCCGCGGTTGGCGGCTGAAGTCATTCCCTCAGTTTCGAAGTTACTTCTCAGTCCTCAGGAATGTAATAAGGATCAAGGATCTCTTCATCTACAAGTCCTGCAGAAACGGCTAGAAGTTCAGCAACATCTAGGACCCGGATTGCTGCATCAGCCTCGTACGTTGCATGAGTCAGATTCAACTCGCATGCGGGACAGATGGTTGACACTATCTCAGACCCCGTTGCCAATACATCGTTGAGGCGCTCGCGAGACACTGCCTGAGAATAATCGGGGTACATTAGCTTGACCCCTCCTCCACCCCCACAGCAAAATGACTCCGCTTCCTTTCGACTCATCTCCACAAACTCAAGTCCAGGGATTGCCTTCAACACCTTTCGGGGGGGTTCGTAGATACCCCGGTACCTACCAATCTCGCACGGGTCGTGGTACGTCACACGTTTCTTCACTTTATACTTGAGCTTAATCTTCTTCTTCTCAACAATCTCCTCTAGGACCTCGCTTGTGTGGCGCACCTTGATTGGCAACTTCTCGATCTCAAGGATTCGGGGGTACTCCTCGTCAAAAGCTCTAAAACAGGATGGGCAGGGTGTGATAATCTCCTTGACACTGCGGTCCTGCATCTTTTTCAGCTGTGCTGAAACCATCGTCTTGGCCTTTGCCATGTTTCCGGTTATCCAGAGGGGAGCCCCACAGCACGTCTGCTCATCTCCAAGGAAGTCCAGATCATAACCTGCCGCTTGGAGTAGCCGTACTAAGATTCTCGTCTTCTCTTTGAATCGATGACTGGCAAGACAGCCTGGATAGAATAGAACGCCTGAACCTCTCTTAAACTCAAAACCTTCCGCCCATTTCGCATGAAATGCGGGACTATCACCAAAGATGTTCCCCTTCTCCGTGGCCAGGAATGCCATCTCAGTTCCAGCCTCAGGAATCTTCACCCCTTGATCCACAAAGTCAGCACGCATTGCCTTCGTTATTTCTATTATATCGATTTGAGCGGCCTTCTTGCATTCCTCTGTACATCGGGCACAGAGAAAGCAGCCAAAGATCCTCTCGGCAAGGTCCTCAGTATACTCCAGCTTGCCTTCTAAGAGGGCGCGCGCAATTAGCATCCTGCCTCGCGCGGTTGATGACTCCCACTTCTGTGTGAAAATCTCAGGACAGCGCTCATTGAAATCAAAGCCGCGACAAAACCCACACCGACCGCACGCATAGATCATCTCTGCGTACTCTTCAATTCTCATAGCATCTCCTCCTTTGGGATGAAGATGCCGCGTTGCAGTATGTTCTTCGGATCCACTGCTTTCTTGATTACCTTGAGCAGACGATAGTATCCGGTGTTTCGGGCTTCAACAATCGGCCTGAGCCCTTCTCGCCCGCCAATACCATATGGAACAACTGGACCACTGAGTACCAGCTCATTGATCTCATTGGCGAGCTTCATTATCATCTCAGATTCTTCTGGCTCCTTGTAGTTCGTGACCATGAATGCAAGCCAATCACGTGGCAGGAAATTCCCTCCAAACCCGGCTTTCGTGTATCCTCGTTTCTCGATAAGTTCCTCTCTCCAAATCTTGTAAATGACCCCAATGTCGTCAATCCGCAGAGACCCTGAGCCAAAGAAGTGCCACACCCCTGTGGTGAATATGTCGGTGAGGCCTGTTAGGATTTCATCGAAGTAACCATTCGCAGGCTCTGAATCGCCGAACACTCCTCCAAGTTCCTTCACCTTCTCAATCACACGCGCTTTTCTGTGCTCAACGATTTCCTTCTCATATCCAAAGACATCCATCATTAGCAGGAACACATCTGGGGCTGAGGGGTCCACCCAGAGATAGGCTCCCTGAAGGTATTCGTCGCCCACATGGCGGTTGATGAAGTGCCCGAACTCTATGACCTTGTCAAGGCTGTCCATTGTGGCTAGGAGACGCTCCTTGAAATCTGTCGCAGGTCGGATTCGCAGAGTCAGCTCCGTACAGATACCCAGAATGCCCTCGGCGCCTATAAACAGCCCAGCCAAGTCAGGACCCAGGCACTGTCTCTTGAACTTGCCAGCGCTTGGCCAGGCCGCTGAGCCGGTTTCCACAACTTCACTGTTGGGCAAAACCATCTCAAGTGTGATTATGTCCTGATTACCGTGGAAGCCAAACTTTGCTGTGCCATGGGGACCGCCGCCACCCTTCATAACTGACCCACCAATCGTCATTGCAGGACCGCCTGCTTCGCTACAGAGGTAAGTAAGTCCTTGTTTTCTGAGTTCGAAATCCAGTTTCGCCCATGTGCAGTTCGGTTGGACTGTAGCTGTTAGATCGCGCTCGTTTATCTCTACTACAGCATTCAAGAAGGATAGGTCAAGCATGATGCCAGGTTCTTGAGCAAGGAATGCATCCCAGTGTGAAGTCCCACCCCCTCGTATGTAGATGGGCACGTCATGCTTGTTGGCAATCTCTAAAATACCCTGAATCTCCTCACGAGTCTTTGGCATGACAACATGAGTTGGGAGTTTCTCCTTTGCAGGGCTGAGGTCGCGCCCATAAGGAATCAAGTCAAAGTGCTTGTCACTGACACTATCAGAACCAACAACTTCAGCCAGGAGTCTGGTTATCTTACCAACATCGACCATCTCTTGTCACTTCTTTCCGGTTTCCCAACTAGGTCGCTCTTGCGGCCCAAGTGCCACAGGATTACATCCGCATTAATTAAACTAACTTAAAGTCTAAAAGGAGCGACATTCACAGGTCTTTTTAATATGGAAAACGAGTGCAGACAACATGAAACCCCGCGAACGATTCCAGAAAGCCATGAACCATGAGGAACCGGACCGGGTGCCAATTGACCTTTGGATAACAGGGGCGGCATATGAGAACCTCAAGAGCCACCTCAGAATCACAGCACCTGAAACCCAAGAATGGGGAATCATGAGCAACTGGAAGATCTCTGAGGAGATGCTTCGCAGGCTCCATGTGGATTTTCGACGCGTGTACATGAATCCGTCATCACGTTTTGAGCCAAAGGACCATGGCGACGGCACGATTGACAGCGAGTTCGGCTCTCGCTTTGCGTGGTTTGGTCCCTATTTGGAGGTCGTTCACTTCCCGTGGGCTGAGTTCACCGAGGTCGAACAGGTTGAACAATACGAGTGGCTTGACCCTGATGACCCCTCAAGGATGGATGGCGTCGTAGAGCGAGCAAAGCATCTTCACGAGGAAACAAACTTTGCCGTTATCGGGATGGTCGGCGGACCTTGGGGTGTGTTCGAAATCTGTGCACACTACATGAGGGGCTTCGATAAGTTCCTTGTTGACCTAGCCACTCGAAAGGATCTTGCAAAGGTCATGATGGACAAGTCAATGAATCTGGCAATTGAGATGAACAGAGTGCTCCTTGACGAGGCAGGGGATTACTTGGACCTTGTGCTAGTGGGCGATGACCTTGGTCATCAACATGGTCTCATAATGAGCCCCAAGATGTACCGTGACTTGATCAAACCAAGGCACAAGGCAATCTACAGCGACATCCACAAGCGCGCTCCGCATGTCAAGGTGCTTTATCACTCCTGCGGGGCCATAGAACCGATGATTGATGATCTCATTGAAGTCGGGGTTGACATTCTGAACCCTCTTCAGCCTCTGGCAAGGGGAATGGAATCAGCGCTGCTCAAGAGGAAATATGGTGACCGTATCTGTTTCCACGGGGGCGTTGACCTGCAAGATGCCATGGCGGCAACTGGCACCTTGGATGATGTGAGAAAGGAAGTTGAAACGAGACTCTCAGCTTTCGCTCCCGGAGGTGGCTACATATTCGCGCCGGCACATAACCTACAACCTGACTCGACCCCAGAGAAGATTGTAGAGATGTACGATCATGCGGAGAAGAAGGGAAAATATCCGATTTCTGTAAAGTAGATGAGGAATAACCATCGTTGGTCCGCGTCTAAGGTATCGGTCGCTCCTTATGAAGTTCGTGAGGATCTTCACCCTCGTCCAGTTTCTCGGCCCACCAATCATCAGTGTCTACTATTTCTTCTGCAGCTGCCAGAACTTCATCAATAGAATCCTGAAACACAACGACCACACCATCCCCATCGCCGAAGACTAAATCCCCAGGACGAACTGCCACTCCACCGCATAGTATTGGTTCGCCGATACTCTCCATGTCCATGCGTCCACGCATTGTCGCGGGATGACGACCTCTAGCGAAAACAACGAAATCCGTTCTGTCAATAGTTTCGATGTCGCGAACAGTGCCGTCTACTACTGCACCACGAATCCCCAGTGGTTGGCCTATTTGCGTCAGCACTTGACCCCAACCAGAACAATCCGTGGCATCGGACATATCAATCACAATCAAGTCGTTAGTTTTCGCCTTGGTAGCAAGACTCATGAACTGATCCAGCTGAGCCTCATCGTACGGGCGACCAACCGGTGACCTCACCAGCTTCCCAGGCCGTGCAAATCCAACCATCTTCTGTTTTGCGGTCATCGGCTTGATGCCACGGTCCATACAGACTCGCCCTATGCCCACTTCATCAGCGCCATCAGACAGAGCTGGCACGTAGAGTTTCAAACAACGCTCGATTATCTGGCTTCTCTTATCGGTCATAATCTCACCTTCAACCTACTTCCGCGTTTCATACCTGTAAATGCAGTAATCATCTCCACGCATCATACACTTGGGCAGAGTCATCGTTGTATTCGGGTCTACGGCCTGACCGATTCCCACGTCGATTTCGCATACCCAGTGACATATGTCAGAACCAGCACCCTTTGCCCTGAATGTATCAATCCAAGGACAGGAGGTCACTTTCATCTCCAGAACCCTATCTGATGCCTCAAGCAACTCGATGTCAAACCCGAAGTATGGATGCGCTCCATCGAAGAACCTAAAGATGGATGCCAAGTCTCCCTCTCTGAGACCCCCGTCTTTGATACCTTCTTTCCCCAGATCTATACCGTGCAAGCGGTTGGCTTCTCCGATTGCCGCCAAGCCTTCAGCCCCCATTAATCTGCGGATGGCTTCGATATAGACCACATGAGTGGAAGCTAACGTGGCCATGCTACTTCTTCTGACATCATCTGCTGATGGACCGGTCATTCGTCACACGTCCTTGGCTCTTCGATACGGATGAGATTGCAGCAAAGATTAAGCACATGCCCATATATCTTAGGCCATCCTTTAGAGGGACGCTTCAAGAGGTTATTTAAACGGGGAGTTTGCCCCCGTCGATTCATTGGTGCCCTTGATGCTTGCAGATAGAAACAAACTGATTCCACAAAGCGAAATCAGAAGGATGTACAACATGGCCTTCGGTCGGGAGAACATCTTGGACATGACGGTGGGTCTTCCCGATTTCGAAACCCCCAGTTTCATAATCGAAGCGGCCAAGAAAGCTATGGATGACGGATTCACCAAGTACACGCACAATGCAGGTCTCCTTGAGGTCCGGGAGGCATTATCTAGAAAGCTGAAGCGTGAGAACAACATCGTCGCAGACCCAGAAACCGAGATTCTCTGTACTGTGGGTGGCATGGGCACACTCGTCCTGACGAACATGGCGTTGGTTAATCCGGGAGATGAGGTGATCTATCCAGACCCAGGTTTCGTTAGTCATCGCTCCCA
>DAOVDG010000069.1 GCA_030669595.1 Candidatus Thorarchaeota archaeon
TCGTCCCCATCAAGGTTGAGTCCATCTGCATTAATAGCATAGTAGAACGGTTTGCCATTGACATGATCGCCAATGAAGGAGTGATTGTAATTCGAGAAGCCCAAATCCTTGTCGAAGTAAATACCACAATCTGTGAAGCTGTTATTCTCAAATACGGCATGCGCTAATCCTGAAACATATACTCCCCTCTCAGCACCATCGATGACGTTATCTCTGAAAACCGGGTCTGTGGCTCCAGTGAGGTAGAATGCGTGACTACCAGAGTTGAGGATGTGGTTACCGAAGACCTGAAGATTCTCAGTGCCGGAGTTCGTATTGATTGCATAGAATCCCGAGTTCAAGATCTGATTGTCTTCGATTGTGATATTGTCTGCCAAAGCATAGATTGAACTCTCGGCGGTATCTAGAGTATTGCCCTGAACTAAAGCGCGATGTGCAGCACTACTAATATAGAGGCCCCACAAATTCGAGTCACGAAGCGAATTGTTAACGATGTTCGTGTCAACACAATCTAGGAGTGCAAACCAGTATGAACCTACATCCACAACATCATTTCTATAGAGATCGATGTTCCTGCAGCCTGAATCAGCATATAGAGCACCCCACAGATCCTCGAAATGATTGTCTGCAATTGTCCAATTCTCACCGAGTTGCATGGTAATTCCAACATTGCCTGATTTATTGCCTATTTCGTTGAAAGTCATTTCGCCATTGTGAGCGGACACAAGCCGAATTGGGAATGCACCAGGTGAGTCAATGCGGTTGGAGTGGATAATGATACCATCGCAAGTGATTAGCCTAATACCATCGTCGCCTGTGTCAGCAATATAATTGCCTTCAATTATTAGAGAGTCTGAAAATTCTGCCCAGATGCCCCTAGAATCAATGTCCGATATTTCGTTATCTACAACACTCATCTCAAAGCAACTGTTGAGGCATATCCCACAATCACCAGAGTCATACAATACGTTGCCTGAAACCAAGGAGTTGTTTGAGTTCATCAAGAAGATGATATCGTCACCAGAACCTGTCATAGTTGAATCTGTGATATTCACTCCAACGCAATCATTCACTGTCACAGCATTCGTACTTGCCATGATTTCGGCATGCTCGAGTACTAAGCTATTACACACGAACATAGCGAGTCCATTAGTGATCACTGGGGCCATAAGGTCTGAGAAAAACATGTCATTACAGTATGCCAGGTCTAGTCCAAGGCCAAATGGTCCGACTGTGTCGCTAACGCTCGTAGCTCCATTTGAATTCCAAATCTGAAGGCAAACCCGACCAGATGCACCAGAGTATATTGTGCCTCTAGAATCAAAGGAATGACTGTTGTTGACATGCATTCCAATATCGCCGAGATTTCGGACAAGAGATTCTGCCACTTCAACCGAGTCTGAATCATAGCAGGCCACCGCACGGAAGCTATTGTCGTACGCCTCAACCTCCACATGATCAATGACCGTATTGGCTGCGTTTTCAAGGTAGATTCCATCGCCAACAGAATAGACATCGCAGTACTCGAGAGCACCATGAGTGATGTTGACGAATACTACAGCACCTTCTGTTGAGTTCTGCATCAGAAGGCAGTCCCTGACAACAAAGTAGTCGTCCACGTTGATAATGTGTATCAAAGGCAAATCAACATCATAGTGAATGTTCAGACCTTCAAACACATACGGATTTTCTTCTGTACCGGAACCAGGCCATCCTTGACTACTGAAGTCAGACGACTCGTCAATCAAGATTGGAACATGGTTTGTGTACTCATCAGGTTCAAGCCTTGAGCCAGGTTCTTGTGCAACAAATGATGGACCTGCAGGTCCTCTGTCTACTGCACTAGGGGACATTGCGAGGTTTGACGCAAGTACTAGGGACTGCAGTACCAGAATTGCTAGTAGGATTGTGCATAACATCTTTCGCATCGTCTTTTCTCCTCCATTGGTGCGACTCAATGAATCAGTTATACAGCACCTCTCTTCTTAACGAGGACAACAGCAACTATCACTACTACGACTCCAACTCCACCAAATAGGATGAGAGGATCTATGGCGAGTGGTATGATACCGCCCGCTGGGGACGATGCAATGTACACAGGCGCAGGTGGATACTCGTATTGATTTGTCAAGTAGGGTGATATCATGACATCAAGTGAACCTTCCAATCCTGTATCACGAGCAATTGAGAAGATGATATACAGACCATCTGAGATGCTACCAAACTGGAATTGGGCTCTACTTGTGTCTCCAGAAAATGTGTTCACAAGACTACTGTCGAGGTCCAACATCTGGACGCAGCCTTTGTGTCTTTGATAGATGAAAATCTGGCCCATGGAGAAAATGTCCTCGGCCAAGTATGTGACGTTGAACCATGTGCCAGCTTCGCAGGACATGTCAATCATATACCATTCAAAGGGATCTCCTGGTTCACCTAGAGTGAAGTTAGACCACTGAGGACTGCTAGTTACTGTAGCAATATTTGTCCCATTTATAAAACCAGACAAGTAGTCTTCCACGGTGACTGAATAGTCTGCCGTGTACGCGCCAAATTCGTTGGTGAGAGAGAAGCCTGTGTTATTCCGGACTTCGTATGGACTTATGGCGATGATTCCAAAGCCATCGCAGAACATATCATAATAGGGCGGGAGCCCCATCACCACCGTACTACGGTTAGCTCCGTATGCAACCCAGCCGGTTCCTGATTGAATATTGCCAAGTTGAGGCTGAGTTCCTCGGAGGATGATACCATATTGGTTCAAAATATCTACATCAGCTCTTACAGAAACGTTGTCGTGAGTTTCGAGAGTAACATTCACCCTGTAGAAGGTCATTGCATCAGTTGGCATTCGAACACCAATTATTCCACCGTTATCAACAGCCACTCCGCCTACACCATCCAACACTGGCCCAAGTGTAAACTGAGTGACGGCGTTGTAGTCCATTCCTCCTGCAGTTCCAACAACAAGATAGTT
The DNA here is from genome assembly GCA_030669595.1 of Candidatus Thorarchaeota archaeon. GTDB lineage: Archaea > Asgardarchaeota > Thorarchaeia > Thorarchaeales > Thorarchaeaceae > WTCK01. Next base: position 2,975 of record DAOVDG010000069.1, read on the forward strand.
GCCAGCTGGAAGATAAAGTGGTTGAGCAGTATGGAAGGATGATGCATCCGTAGGATACGCGACCCGATAGATGTTGTCCCCGAAAGTTCTGTAGATCATCCAGGAGAAGCCTGAAGGGTTAGTAGTATTGATTTTGAGAAGTGAGTCAGCGGCGAGGGGAAGTCTATATGCAAACCTCTGTGCACCGATATTCCAGCTCTCAAGATAGAACGGTGTACTCAATGGGAGTAGTGGGACATCGGGTATCTCATTTAGAAGTGTGTACGTGGTTTCTTCCATCCCCATTATCGTGAGGTAATATGTTTCATTCTGGAAGGACTGATAGTAGATAGTATCGCCATTAGGGTCAGGCATTGAAAGATACTTGGCATACCCACCAGTCATTGTATAGGTGGTGTCGGTAGTAATCTGGAGCTCGGTCTCAAAGGGGTCGTAAACATCGTCATCTAGCTCTGGAAAGTTCATGGAGTATCTTAGTCTTCCAGGATGCGTGTAGTTGGAACTGAATTTGAATGTGTGAGCTGATGGTGCTTTTTCTTGGTGCACTGTATCTCCAGCATCGTTCTTTACAACAAGCTCACTTCCTGGCAGTACCCCTTCAACAATCCCACCTGGTAGCAGGTCATCAGGAGTAATTACTTCTAGTAAGAGGTCTACAATCGGAAGACCTGCATTATCAGCAGTGGCGTAGATTCCGATAACATACATCCCCGGACCATCGGGAGCAAATGGAATTACATGAATGTCTCCATTCTCTAGGTAGCCATAGTTCATTAAGCGTCCCATTTGGTCTTGAATGATGATTGTCATATCTGTCAAGTCCTGACGGGACGTGGCAGTAAGGTGAAAGAACTCTTCCGTGGTGACATTGAACACTCCAAAATATGCTACCGTAGGGTTAAGGATTACGGAGACCTCGTCACCTATTGGAACACCAAAATAGACCTGCTTATCATTAATACCCAGATCGTACGAATTTGTTGAGTTTGCAAAGTCATAGAACTTCGGCATTATCGATGCATCAAGAAGCCAATCCGCCATGGTAATTGTGCTGGCTTGAATGAAATCCATCTGTTCACCTATTCCCGACATGGAATGAAGGGCTCTGACCCAAGAGTCTTGGTAGTACTGATATTCAGCATAACTCATATCTGAGTCATGAACTAACCCTGACGCGGAGTAAAATGCCGGATCATTCTCAGGGACATAGAGGTATGTATGACCGTTATCATCAGCCTGCAAGTCTTGCGAATATGTGACCTCGTATAATGTGGCATAAGCCGCATTAACAATTGGCATTGCTTGACCAGCAAGTAACACACTAGTGAATAAGATAGATAGTACTACTCTCCCAACTTTCGGCATGCTAACACACCTAACCACGTACACGCGCAATTAACCATAAAACGTTTGTGAGTAACTTCGCCTTTGGAATAGTACAAGAATTCAGAGGGAGATTGACTATACCGCGCGTCGTCCGAGATAGTCTTCTTGTCAAGAGCAAATGATAACGCTCTTCGGAAAACTGTAATGTTTGAAGAGAGAAGGGGGTTGCCCCCCTCCTAGGATGCTTCTTTATTCTATAGCTTCTCTTTTGCTTCTTTTCGGGACATTCCTTTATACATCAGAACAAGTCCAAGCAATGCGAAGATGCCGCCTGACACTATTCCGAACATTGGGAATATCGAGAAGGGCAGATAGCCAAAGCCCATTGTCAATAGGCCAGCGCCAACCAGCAGAGCCAGCAGACCGAATCCGATGCCCATTGCACGGAACGCCATGGATCGGGGATACTTGCTCTCGATGACGTAACCTGTGGCCGCCGCGACAGAGGCCTTGTACTTCCCCTTTCCGTAGCGGTACTCGAGTTCCCAGACTGGCACATGAACGAGGTAGGTTTCACCGACATCGAGGTTGTCAGTTCTATGTGTAACCTTGGTAACCTCATCCATTATGAGCGCAGTCTGCTTGTCGTGGGCAATCTTCTTGGCCTTCGCTCTGGCCTGTTCCTCATTCATCTGACTGTGAAGGACCTTGCCATCAAACTCCTCCGCATGAGCATGACTGAAGAACTCCTTTGCCCGTGTGGGGATTGGGTGCGCTTGCACATCCTCGTCAATCCCCGAAGTACCGGGTATCTTGATTTCATGTCGCCTTGTGAATTGACCGGATTCAGGCTTTTCGATGAACCGGATCCGCTTGTAGGCGCCTCTGCGTTGTGGCCACTCGTTGTGGAACTCCGCATCACGGCCAATGCCGCTATACTCCGATTGAGCATCTACTCTGCTAATCCAGAATGGATACCAAATCTGTCTGTACTTGAGGAACCTAGCTGCGGCAGCCAAATCTTGCGGTGCTCCAAGCTGTTTGGATACCCAGTCAAGCAATGTTGTCTGAGCCTCAGTTTGGTCGAAGTGTACGCGAATCATATAGTGATCTTTGAACTTGGTCCCATCGGTTGTTTGAGCTGTCCCGCAGTACGGGCAGACCAGAAGAATGTCACCAGGTCCAGTTTCAAAGTCCGCATCACAAAATGCACATCTTGCCATGATTATCACCCCGTCTTCTCCCGCTGAGTCATCAGCAACGTTTTGAAGCCAAAGAGCGCCATCACTATGCCGATGATAGCAGCAGCTATGCCGCCAAAGTGTAGCATCTCAAGTGTTGCTCCTTCTGCAAGACCCAATGAGAATACTTCAGCACCAACGCCTGCGAGCAGAGTCCCAATAAGGCCCATTAAAGTGTACATAATGCGCTGACCGCGAGTTATTGGAATCTCACCAAAGACCACTTTCCCAGTATGGCCATCAATTGCACACTTATACAGGTCACCTTGGAACTTGTAGCGAATCAATGCAAATGGAACTTGAAGATAGGTTGTTCCTCTTACATTGGTCGTGGTCCTACAATCGAATAGCTCTGTGAGCCCGCTTTTTGCTTGTGCGCGATGCCTATCCGCAACGCGACTGTGTACAGCCGTCTCGGATTCCTCCATGCCAATCTCTGCATTGAGCATGATGGGCTCCAAGTCCTTGATTTTCTCGAAATTGTAAGGCTCAGTATTCTTGAGGTCAATTTTCCCGAGATACTCTTCGAGACCATAGAACTTGGCACCCTTCCTTGCTAGGAGCCGCTCGTCTGTGTCAGTGTGGATTTCGTCCTGCACTGGCACATATCCCGTCTCATAGTCGGTGTAGGTTTCAGTTCGAGATTTGCCGTCTGAGTCTCTAACAGTTCTCGTCTTCTGAACTGGCACTTGGACGGTTTTATAGCCCTTATACCAAGAGTCAGCTTTTACCTTTGATGTCCAAATCGGGACGTAGATCAACCTATTCTCGGCAATGCGAGATGCAGTCACTAGTGACTTGTTCATCCCCTTGTTCTTGTCGAGAAACTTGCGGAAGCCCTCTTCACGCTCTTCAGCGTCAACAGCATCTTCCATCAAATGGTCGCCTATCGCTTTGCCTTCGATTGTGGTCGTGCCACCGCAATAGGTGCATGTGATAACCACATCGTCAGGTCCGGTCCGCACATTTCCATTGCAGACGGGGCACTTGAAAGTGGTTGCCGTCTGTGCTTCCGATCCCATTGTCAAACTCTCCATTAACTGGTTCTGAAACTGGTTTTCTCCGCGAATTCTATTATTACTTGTGGTGATGTTATGGGGATAAGCTCTGGAACTCAAGTCCTAGGTGTTTGATTTGATTCAAGCGTCGAGCCTCTACAACAAAGATCAGCAACGTCAAAATCGATGTAAAAACATAGACCGGGGTATTGGCCGAGGAATACATGAGATATGCCATCCCTGACTCATAGGGCCATATCACCTCAAGCAGCAGAGATGTCAATATGGTAATAATTGATGGACCTACAAGCCAACCCACGATTAACACAATCGTGAGCGGAGGATGAACTGTGCTTTGATAAATAGTCCAAAGGACATAGCTATTTGCCAATGTAGTAGCAAGAAACCACGCAAAGCTTGCTACGCCGTAGTAAGGATTGCTGGCTATCAAAGGAGTGACGTAGTACACCAAGACAGTCCTCACAAGCCATGTAGCCAAGAAGACCCAGCTCAAGGCACTGCCGTATTTCCTCGCAAGACCAATAAATCCAACCGTGACCAAGACTGACCCTACGAAGGCCACTTGGCAAACGCGATACATCATGGCTCCAAGCTCCGAGAGGTTAACCAACCCATCGAACAGCATCATCATCGCCAAGGCACTAGCAACTTGCGTTGCGATTATGATGATAACACCTGGAATCCCAAGAATCAGCGCCAACTTTATGGTGTCGGTTGAGTTTTCAGTATCCTTAACGTCGTCGTATTCCCCATTTCCCATCATTGCAGCTCTCCCACCACGGTTTGATTCTCGCTCCTGAAGCCAATTATAGTTTTGGGCCGACTCGACGCTGCCAAAGCGATAGGGGCAAAGCTCTACCTTCGCACTTCGTCGCGGAGTCGCGCAGCAGAGAACTCCTCTACTCGGTTTTTCACATCCTCACGAGCCGCCTGATGCTTCTCAAGGAATTCCATCATCATCGGTGCTAGGATTTGCTTGCACTCGCCGCAGAGGACCTCACCACCTCGGCATTTCTGCTCTATGTCATTGAGATCTTTGTCGTCAGGCATGAAGATGTACTTGTAATACTTGAAGACGCTACAGATATCGGGATTCGCACCAAGTTCGCGTTGTTCCTTTACTGTTGCTCTTCCTCCGGTGAAAGCAGCCATGACTTTCTTCTTGGCTATTTTGGGACTGTCAGTTGTGAAGACGGTCGACATTGGATCTGAAGCAGACATCTTCCCGCCTTCCTTCAGCCCCGGTATGAACTTATTTTGAATGCTGGCTGGCTTGTAGTAGCCAAGTCGTTCCGCCACATCACGAGTTACTCGCCAGAAGGGATCCTGATCAATCGCACATGGAATAATGCATGGCGTTTTCGTGCCATATATCCACGAATGAAGGAATGCGGGCACAGCCTGAATCGCAGGGTGCCAGTTGGAGCCAATGTTCGTGCTATTGTTGAATCCGAAGACCGCTTTGACAGTCGAGAATGTGACCTTCCTGGCGACCTCAACGGCGAGTTCATAGAGGAGGTCGATATGCGCGATATCATCTATGATGTATGTATTCTCGGGTTCGAACCCAAGTGCGAGCAAATCCAGAGTGTTCTCATATGTGAATCGCCTGACATCATCTATGCTGAGATGCGTGTCAAAGAAGTACTTCTCGTCATTGGTCATCTGGAAGTACAATCGTGTGTCAAACCGTTCCTGCATCCATTTAGTGAACATCCATGTTGGAAGATGACCAATGTGTGTGTGACCACTAGGGCCTCGACCAGTATATAGAATGAACTTATTCTTCTTCTCATATTCGTCAAGAATCCAATCGAGGTCTCGATGTGAGAAAAAGTAGTCCCGATCTAGCATGATATGTCTGTCTTTTGCAATCTTGTTGATTCGTGCCTTCAAGTCGGGAGTTATTCTCTGCGTGCCGAACTGCTTGATAAGGCGGTCATAGTCAATCTTGCCTCGGACCTCCCAAGGGGTGACTATCATGTCGCCCAATTCCCTGTCATTGTTGGCCATCATGAAACCTCTCAGTAGATTGCCCGTTCAGTCGAGAGAATTCCAATTAAGGCTGATGGTTCTTGGTAACATTGCTCATTGAAACGTCAATCCAGTTCTTGCTCGAACCGCGACCTAATCAAAGCAAGGACTAGACCCACGATGTTGAATTCCGTAAAATGGCGCTTCGAGCGAGAGCAAAAAGCCAAAGAGCTATGCTAAAAAGGCGAGTTACATCATTTTGTCGAAATAATGACCCCAACAACAGGGGCTGATTCAATATGCAGATTGATGAATATGAGTTTGAGGAGGAGATGACTCTTGCCTCGCTTGCTGAGCTGTTCTCCAAGCTGGCAGAGGATGTCACGGACGGTCAAAGGCTGGAACTCCGGATGCCCAGTTTAAAATCGGGTGTCATAGAATTGCCTCTTGGTGAGCCTGTGGAAACCGGCCTAGAAGTGAGTCTGAGAAAGCAATCGGTGCGTCTTAGTATTACGTTATCATGGGCCATAGTAAGACCAAAGGAGGAAGATTAGATGGCGGAATCCGATGATATCGATAAAACTCAGATACTTGTATTTGAGAGTCATTATCTATAAGCAAGCGGTCATCAGCGAGCTGATAAATGGCAAGCTCGGTTGTCCAGACAGTATATCCTCCGAAGAATGGACAGAGAAGCGTCAGAAGATATCGCATCAACTAGAAGGACTTGTAGAAGCCTATAAATTTTCAGCCAGATTGCCGCGAAACGACCTTGGCATCACGGCTCAGGCAGCGATGTCTTACTTGCTGAAGATCCAGTGTACTTTTGCAAACGTTTTAGTGATGATGGACATGACGCGGAACGATAGCTTCAATGAAATCTACATGGATTCCTTGACGAACATTGCACAGAAAGTCAACGAACAATTTCTAGCCTTGAGCAACTTGGTCAAGCTGTGCGAGGAGGACCCCAAATCGGCGATATCCGCTCTCGAAACAGTGCGGCGTTTGGAACGCGAAGTTGACGAGGATAACATCGTTATCTGCCGCCAGATTTCCACAGCCACCGGGGGAAACTCTGATTTTCTTTGCTATGTGATGAGGAAGATGGTTTCAGACTTGGAGCATATATCCGACTACATGAAGGAATGCGCGGTTATTATCGCTGAAATCTGAGGTGCTATTGGTTGGCTGTGGAAACCCCCATGCTTTTCCTAGCTGTTATCATTCTCATAGCAGGGGCTGCGCTGGCAAAAATCGCTGGCAACTACAAATTTCCATACCCGATTCCGCTAATCCTTGCGGGACTATTGCTCGGTCTGTGGATACCTACCGAGGGTCTTACTGACCTGATCGGACTAGATTTTATCGCTCAGCTTACTCTAGCCACAGTCCTTTTCTACGCAGGGCTTACAATGAATATCAAGGAACTAACGGCTTCAGCGAAACTAATTCTGCTCCTATCCACACTGGGGGTACTAGCAACTGCACTTGTTGCCGGTGTCACAATACTAGCTATTTTTCCAGTTGTTGGTTTGTACGTGGCATTCCTGATAGGCTCGATTCTGACACCAACAGACCCTGCAGCTCTGTTTTCGGTCCTCGGGTCAGGGGGCGTTCGAGTGAAGAAGAAGCTCACATCCATACTTGAGGGCGAAGCTGTGTTCAATGACGCGACCGCAGTAATATTAGTCCTAACTGTGTTCGTCCCTGGAGTAGTTCCGGAGTTGGAACAGCCGATAGCGGCCATGCTAGCGGAGTTTGTCTTAAGTACAGGACTTGGAGTGGTCGTGGGGCTTGGAGTGGCATTTGCAATTGGGAAAATCATTCTCATGACTAGGGACGACACCAATGTCACCATTATGACAGCCTTAACGCCCATCCTAGCTTATGGAGTCGGAGAGGCGATAGCCGGGTTTGGACAAGCAACAGTAGGGCTTAGAATCCATCCAGGAATACTAGCTGCCGTATTCGCAGGGATATTCATGGCCAACCCACACAAGCTGGGTCTGGGCCCCCTGCCCCGAGTTTCAATGCGAACAACGACAAAGAACGTTTCATTTGCATTTGAAATAGTTATTTTCCTCCTAATGGGACTCACAGTCGATACCGGATTCATACTCACAACCCCTTACATTCTTCCTCTGGGAATTGGCATAGCAGCACTAGTCATCTTCGTGGCTAGGCCAGCTATTGTCTTCGCGATTACTATGCCAGACCGGAGCATTTCAATGAAAGAGCGACTCTTCCTAAGTTGGGCGGGTGTGAAAGGAGTCGCTAGTGCCGCCCTTGCAGCGATTGCGGTTGCTGTGATAACCAACCCGGCGTACACAGTCCCGGACCAAGCGATTCTTGGTCAAACGATTAGTTCATTGGTGTTCATTGTACTCATAGTCAGTCTCCTTCTTCAGGGGCTCACGACACCATTCCTTGCCAAGAGGCTCAACCTGATAGAGGAGGAGGATATCTTCGAAGAGATATCGACTCAGCGTGATGCAACACGGCACGCTTTGCTGAGTCTTGTTGACGAATACACCGAGCGCAGAGTTGAAGCATCGTTGTATAAGCGGCTGAAGGCGGAGCTGGAAGAAGAGATCTTCACGCTTGAGGATAATCTTCGAAAGATGGCGTCCGAGAAAAGAGCCCGACTGCGTGAGGTTACCGCTCGAGAACAGATTCTTCAACAGAAGCTTTCGTACTATGAGCAGGAGTACGAGAATGGAAGAGTACGTGAACTCGTCTACGCAGATCAGAAAGCGAAGCTGGAAGACGACCTCAACAATCTTCTGATAATGAAGCGGCAGATTGAAGAAGGAAAGTGAATTCGCGATATCTACTTTATGATAATTCCGTTCGGCGAATCAGTAGGGCATCTTCCTGTGAACATCGGGTATTCGAATGTGGGTCTTGCCAGTGAAGACATCTCGTAGCAACTCGAAGTGTTCATCCAAATCCTTCAGAAGCTTCTCTAGGGCATGTGGTTCGATATTCGGCTCAGCCATCCAGACTGTCAGGTAGTTGCTAACAACCGCCAAGTCAACAGTTCCTTCCTCAAGGTCTCGGAAGATGGTCGTTTTGACCAGGAACTCGGCCTCGAACATCGATAGTATGTCTTGAACACTGATGATGATTAGCTCCAGGAAACCTACGAAATCTTCTAGGTCTGAAGATTCGTCGAGAACACCTCTCAAGGACTCATTGAAAGTCTGGATATCCGAAACCTTCTTCCTTAGACTCTCAAACATCTTCATTAGCTTGCTGAATTCCTTGATGGATCTTTCAAGAGAAGGCACGAGCTTGTCAAATAAATTGACCAATAGCTTGCCCCTCGTGTTTTCACGTATGTTCTTGAATCCTTGGAGTTTTCCCAAAGGACCATCAAGATGCTCAATCTGAACTAGCGTGTTGGTCACCGCTTGAATGGACTTCATTGAGTTGCGCTGAATCTTCGACCAGCGCTCCACGAAAGTGTCTATGCCCTCGCGGAGGTCCTCAAGGATTTCCAGTTCA
>DAOVDG010000126.1 GCA_030669595.1 Candidatus Thorarchaeota archaeon
GACTGTAGTTTCAACAACCGGTATCACGTCGGGAGCTAGCTTTCCATTTGATTGTGTAGTGATCGTCTTCGACGGAAGCATGGGCTTCTTAGTTGCACGGTCTAGATATCTTCAGATTGCAGGGAGAATCGGAGAGTATCATTTGGCTCAGCATGGAGGCAGAGTCTACATTGTCTTTGGAGGCCCCTCTTGGCAATTTTCGAACCCCGAGTCGTTGGAAGATACGCTGCTTCACCGTCCACTTGAACCTCTGAATCCGGGAACGCTGTATCCAACGCTAGCAGCAAGCCTGATGGAGAGGGTTGCCACTACTAAGAACGTATTCAAACGAGAAACTGTGAAGTCGAGATTTCTACAATTGGTAGGAGAAACGTTCAGGGCATCAGTAGACAGCGAATATATGGAGAAGATGGAAGAAACGTTTGATGCCCTATTCGCATGGTACCAGAAAGTCGGGGCTATTGAAGCGGTTGAGAAAGGGTTTAGATTGACAAAGGAAACTCGTGCAGCAGTCAGGGCCGGTTTGAATATCATCGAGTACTACAGAGTCCGGAAATCGCTCCTTAGTCTTGATGAGGGGGTGCTGGAATCGGACCTTGTAGACATCGCGTTGGCTTTCAGCATACCTCAGTCGATAAGGCCCAGAACAGTTCTCCCATCGGATATCGAATTGCAATTGATAGGAATCGACAAAGCCAGTGATAGGTATGTAGAACTTGTCCGCGCGCGAAGGAAAATCAAAAAACAGGCACTGAATGACTGGATCAGCGAGCTCGGGGTGAGCTCTATTATCGATAGAGCCAGTGAAAATGCGAGGAAGATGAGCAAAGGAAGAGAACGTGCTTCTGGCAGTGATATTGATGAGGGAGACCTAGTGATGCTTGTCCGCATCTGCAGCGATCTGGCACAAGACCTAAGTCAACTGCTGAAATCGTTGGGAAGAAGAAAGATTGCGAAAAGAATGGAACTATTCAGCCGACAACTGCGTTACGGAGTCCGACTTGACTTGGCAGGTTCGAATCTGATGGAATTGCAGCTGCCTGAGAATGAAAAAGGACCTGCACGATTGCTCTCAAGAGCAGAAACGCGAATACTAAACGATAGGGGATACAAATCCATAAGCGAGGCAGTTAGGAAGGACATAGACTCATCAAAGAGGGGTTTCGCAAGAAACAGATTCGCTAAGAACTCGGGATTAGAACCTGAATTTGCAAAAGAGCTGTATAAGGCTGCACTCAGTCATATCCGAGCAGAGATGGCCAGGGATGACTGAACAGTTCAAATCTTGAATTCCCAAAGCTTGTCGCCGATGTGGTGTATTGATTGAATTACCTTTCCCGAAACTGCGCTACGGAGTTCTTCACTTGACATCTTGGAGACCCCAACTGCAAGAGGTTTTCCATGCCGCTCATCGACTATGGCGACGATTGATCCCGCCTTTATCCCATCCTCCATGTGAGTGATTCCGGGCCGCATGATGTCTGCACCATTGACGACAAACTTGACTGCCCCCATGTCGACTGTCACCGTCGGAATCCTCACAACTTCGCTGAGTAGTGCCCGGAGAGTTGGGAAGAGAAGTCCATCGGTTTCAAAGAAAACAATCTCACCTTCTACTAAGATGACCCGTGACCCGTCATCCAACACGCCTTCTTCGAGCTTCGTCTTTTCATCCAGCCCTGTTATGCTCGAACTCAGAATACTCTCTATCCGCTCCAGCTCCCTCCTCTGGTCGCGTTTCTTCATTGGATGGCGCTTTCTGATACGTTCTATCTTTGGCATTAATCATCCCAAATGACTACGTCCTTTTGAAACCTATGGCGCGACCGCGAGAGAGTGGCTGGAGACGTGATTGGGTTGGCTGGTTTCATCGTCACGTTTTTAAGCCAAACCCAGCGACAAGACGAAAGCGTCGAGGGCCCGGAGGCGTCGACTATTGTTCTGTGTTGGTGAAGAGTGGTGAACGCAGGTAGACCTATGGAACTGCTCAGAGATTCGATTGGCACTCAAGTGCTCGTTGAGATGAAAGGGCGTAAGAAGGTCAAGGGAAAATTGCTTGGCTATGACCAGCATCTGAACCTCATACTTGAGAACGCCGAAGAGATAACCTTTGACCCAGAAACCAATACAGAATCTGTTGTGGCTATCGAGAATGTGATTGTGAGAGGCGACAACGTCGTAATCGTTAGTCCGACGCCCAAGTCAGGTAAGAAGGAGTAGACTGCTATGGGAAAGGGCACTCCAGCCAAAGGCAAGAAGAATAACCCCCACCACATTCGCTGCAGAAGATGCGGCAGACGATCCTATCACGTTAGGCACAAGAAGTGCGCAGCCTGCGGCTACGGCGCCTCAGCCAGACTCCGGAAGTTCAACTGGGCTCACAAAAACGTTCAGGGCACTCGTATTCGTGGCTGAAACAAGGGGCGGTAGATTTCTTCAGGCTCTGCAAGGGGGACAACTGGCATGTGATTGGCAAAATCACAAGTCACTCCATAATTCTTTTAGCCGCACCGTCCCGCTATGCGAAATGCACTTCTTATGCACCCCTGCCCATCGAATCTTCGAAACTATAGTTGCGCTCACAAAAAGGTTCATGGTGTTCGAGTGCGATGGCCGCGTCATATTGCGAGCCCATATTTCTCACGCCCCTGTGATACCAGGGGTAATTCATTCTCAAGCAGAACATCAAGATTTTCTTGACTCCATCAACAAGGACAGACCTCGTTGAACGAAATCACTAAAAGGATGGCAATGCTGTATGTATGGTGAGTAAGAAATTTGCGGAGCATCTACTGACACCCTGAATCTACGGCAACACATCGGATTGCCGAAGGCTTCGAGGGAAGGTGATTCCAGACTATGCAGAAAAACAGGTGGAAGTGTCTTCTGACATTCTCACTGGTTCTCTTATTCTTGATGCCTGCAATCCCTATTTCAGGACTGGCAGATGATTATTCGGGGCATTGCGACCTGCTGATAATCACTCACGAAGACTTCGTCGAACCCTGTAATCAGCTTGCGGACTGGAAAAGCAGTACTGGACTGCCATCTGCTGTTGTCACTTGGCAGGACTTGTCAGGAACTTATAGTGGATGTGACAGGGCAGAGAAAATAAAACGGGGGATTGAGGACTGGCATAGAACTCGTTGTGTGAAATATGTGCTCCTAATGGGCGACGCCAACAAGCTGCCTGTGCGTTTCATAACTATGGGTTGGCATGTACACACGCCTGACGATGATAACTCGTCTGACATCGTCTATAGCGTTTCTGATCTCTACTATGCAGACTTGTACAACAACAGCGAGGGGTTTGATGATTGGGACTACTACGACAATGGTCACTATGGCGAGCTGCTAGGTGCTTGGCGATACAATGATAGAGAGCCAATCAACTGTGACCGAATCGATATGTATCCGGATGTTGCGGTGGGGAGAGTTCCTGCATCGGACGTGGCAGAGGCGCAGTACTATGTTGATAAGGTGATAACCTACGAAACCGGGAACAAGGTTGAGAGTCAAGATTGGCTCAAGAGAGTGATTCTCGTGGTTAGCGGAGTGGACGATCTCGGGCAGTATGACTTCGCAGATCAGATTGAATCCAAGCTGCTGAGTGGGGGATGGGAAGTCCGCAAGCTCTATGATGTGAACCCACTGAACAGGCCTAGACCCTTTTCACTTAGGCCAGATGGTCACAAAATCAACCTAGAGCTGGCTGCGGGCAGAGGCCTTCTCAACTTCATCGGACATGGGCGCCCTTTGGGAGCTCCCGGTTACGGCATCACGGGGGATAATTATCAAGTGTGCCTGGCTATGTCCAATAGCACAGCCTTCGACCGCACGTTCTGCCCCCTAGATTCGTTCTGTCCCGGCATGACCGGTGAATCTGATGTGGGGGACTTTGATGGAGATGGCGACTCTGACCTGTTCTTTTTTGGTAGCAATGGAAGTGTCTACACTTCTCAAAACCCGTACCATTATAATCTGTACGACTTCCGCCCTGTCAAAAGGTGGAATCTCGGGCCCCATTTCATAATGCAACCGGGGAGACCTTATGTCGGTGACTTCGATGGTGATGGCGCGGATGATTTGGTCCGTTTCAACTTCGGTAATGGGGAGGTATACGTAGCGAAATCCAACGGGACGGGTTACTCCGGGGTTGAAATTTGGTCAACCGATTTCTCAGATGAGGTTGTGCCGCGCTTTGTGGGGGACTTCAACGGTGACGATATGGATGATGTCGCATGCATCATGGAAGGGGAGGTATACATCGGACTGTCGATAGGGAATTCCTTTGCATCAAAATTCTCTTGGTTTAGCGGCGTAGCTGATACATGGCAATCGTTAGTTGTAGGGGACTTCAATGGTGATAGCATGGATGACATAGCCTTCTTTGATGTCATACTCGATAATGTCAGCATAGCGTTCTCCGGTGGGCAGATGTTCCAGCTTGAAGAGCCCAGCACCAACCTGCTGTCTCCGGGAGACCTCATGTGTGGAGCTGAAATTGCAGCTGGTGACTTTGATGGTAATGGCATAGATGACATTGTGGTATTCTACAAGGACTCTAGGATTGGGGGAGATCGATACGTAGGGGACGATCGCAAGTTTCTCTACGGGGACGTAGAGGTGTTCCTGCGTGATGAGTATGGTTTCTTCGCTACAGACATCTGGCACGATGGCTTCTGCGTGGGGAACCAGATTCCAGGAGTCGGGGATTTCAACCACGACGGCAAGACTGATGCGATTCAGTTCACACGAGGTCCGGCCGAGAATCCATTTGACGAGCTTGACAATGTGGGGATGTATCCCATTGTCTTTGCCTCAGCTTGCAGTACAGCCGAGTACTCCATTATTCCACCGTGGCATGATTACACGGATATCAATGGTATCAACCGGACTGGCAGCAACAATGGGAATATCTTCTCAGACGGACGATTGCATTACCAGTATATCAAGCTCGCACCGCCACCGGCAACACTTCAGCCCTTCGACCAGGATTGCTTGGCGGAGAAGTTCCTTGTGGAATTCCCAGACAAGGGAGCGATTGCCTATATCGGTGGAGTGGAAGTTCTGCAATCAGGTTACATGACTGATCTCAATCATTACTTCATCGAATCGTATTGCAGCGGCGGTCAAATCTTGGGCGACATGTGGAACGACGCATTGGAAACCTACTTGAATCACTACCACATAGGAAAGGGAGAGCACAGTATGATGGCAGACGACTGGGGAGATGTCGTGATGTACCAACATCCTTCGAAGATGGCGTTGTTCGGAGACCCATCACTGAGAGTCTTTCTCACACCCGCCGGTTCAGCAACCTCCAATCATACTACTGCGATAATCGTAATTGGCGGTATTTTCGTTGGATGCATAGTTGCAATTCCGATAATCAGGAAGATTCGCCGCCGACCCTAGCTCGTTGAACGGAATGGCTCCACAGTTCATTGTAAGTCAGATAGCGTTGGACATGGGAGTCCTGTCCGTCCAAGAATGGTACTTGGCTCAACTCCCTGAAGCTGAAGATTGTGTTGGGTCAGTCCTAGAGTAGTGTACTGGACTTGGGCATATAACCATCTGTCCAAGATTGCCTGGGTTTCTGGCAACTGTTAGCAATCCTCAGAACATGGGTCCAGAGGACTTCGGCGTTCAGCCGGGATGCTGGGCTTCTCAGATCAGAACACTCCACAATTCCTCTAACCGCCTCATCTGTGAAGACTAGAATGCACTGATTACGTTAATTGTGGGCCGGTAGATCAGTGACATCACATGATATACCATGTTTTC
>DAOVDG010000130.1 GCA_030669595.1 Candidatus Thorarchaeota archaeon
CGCAAGAATGTTGTGACCAAAGACAAGATGTTCATTGACGTTGGCTGTTCCTCCGCCAAGGATGTCGAGGAGCTGGGGATTCGGGTTGGAGACCCCGCTGTTCCACATGCCGTCTTCAGAGCCGAGAAACGGACCCGCAAAGAGAAGAAGGATGAAGATGACAAGGATGCCGACGAGGAAACCCGCGAGGTGACTATTGCGGTCGCAAAGGCATTCGACGATCGGGTTGGAGTGTTCATTGCGCTGGAAGTCTTGCGACGACTTTCGGAGGGTAGAATTTCGCATCCTAACACGATATATTGCGTATCCACGACCCAAGAGGAAGTGGGTCTGAGAGGCGCTCGCACCGCCGCTCAGATGCTCCAGCCCGACATTGGCTTTGCCCTTGATGTGGACATCTCAGGCGACGTTCCCGGTGTTGAGGGTCTGGTTCAGAAGATGGGCAAAGGTGTGTCCATTTCTGCAGGAGATGGTTCCATGATACCGAACCCGCGATTCCGCAAGTTCGTTCTGACCATAGCAAAGGAGAAGGGTCTTAGATATCAACCTGCATTCTTGAAGTTTGGCGGCACTGACGCAGGTGCTATCCATCTTACAGGCATGGGCGCCCCGTCTCTTTTCATAGGAATCCCAACTCGCCATATTCACTCCCATCACGGTATGCTAGACTTGTCTGATGTTGAGAATGCAGTTGAACTGCTTGTCGAAGTGATTGAGAGACTGGACAAAGCAACTGTGGCAGGCTTTACGAAGCTCTAGATTTCGCTAGTCCTAGCAAGAAGATGCTGAGGGGTGGCTAGGGTTTACCCTAACGCTCCCTCTTGCCGTCTATGAATTCATCTACACGGTCCTTGGCTTCGAAGTCATCAATCTGATAGCGTGGGTGTTTGAAGCTGTAGCTGCTGATACTAGACAGCTCTCCGCCGACGCCTCGGTCCATGGCAAGCTTTATCGCTCTGATGACGTCAATGATAACTCCGGCACTGTTTGGCGAATCTTGTACTGACAGCTTCAGATTTAGATCAAGTGGCAAGTCTCCGAACGCCTTGGACCGCATGGTGATATAGCACACCTTGTTGTCTTTGAGGAATGGAACATAATCGCTGGGCCCAATCTTAGTGGGCAGCTCGTAATCAACACAGCTCGTTACTGCCTGGGTCTTGCTCACTCGCTTGGACTTCAATCTATTCTCGACTTGCATGTTCTCAAAGTCGGTGTTGCCGCCGATGTTCAACTGGTACGTGTTCTGAAGAATCAGGCCTCGTTTGTCAAAGAGTTGAGCAAGCACGCGGTGAAGAATGGTTGCTCCTAGCTGGCTTTTGATATCATCTCCCGCGCAAGGTATGCCTTTCTCTTTGAAACCCTTGGCAATGGGGTCGTCAGGATTTGATACAATGAACTCAGGAATTGCGTTGATGAAACCAACGCCTGCGTCGAGAGCAGCTTGTGCATATATCCTCGAACTCTTCTCACTGCCTACTGGGAGGTAGGAAACAAGGATGTCCGCCTTTGCCTTCCTCAGTTCTTCTGCTACATCAACAGGTTCTAGATCATGGGAGAAAAATGACTCCTTCATGTGAGGTGCCACGCCGTCAGAAACCGGCCCTGGCAGAACCTTCACCCCTATCTTGGGTACATCAGGGGCGAACTTCAAGCAGCAGTTTGGCTCAACCCAAATCGCGTCGGCAACATCGAGTCCGACCTTCTTCCTATTAGCCTCGAATACTGCCACGAACTTTAGGTCCTTGGGGAAATAGCCTCCAAAATCAACATGCATCAGCCCTGGTACCTCTTCATCTGCCTTTGCGTTCCTATAATAGTGAACTCCCTGCACTAGAGCTGAGGCGCAGTTACCAAGTCCTGCAATCGCTACACGAATGTCACCCATGAAACAATCACCTTGCATAAGGTATTCTTTGGCCATAGAATAGTAATCGTTTTTAACTCTATCGAGTTGTGACAAGATCAGATTTGGATATAATTCACTGTTTCTCCTCTTTCTCCTTGGGCGCGGTGCTCACGTAATCTGAATAGAGTAGCTTCTTGGCTGAGGCCACTGTCTTTGGTCCTATGCCTGGCACTTCTGCCCATTCATCTGTACGAGTTAAGATTTCCATGGGTGAGCCGAAACGATGCAAGAGGCTTCTTGCCCTTACAACATTGACACTTGGGAATCCTGCAACAAAGAACTCCTGCTCATCCGCCATGCTCTCTAAGCCCTTGCGTGTCCGAATCACTGGTAGTCTTTGGCCTTTACCCTTCTGTTTCTTTTTCCCGCTTTCAAGAATACCGTAGAGAAGTCCTGCGGAGTGGAGTGCGTTGAAGCCCTTGATTATCGTGATACCCCTCTCTTGAACACTCTCGATCAAAGCATCAAGAGAGCTCGGATGAATGTAGCTAGCCCTCTCTAGCGTAACGAAGTAACCCTTATCCTTCGTCTTCTTACTAGAGAACGGGACATAGACGCACTTCTTCATGGGGTCTCGTCTGATCGATAGAATGTTCTCTATCAAGAGATAGGGTTTCTCGTATTCAAGCAAGGCATCCATCTGCTTGGTCAGACGAGGGACGCCAGAACTGCTGCCCTTTAGTGTATTCACTAGATCACTTACGGTCTTGCGCTCTATTGCTATCCCATCTGTCCCCAGAATATCTCCGATTGGTATCTTCTCAATTGTGTAGGTAATCTGCTCCTTGTCAAGCATGGACATCAAATGCTTGACTGCATTCATGCGTTTGCCACCGGTTTCGTGGATGTCAATGACAATCTCTGGAATATTACCAAATAGATCCGACTGCATTCCTACTCCTCATTAAAGAGCGTCATCACTGCCGCCATGGACATCTCTCTGGCCAAGTTAGCATCCTCTGCTGATCCAACAACGACCACGTCGTTTTCTTCCGGTCGGAGGCTATCCAATATGAGAATCGTTTCTCTCTCGTAAGCTGAGATCACATTGAAGTTGTCCGGCGGCATTACAAGCAGACCACTTCTCTGGATCAGGGTTGTTGCACCCGCCTTGCCGTATCCCCCCTGAATGATTGCTTCATCCCGCTGTCTAATCCCGTCGGTGATTATAGCTGCTTTCCCCTTCACCAAGTTTGCGAATGCTTGACTGTGAACAATCAACGGTGCTATGTCTAAGAAGAGTCCGATAGGCACATCACTTGAGAACGCCTTGAAGAGGGCATCTCCTGCGGCGGTCAGTCTTTGTCCCTGTTTGCCATCCGCGGCAATGTAGTCTGACTCTGCTAAGCGCTTCAAAAGCGTCCTGGCACTGCCCTCACCAATTGACAGGTTCTCACAAAGCTCGTATCGTCCTAGTGGCTGCTCTCTGCCAATCATCATGAGTGCAACGGCTGCATGATAGGGTTTGAACACAGGCGGCACACGGCCATCTGCAGGTTCGGCAAGATGAACAAACGCTCTCTTCCATGTCACCCTAATCAACGTCCATCTATACCTCTGATGCCCTGCTTTTTATTCTTCGCTAATCTCCTGAATGAGTTCTATTTGTTCGTCCCAGATAGCAAACTGAAAATGCGTATTTAGGATGGAATTAAGCCCTGGTGTGACAGCTGCAAACCAAAACGCATTGGACGCTACGTGAATAATCGTAAAGGGAAGTCCGGTCACCAGTGCTGCCAGGTACGGAATCCCAAATGCCCATGAGTAGCCAAGGGTTGTGACCAGGTCAAAGAACAATGTAGTGAATGCTCCCACGGCCGCGAGTTCCAGTCGGAAGAGTGGACTGCTGCTATCTCCGGAAGACCTGCGCCCCACCAACGCTCCCACTGCGACCATGAACGCCCACCCTACAACCTGAGCGAACCATATCTGAGGTATAAAGCCACCCCATGGATTGAATGAAGCGTAGATGATGGACATCAGTAGTACGCATGTGACTCCCATCGGGAAGCCAAAGACGAAAGCAGTTGTAAATAGGATGGTCGAACCCAGCTCAACATTCGGAATACTGACAAGCGAATAGTTACCTATCAATGCCAATGCAGTCATAATGCTGGTGATGGAAACTCTTCGACTCGGTTTCATCGAATGCCTTGCACGAAGGGCTTCCATCTAGTCAGCCTCACGTAGTACGTTCTATCTGCGCTTGATGACAACCACCACAATCACCACGATTGCGACTACACTCAAACCTCCCACAATCAACAGAATGTCTGATCCCGGTGGGAGGGTGGACTGAATGTCTGATCCCGGTGGGAGGATGGACTGAAGCTCCAGCACGAGAATGTATTCGTTCGCGAATGTAACACTTGTGTTCGCTTTGACGAGAACCCCCGTCATTGTGTCATAGGCAAGATACGTTCTTTGCGGCTCCCCGTAACCAGATGGATCTTGCTCGTAGTCAAACACTATGCAGTCGTATGAGGTTCCTCCGGCAACAATTGGTTCATACGACGACTCCATGGTCCCATTCAAGTAATTGCCCAGCACTCTTTCTGCTGAAGCATATGCAGTAGCATTGAGATCATCAAGATTATCCTGACCAATTGCAACAACTAGTCCCGGGAAGAACGGAGTCAACCCCCAGACTCCGAGAACTAGTTCTCTGGCCACATCTGTATTGTTAGCTTCGATGGTGAAGTTTCCAATTGTCAGATTTCCGGTGATATACTCGTCCAACGTTGTTATATTAAAGGCCATGATGCTTTCGTTCTCAGCGAGCCAAGCACCTTCACCGGTCCAGCCCCATTGCACAGCTAGCTCAGGGACTTCTACCATTCTCCAATTGATAATGGTATTGCCCTGCGGACTGGGAACAAGCGGCTGATAGTAGTCGTCTGAGCTTGCCACAACGTTGGCAGTCAGAAAGCACAGTGTAAGGAACGCGATCATTAGACTTCTCATTCGCATTTCATTTTTCACTCCTTTACCTTCCTAGTTGAGAGGAAGAACAGGAAACCGAAACCAATGACCGCGAGAACAACAGCTCCTCCAATGATTGTGTAGTCAGTGGGTTGGTCTGTGAACTCCATTTCAGGAGGAATGCGCCTCCAAGAAATAGCGTCACCATCCTGAACTTGGTACTTGTTTGCGGCAACGGGGCCCAACTCATCGTTCACCCAATACTGCCACCATAGACCTGCGGACTCGTTATTGGATACGCCGGCGATTGATGTCACAAACACGAGGTCGCCATACCAGACCACTTCAACCTCGGTGACCGATTCAGTCACATTCAGAACGTTTGTGCCCTCAACATCATGGAAATCCAAGACAGTTCCGTTGCCGAAATCCAAATGAAGCGACAGATCCGTCGCAGCAATCTCGTGGGAGAACTCTCCTGCGAATGTCGCAGCGGGCTGACTGATCAGCGCTACAATTAGAAACGTCGGAATCAGCTTAGCCGCAAGTACATTCATCAACTCCTAGGATAGGTTAACCTATCCCATGAAAATCGGGCAGCCATAAAAGAATTCCCCTCAACTGGATATCACATCATTTCACACCGAAGCATCTAATACGACTGTGTGATGGCTGCTCAGTGACTCTTCTAGAGAGGAGAACCTTACCTGTGAATAACAAACGACATGATGAGCGTCCCGGCTTTCTCTTCGTTCTGGAAGGAATTGACGGAGCTGGCAAGACTGCTGTGGTTGAATCGCTCGTTGAGCTCCTCAGTCGAA
>DAOVDG010000032.1 GCA_030669595.1 Candidatus Thorarchaeota archaeon
AGGTCGTAAGAGTAGTCTTGTCCACTTCCTCCAAGATATGAGGAGAAAACCAAGGTGCCATTCGAAGATAGTGTGGACAAGAAACAATCGATTGTCCCGTTGAGTGTTTCGTCGGTTGGGTACATCAAGGGGAAATCATTAGAGAAGGTAGTCCCCGTCACATGCACATCCTCCTCATTGTCAATTGCTATTGCATTTCCATAGTCCTCATCGGAGCCGCCAAGCCTGACGGAAAAGACTGGTGACCCATCGAGGGAATCAACCTTCATTACGAATACATCAGTGCCAGTCGCGCTGTCAAGACTGGCGTTGACAGTCATGGGGAAATCAGGGGAGTTTGTTTGACCTATAATATATGCATGCCCTAAGGAGTCAACAGTCAGCGATTCTGCGTAATCATATCCAGACCCACCGATGAATGTAGCATAGAGAACTGACTCGAGGTCATCACTGATCTTCATCAGGAAACAATCGGATTCTCCATTGAAACTATCATCATAAGCATTGACTACTGGAAAGTTAGAGGATTCAGTATTCCCGACCACATAGATAAAACCATCATCATCAACAGTAATGTCTACTCCCTCATCTTCGCCTGATCCATGATACAGCCTTGTGGACACCAATGAATCTGCAGTTGGTAGCTGTTGTTGCTGTTCAATGGGATGACTCCCGCTAGCTAATGCCACTGAATTTCCATGAGGCAAGTACAGGACCATAGCAGAAATTACGAACCCCAGAACCAGAATGAGAACAGTGAAATGAAAAGATGCACGACACACCATACTCACCACACCTCGATGGAGAATCAGGTTCAACACCAAGCAATCGGTGAGCATCGAGATAAATCGTTGCTTCCACTGATTTTCGAACCAATAGCTGACTTAAAGACCTCACTCTGCGAATTTCAAGACATCAATCATCCCAAATCTCGTCATCCTGTTGGACTCCGCTCTATTCAAGATCGATCGCGAACCCCTGTTGGCCCCTGCCACCCACTCCTGACTAACGGGGCTGGGCGTGTGTATCATGATGGGGCTATCGTTGTGCAGATGCAGCGGAACCTCTCTGGAAGTGTGTAGGGGGCTCTGCTTGGTTGTAGGGGCTTAGAACGTCCTACACAGACATAGAACAATCGATATGAACCTCTTTGATGAAGAATAGAGAATCAGCTTTTCAGTACGGTTGTTCAATTTTGGAAACTATAATACGGAAAAGGAAATCATTATAGGCATCCGATTCCGGAAACAGCACGTGTAACGGAGAGGGAACACATGAAAGAGCACGCCATAGTAGACCTCGATTCTGTATCACGGATTTATACGATGGGTGAGCTTACTGTTCCGGCTCTTCAGGGTGTAAGCCTGCAGGTCAAGCAGGGTGAAGCCATCGGGATCATGGGGCCATCAGGATCAGGCAAGACAACACTGTTGAATCTTATCGGCGCTCTCGACAGGCCTACCGCGGGAACTGTTACTATCGATGGCGTCAACATCACTAGCATGAACGAGCGTGAACTTACTACCGTTCGTCGCCAAAAAATCTCGTTTGTTTTCCAATTCTTTAACCTGTTGCCTGTACTCTCAGCGTATGAGAATGTTGAGCTGCCAATGCTCATCGCAGGAGTAGAGGAAACTGCCAGAAAGGAACGAGTAGACCATCTTATCGGACTCGTAGGTCTCACAGAGAGAGCTGAACACAGACCGGACGAGCTCTCAGGAGGAGAACAACAACGCGTGGCAATTGCCCGTGCCCTTGCCAAGCCTGAGGGGGCTGCAAGCTCCGTCGTTGTGCTCGCGGATGAACCAACTGGAGATTTGGACCAACAAACAGGCGAAGACATCATGAAGATTCTGATAGACCTGACGAAGGGCGAAGGCGGCACGCTGATTGTGGTCACCCACGACCCAGATGTTGGCAAGCAGATGGATAAGGTCTACAAGATGCGAGACGGACAGATAGAGGGCGTCGTGTAGGAGGAATGAAGATGGCTGCTGTTCCCGTCGGATATCAGGCATTCCACAGTCTGCCGCGCAAAGCCGTCACTCTGCTGTGCTTCCTGCTGGCGTCAGCCATGGTCATGGGCATTTCAGTGTATGTCGACTCCCAATCTGTTAACGAATGGACTAACCTCACTGATGTCGGACCAATAGCCATTGCGGTGCATGGCGACGGGATTGAGAACGAAGTTGAAAACATACGCGACATACCAGGAGTTGAGAAGGTAGCCGCTCTCACCTATCGACATGGCCAACTCTTTGTCGATGATGGTTATGAGCTGCGTGAATGGTGGGGTACGCTACCTTCACCTGCAAGTGACTATCTGAACACATTTCCTGGAGTATTCAATCTTGAGGCTGGACGCTTCCCCAATATTGCATCAGAGATTGCTCTTGCGCGGACTACCTATGAGATTCTTGAGGTCGAAATCGGTTCCATTGTGAACGTGACCATAGATTGGAGTGAGTTTGAACCGATTGGGCTGCCCCTCACAGTTGTTGGCGTATATGTGGGATTTGACTATGACCCGAATGAACCCTACTACAACCAATATGATAGTATTTCTGGCATAGGAGTCGTACACCCTGACCTTGTATTGGAGGAATGGGATGAAATCGAAGTTCACATTGAGATTGACAGGACAAGTATAACCCCATTTGATGCAAAAGGATCCATGACGTACGTGGTGAGTATCGAAGAGAGGATTAGAGCCCTTGACCCCACGTATCCAAGCCCTAACACGTGGTCACGATACTGGGTCAGTGGGCGTCTCTCAAATGCCATAATGGGCTTCATGTTATGGCAGCTAATAATGAGATTGACGCAGGTTCTGAGAGCTACGGGAGTCGTGGTTTTAGCCTGCATGGTGATATTCTTGGCAATCAGGCATAACATCAACGAGAGACGATTCGAGTCAAACATGCTAATCTCAAGGGGAGCAGCCAAGGCGAAGATCGAAAGCATTGAGTTTAGGGAAACAGTGGGACTCTCAATCCTCAGCTCGTTAGTGGGCTTAGGAATAGGTGCTGCGGTCAGCAGGGTCGCTATGATAGCTACGGGGTTCTTTCAGTTTGATTTCTCTCGCTTTTGGACCGAACCGTTCCTCATCACAATCGAATCGATTGGGTTAGCTCTTGTCTTCGGAATATGCTTACCAATTACTACATTCATCGCCTACCGCTCGTTCTATTCCACAAGGAAATCTCAAGAGGATGAAGCAAGCAAGCTCGCTAAGTTCGCGAAAGGGCTTACGATAATCAAGTGGGATGCTCTGGTTGCTATCCTTACGTCACTTCTTCTGGGGGCGCTCTACATGGGCGGAACCGCAGTACAGAACGACCCAATCCTATCTTTAGTACTATCTGTTGCACCATTAGCTCTCTTCCTCTCCGTTGCTAGCCTTGCAATCAAAGGCATGAGACGAGGAGCAGATCTCATCTCGCGGGGTTTGCAAAGAGTTGTTGGCGAGATTCCCGCTATCGTAGGTATCAGAAGAATTGGAAAGGAAGCATCCTCAGCTGGACCGGCCGCTCTCGTGCTGGTATTAGCAATGAGCCTAGCATGGAATAACGCAGTTATTGGAGCATCAATACCGCTAACCAAGATGAATCACGCAAGGTTCGCCTTTGGGGCAGATGTCACATTCCGCCTTAACGAATTCAAGCTCCCTGACTGGAACGATTTCATTGAGAACGTTACGAATCACGAACTGACTCAAACTGGAACATTAGTTTCAGTGGCTAGACTATATCTTTCAGCCACTGGCGGCAAAGTCGATGCGGTAGCAATGGAACCTCTAGAGTATCTGGAAGTTGGGTACGACCAGTTCGGACGACCGTTGAACGAGTCCGACATGAGTGATATGCTCAAGGAGCTTCAGCTCACACTTGCTGGAGCAATCATTTCAAATGACATCGCAGTCGAATATGAGGTGTCGGTTGGTGACACTCTTCGAGCGGCCACCTCAGTTTCAGGCGTTTCAGAAACCATGGTATTCACGATAATAGGTATTGCAGAAGGACTCTCCAACAACTTGTTGCAAGCGACCAGCCATAGCTTTTGGGGGCTTCGAACTGTAGGCGCAGAAACATTGTGGATAAACCGTGAGTATATAGATTCCCTAATTGATCTTGAGCAAGACGCCCGAAATGTTTACTGCGTTAGGGCGATTGCCGGCGCGAATGATACAATCATAGCAGAAGACACCCTCCGCTCCGGGGGCGATTTGGTAGTTGGTGATGATTGGGCTTCTGTGTCAAATGAAGTCAGTGAGTATCTGGGAATGACTACCTACCAGATGGACCGTGCAGTGGATACGATGCTCACTATTGTTATGGTAGGAATCATATTCGGTGCATTCACGGTCTACGCAGTAGAAGGTATCAAAGGCAGAAAAAGAGAGATTGCGTTACTGCGGGCGATGGGGGCTAGCTCAGGCCAGGTGGTTAAGGCTCAAGGTGCTGAAATGCTTGTTCTGGCCATTGTTAGTACGGGAATATTAATGGGATATGGACCGCTCATGATAGTGAATAGTCTACTGACGTATCAAGTCACCAATTACGTGTTCCCCATTCCTATCTTTGCAGTAATCCCGTGGCTTACGCTTGTAACGATTGTTGTCTTCTTCTTGGTATCCATACTCGTATTCGTGCTTACAATTGCATTTCTCAGTTCGAGAGTGAACCTTTCAGAAGCGCTGAACGCATCATGGGCAGAGTCTGGGCCCTACGGGGGCGATGTCTGATGTTCCTACTGTCACGCTTGGCAGCCAGAGGTCCTCAACTACTCACAACGCTGCTGGTATTTTCCCTTTCAGCAGGTGTTCTAGGTGGCATTCTGTTCTTTATGGACGCCGCAGGACCACATGTTTTCGAAGACATAACAGGCGATGTTGACGTAGACATGGAGATCCTATTCACGACACCATTCTATGCACAGAATGAAACCAGTATGGAAGAGATTGAACAAATGGTATCAGAACAGGAAGCTGTGCTTGGGCAAGAAACCATTGCTGTGGTGGATTCCTACGATTGGAGGTCATATGAAGACGAGAGATACAGGAGGAACACATACCTCGGTGTCAACCAGTCATTCTTCGCAACTTTCAATCAAGCCATTGAGCTGGATGATGGAGCTCCTGGGCTAACAAATGATACATGTTATGTAGAACATGCAACATTAAACCACATGGGGCTTGAAATCGGTGATAACTACACGATATCAATGTGGACTTGGGATGAGAATGGCACTGAGATTTGGACCAACCACAGTCTACGAATAGCCAGTACGTTCGTGTCACATATATTCTTCGAACAGATCATCTGGAACCAACCAGAGGACACAACTCTGCGTCTAATCACAACTCGCCAGGGGATTAATGATGGCTTTGGATATCTTGGATATTCCGGATGGGACGCTATTGAAGAGAAAATCTGGGTTGAACTGGACCACACCGCTGTGATTGGTTCCGACCCCGCACAAGCCCTTGAAAATCTGGATAACCTAAGAAAAACAATTGAGAACAGGGCGCTTCCCTTTGTGAGAATCGGACGATTTGGATTACTCAATGGGGTCTATGAGTATACCATGTGGAGCACTTCAATGAGGGTTATCGCTCTTGCGTTTTCCATCCCAAGTATTGTGATGGGCATAATGCTCATCCAGTATAACTCCAACCTTTTGGCTGATGAACGGCGAAAAGACATAGGGATGCTTAAGACAAGAGGAGCATCAGGGTGGCAAGCGTTCACATGGGTTCTTAGTAGCGCAATTATCACAGGCATTATTGGCAGCTTTGGAGCGGTCCTCACTGGAGCCCTTGCTGCACTTCTTTCCAGCACTGTACGAACACTCATGGTCTTTGACTTGACCCAGCTTGCGGATTTGACCATTCTACTACAGCCTACAGCTGTGGTTCTTGTCTTCATGTTCTCATTCGTTGTCGGGCTGATAGTCGCATTGCCTGCCGCCGTCAGAGCTCTTCTAATGACTCCTACTGAAGCGCACAGCGTTATTGAGCGGGAGGTCCTTGCTGAAGCTGAAGAGTTGGGCAACCCCGTAATTGAACTACTTGCATTAGCAATGTCAGGTTATGTTCTGATGCCACTCCTCCTCATGATGTCCTTTGGAGGATTCTACATAGCATCATACATGGCATACATGCTGATTGCAGCACCACTTCTTGGAATCTTCACGATAGCTCTGGCACGTTTGATGTCACGTCCAACAGCTAGAATCAAGGCAGGACTCCTAGGAAAGATGGAGAAATCGCGACTGACCGTGGGAGTCCGTCTAATGTCAAGAACTGTCAGACTCTTCAAAAAGAGCGAGGCGATGGGAACCATGTTCATTGCGATGGTGTTCGCAGCAGGCATCTTTGCTTCAATTTCCGCCACTACCGGCTACAATCACATGACGGATCTTTACATGTTTCAGGACGGGGCAGACGTTGTCATCGACGTCAAGACAGGTCTTGAGAATGTGACTCTGGATATGTTGGAGAACATCTCCAGTATTGAAGGGGTGGAACACTCAAGCGCTGCTCTTGAGTTCAATGCATACGCCGCATACTACTATTCGACTCCTTGGAGTGGCAGAGAATATGCTAACCAATCCATCAACGTAATTGCAGTGCAGCCAGAAGAATGGGTACAGTCTGCATTCATGTTGCCGTACTTCACGTTATACAACACACCTCAAGTATCAATCCCATTGCTGTCTGCGGATAACACTGATGTTGTTACATCCTTCAAGCCCATCAGTCACTATGTAACCAGCTTTCTTGGGATGCCCATACCAGTCTACTCGGATCAGATAACTCTCAGTATCAGGGGTCCAGCGTGGAATAATGTGACTGATTGCACAATCGTTGACGTAATGGCCTCTAGCGACCAAGGAGCTACAACCTATCTCCCAGGGGAGCCCATGGCTAATAATTTCATAGTAATCGATTTGGATTACGCTCACAGTTGCCTCAACACAACTCATGTAACGAAGTTCTTCATTAAACTTCAAGACGGTTACAACTACACAAAAGCAGTTTCGGACCTGCACGCGCTATCACCCAATAGCTTCGGTAGTGTGAAAACACCGCTGGATGATATAGATGAAGCACTAGATTCCAAGGCAGCACAGTCGTTATACGGTGTCTACACACTAAACGTGCTCTTCACTCTCATATACCTCACAGCAGGGATGACGATAGTTGCAGCTGTGCGCGTAAGAAGGATGAGGAAACAGCTTTCAATCCTGAGAGCATTGGGCGAGCAATCAAGCGATATTGCATTAGCTGTTCTTGCAGATACAACATTAGGAGTTCTTATCGGTGCAGGAGTCGGCGCGGTGATTGGCTTAGCCCTTACTGCACTTGTGATTAACATGCCCTTGGCCTATATCGGTATGGCTTCGACACTCAGTTGGGCTCGGTTACCAGTAATTTTAGGAGTTCCCTGGTTGCTGCTAACAGCAATCCTGAGTGCCAGTTTCCTTTTTGCACTGGCAGCGACCTACGTAGTTACACGTAGGAATCTCAAGCTTAACATCGCATCAGAAATCCAATATGCGGAGTGAAAATTATGACAGAAGACCTAGAACAAATAGCGATGGAGAATAAAGTCGTCGTGCGAGACCTGATGAAGGTTTACAAACGAGGAATAAAAGAAGTCATTGCTCTTCGCGGTATGGACTTTGAAGTCAAGAAAGGGGAATTCCTGTCTATTGTAGGACCAAGCGGGTCCGGCAAGTCCACGCTCCTGAAGATGATAGGTGCCCTTGACAAACCTACCGCAGGACAGATACTTTTCGATGGACATAGCCTCACGCTTCTCGACGACAAGCGATCTATGATGTATCGCAGACAGAAGGTCGGGTTCGTCTGGCAAACCGGGAACTTGGTGCCAGGCTTGAACGCGTTGAAGAATGTCAAGCTCCCCATGAGATTGGCAGGAGCACCAAAGGGAGCCTCAGACGAGAGAGCTAGGATGCTTCTCACAACCTTCGAGATGCAGCATAGGATGAATCACAAGCCCCATCAAATGTCCGGTGGTGAAAATCAAAGAGTCGCGATATGTGTGGCTCTAGCCAACGCGCCTGAGCTTCTCCTAGCTGACGAGGTAACCGGCGAGCTTGACACCGAAACCACCGAGATGGTCATGAACGCACTAAGGATTAGCAACCGTGAGTTCGACACGACCATCGTAAACGTGACCCATAACCCAAGAGTGTCATCCTATGCCGACAGGATTCTACACATCAGAGATGGTCTTATCGAGGGTCAGCGTCATACTCTGTACGGTGATATAACCGAGATTGATGCGAAAGGGCGTATGGTGATTCCGGAAACCGTTCGTAGGTTGGCGAATATCGGTCGGCGTGTAGTCTTGAAAGTAACATCTGAGGGTCTCTTGGTAAGTCCTTTGAATACTGATGAATTGCCCAACGATATCTCTGAGATCTAGTAGACCTATATCTTCAGACCTCAATCTGCGCAGCCTTGGACAAGGTCTATATTACGCTCTTCAAGAGAATATGCTGTGAGCCTCATGAGTCAAGTGAAGATGCCATGGTCGTTCTCAGCACTTCTGGTCACTTTTGCCATCTTCTTCTTCTCGCTGAATGTATACATACTTACGAGTCTCCTGTCACATCCGTGGGCAAGCGATCTCTGGCTCATCGGCGTTGCAGCAGGTGGCGCAGGACTTCTGTACTCAATCCGAATGATTCGTGTGCACCAGCAGCAATTGATAGAAGCCAAGAACGAAAGAGAATACCAAGAGAGTGAGTAGCCGCACAATAACCAGTGCTCCGCGAAGTTATTTGAGCACTATGGGTAAACACGACTTACAGTCCTTGGAAAGGGGACACAATCTCTAATATGTTCCAAGTCCAACATCCACGTAATCAGCCGGTCCATGCCAACTCCAAATCCGGAGTGTTCTACACTGCCAAATCTGCGAATGTCTATGTACCATTTGTACTTGGCAGGATCATCCCCGATTCGCTCAAGGTTCTGAAGCAATATGTTGCCATCGTCCTCGCGTTGAGAACCACCTATCACCTCTCCAAAGCCTTGAGGCATGAGCAGGTCATTGTTCTTGTAGGTCCGCGGGTCTGCCTCATTGTTCTTCATGTAGAAGCTCTTGATTTCCTTCGGATAACACTCGACGAAGAGGAACTTGTCTCTTTCGTCAGTCAGGATATTCTCAGCCTCTGTCCTGATATCTTCGCCCCATTTAATCTTCAGTCCTGCAGTCTGGCAAACCTCGATTGCGTTGGTATAAGTCATCCTATCGAAAGGCGGCTTAACTCCGTAAAGACGGTCAGGGTCGACACCTAATTCATCGAGGTCCTCTCTTCTGTTGTCTGCCACAGCATGACACATGTAGGAGATGAGCTCTTCTTGCCGCTTCAAGTTGCACTCATGGTCGCACCATGCCTCTTCAGCCTCAAGATGCCAGTACTCTGTCAGGTGTTTCCGCGTCCGAGATTTTTCAGCCCTGAAAGAGGGAGCAAGAGTGAACACGCGCTCCATCGCGAAAAGCTGCGGCTCAAGGTGCATCTGTGACGTCTGTGTGAGGAAAATCTTGCGTCCGAAGTAATCTACTTCAAAGAGATCTGCACCTTCCTCGCCAAGGGTGGACACAAACATCGGTGACGTGGTTTCGTAGAAGTCTTTCTTCCTGAGATACTCTCTAGCAGAACGGAAGACCTCATCCCTGACCTTAAGCACGTTGGTCAACTTCCGAGATCTCATCCAAAGATGTCTATTATCATTCAGAAATTCCGTGCTCTGGTGCTCAGTGATTGGAAATTCCTCTGCGAAATGTAGCACCTCAATCTCATCCACCTGCACCTCATACCCACCTTCAGCCCTGGAGTCAGCATTAACAGTGCCACTGAGAGCTACAAGAGACTCGACAAGCATCTTCTCTGCGCTGACGTACTCCTCTTCATTGACAACGCTCTTCTTAACAACTGTTTGAACGACGCCTGAAGGATCGCGCAGGAGCACAAAGACCATCTTCTTCTGTTTGCGGATTCTGTGAACCCAACCTCGAAGCATGACCTTCTTGCCTTCAGTCTTACCTTCAAGCACATTTCGTATGTGGATGAATCCCATTTTATCACCACAAAGGAAGCGACTACTCGCCACGGGTTGGTCTGCTGGGAAAATCCCGAACGCGGATAAAAGGGTGACGGCCTATGCGAACCGCCAACGTGCAATATCCTATCAATCCCAGGGAACATGTCTGTGGCATCCCGCCAGACCTACGGCTCCGACGACAACGCTGCATCAGAGCTCAACACAACCTCAGCATTGACTTGAATTGTCGCCAAGCCTTTGTCGGATCTCAGGAATCTCTTGATATCGAGGAAACCTCACATGAGTTGATAGTTCTCGAGCAAGGCTGTTAAAGGTCTCCAAGTCGATCCCTCTAAGGCAACTGACTGCCCAGTTCTGATTCTTCTCCCCCTCAAGAAAGGCCTCCGAACGTTTCTGTTGTACCTGCGCTGCCAGGCCTCGATAGGTTTGATTCTCGTGACTTCCATAGGAAATGATTGACTCTCTGCGCTATTAAAGCAATCAGCTCATTGCTACTAATGTCCGCGGCGTGCGAATTGAAAGTATTGCTCGCGCAGTACCTAGGATTGTCAAGGTTGAACGTATCGAAGGCTCCATCCTCTGTGGACTATCTATTGCTCGAATCTCGCGAGTCTATCTAATCCAATTGATTTGGTGAGAGGGGAATCAACAGTGCTTCATTAGATGATCACAAGCTCTCCCGGAACTCTCTGGAATGCTTGTATGTCTCTTATGTGAGAAGCTCCAACCAAGAAACGAGTGAGTCTTTCAACACCCAGTCCGCCTCCTGCACTTGCCACAAATCCTCTTTGAGCATACTCTAGATATGGCTTATAGTCCTCTGCGCGGAGACCATCTCTCTCAATTCTCATAAGGATTCTATCAAAATCCCATTCTCTCTCTCCACCACTAAGAGCTTCACCAAATCCTTCTGGGTATACCAGATCATAGTTCCGGTAGTAGCCAGGTCTATCAGAATCTTCGGCGTCGTAAAACTCTCGTTTGTGATTCAGCACCCAGAACGGATCAGTTGCTTTCTCACTAGCTAATCTCTCCCATTCGGTACCATATCTTTCAATAAGCTGGCTTTTGGTATAGATTTCGAAGTTCTTGGGTACCTTTACTTTCCTATCCCAAAGAGCTAGTTCTTCACTGCAATCTCTCCTTACTTGACTTACAATTGCAGTAATTGCTTCTTGCACCAAGTCGAATACATGTTTCATGTTTCCGTGAGCTATTTCGAAATCAAATTGAGAGAACTCAAAGAGATGACATCCAGTAGCACGACTCTCAGGACTCTCCAGTCTCATATTTGGAGAAATAGTGAAGAGTTTCTCAAGACCTGATGATACAAGTATCTGCTTATGCAGAATCATGCTTTGAGTCAGAACAAGTTTCTGACCTTGATACTCGATTTCTGGTATTCCAATTATTTTACTTCCAGGATCTGGTCCCAAAGGATCGGTTGTAGTGCTCAGGATTATCGGCATAATCTCAATGAACCCTCTCTTACGGAAAGTACTCCTAATCACATCCAATGCAACACTTTGTACCTTTAGCGCTGCAATCAACTTGTCATCTTTCATGGGTTATTTGGGACTAAATAGGATTAAAGGTATATTTCCAAAAAAACAGAAACTCTTCCAGTTTCATGCTGTTGTAGGGATTCAAATCCGAAAATTACTCGGTATTGCCAAGCCTCGGTGTATGTGAAGGGCAAGAAGAGTGCGAAAACGAAGCAGACTGGTATTGTGTTTGAAACCTATGACATTTACGCGCTCTGTGAAAGCTGAAGACACAAGGAGTTATGTTCACCCAAGAGCCTGCCAAGATGCCATGGGGGGAGATAGTTGCTGATTTTCTTGATTCCGAGATTCAATTCCCTTTCTTCAATCTTTTCTTCGAATCTGCGGGAGAAACCTGCCTGTTCGTTTCATGTAGTCGAGGTATTCATCTCCAAACTGGCCAATAAGCATCTGGTCTTCATTTTGTGAAATCCAATGGAATGGTATTGCAATCAGAATTGCGAGGATGAGGATGAGCCAATTTGCTGAGATTAGAGCCACTGCTAGTGAAAACAAAATGAAAATTACATACATCGGATGTCTGACTCTGGCATAAGGTCCACTCTCTATTAGCTTATGATCCTGTTGAATTTCTAGCCTTGCTGCGTATTGTCTTCCAAGTGTGCGATGGGTCCAAACCAGTAAACCAATGCTTAACGAACCAAGTACCACCCCACTCCAGCGAATCAAAATAGAATAATCGAAATGAGCCCAAAATATCCAGTCTGGTAGTAGCAAATAGATGAAGATTGTAGCAAAATACCCCACAATCACAATTGAGAGAAAGATGGTTGGTGCATCCATCAGAGATCTTTCTTCCTCACTCTCTCTTCCTAGTGTCTGGCTTCGAAAATAGACTCTGATGGTCGCGAATATTCCGTACATTCCAATGAAAAGAAGTCGAAACAAGAGCTCTTCTTCCAACACTTTCCTCTCCATTCACTATCATCAACTACAACTAGCCTGATGAAAGCTACTAGTTATATGACAACAAGCTTTTTCTTTGTCCATTTAACACTATTGAGATACCAGAACACCACGAAACTACTCTGATGGAAGCCTTGCACCAGAGCAGCATTTGATGAAAGCAGATCTCTGAATCAGAAGAACAGCATTTTCGGTGTATTTCTATACACAACCTATGGCTATGAATCCCATTCTCATCACCTATGTGCAGATATGCAATCCCTGCGAATTGACACTCCTTCTCCACAAGGACGATAGACCGCGAGGAAGTACTCCAAGAGTTCAGGGACTTCTGCGGCGTAGTTTCTCGCGGAGAGGGCTGAGAGAGTTCCGTGGTTGCGCATATTAAGAACGTTACCATTCTAGTGGATAGATGTGGGCTTCCTCTCAAGAAGACGACACCGAAGGACATCACTAGAGTCGCGGCAAAGCGTCTGCTTGTCACTCCTAGACATGATTTGATGATGCGTAGGGCATCTGTTCGCCTATCGGATAATAAAGAGCCCGAGGCCGTAATCAGAAGCCTTAGTTATGGCGCTTCAACCCAAGACATCGAAGGAAGTAGGAATCAACAATGAGAACTAGGGGATGTAAGTCAACTTGATGTCTTGCATCCCTTGCTATTCTTCTGGATGCAATTAGTCGCGTCCTCTACCAACAACCAAAGAATGTATCAGACCAAGCGAAATAATAACCAAGGGTCCTAAGAGCCATAGAATAGACCAGTCAAAGGGCATGGCTGCTGTCAACGCTATTAGAAGAAATATGAAAGTGCACGGTATTGTGCAACCAGCACAAGCTAGATTCCATTCATACTGTCCCTTTGCCGCACATGTGTACGAACAGTAATGCCGTGTTACTAATGGTGAACGAACAGACCATAACCAACTTACCTTTGGCTTCCCACAGTAGGAACACCTTGGTGTCGGATCTCCATATTGTCCTTCTCTTGACATATTCCCGCTCCCATCTATATCAATATGAGAATTGATTCAAATGCTTTGTGTTTCTCCGTCGTCCTTCTTCTTGAGAGGTTTCTACTTATCATCAGGAGAAGGTCTAGCAGAACTCCGTTGATGATTCAGCTTCGGCAATCTCACTCAACAGGACAGCCACAGATGCCTTTATCCTTGAGCCATCAACTATGTCTATCGATACCGAAGATACCAGATGACGAACACGAATACTATGATAGCTCCAACAGCCAGTCCAGCCATGGCCAAATACACGACCGTAGTTGCAGGCGTGACCGTCACCATGACTGCAGAACTCGCTGAGTTTCCTCCAAGATCGTAAACAGTCAACTCGATCCAGTGGACTCCTTCATTGAGCCCCGCGAAGTCGAAGTCGATTGTTTCGCTGGTCCAATCCTTGTCGACGCTTACGAATCCATCAACGACAATTGTGTACCGACTCTTAAAGTCATCAGTGACAGTCCAGTTGCGAACGAGCCCATCATCACCCCTTGCGTAGACTATATCATCAGGGGCATAGACAATCATTGGTGCTATGTCATCACCATTGACATTAACGGTCACGTTGTGAGTTGCAGTGTTTCCACTGGTATCATTGGCAGAGAGCATGTACTCATATGTACCCACGGACAACCCATCGATGCTGACTACCACAAATGGCTCATCAGGATTAATGTCCCCGCTTTCGAGCTCCTCATTGCCGCGGTACACGGTGTACATGTTTAGATATTCGTCAGTAATATTCCATTGAATCGTGTTGCCGGTTTCCGTGAAGTAGTATTCTGCAGACTCCGGACCTATTATTACCGGCACATCTACTTCATGAATTGTTAGAGTAATCTCGTCTTCTGCGATATTGTCATTCTGGTCCATCACAACAAGCATGAGGTCATAAACGCCAATATCATAGCCAGTGAAGTTGTACGTGTATTCAGTGGTGTTGACCCAGTCAAAATACTCCACAACAACACCATCAACTTTCATTTGTATTTCATCAGGATATTCATCCTCTACGATCCACGTGACAGTGATGTTCTCTGCTTCGAATAGGAACGTCTGATTCCCGGGAGTGGTAATCACAGGAACGCGAATATCTGTGCTAGCGGTCGTGAGATTCTTATGGTATCCACCAGGTCCTATCGTTTCACCGTTTTGAGTTACCGTCCAGTTGATGAATGTAATAGGCAGATCGAGGAATCGTACTGTCCCATTGGCTGGAGTAGTCTGGGTGGCAATTACGGTACCGTTTATGTATGTAATATTCACCAGTGCCCCTTGGAACGCAGCTACACTGGTTTCAAAGTAAGTAAACACCTCTAGGTCATAGAAGTTAGGATCACCTGCAAAAGGTCCAATTGTTTGATGAACCTCGATTGTCGTGCCATCGGTTGTGAAGTTCCTTGCATCAATCGTATAATTGGCATAAGCTCCCGAAACCACAGTGATTTTCCATGTGAAGTTGCCGATTGGAATGTCGAGAAACTCAGCCAGACCGTCGGAACCTATCACTATCTGGCTCCAGATGGAATTGTTGTCCCGATGATGTATGGAAAAATTGAGTCCTTCTCCAGGGTTGCCGTCGATGTCTATAACGGTAGCGTTGAAGTCGTCATCATCATTATCCCAGTCCAAGTTCCCAATCTCATAAGTCGGGTATGCATCAGGGCCATCAGACACCATCGTGCCATTCTCGAATAGATTTGCATCAAAGTCGCCAATCGCATACTCCAAGGTCACATTCCAGATGTAAGTACCTTGGGGGAGATTGTAGAAGATAGCGGAACCAGAGCCACCCTCAGTGGCTTTCGAATCATAGTACGCATGAGTGGAGTTATAGAGAGTAACAGTGGCGTTTGCAATCTCGTAAGTGTAATTTTTGACACTGAACCAGAAATCATCGTCGTTGAACGACTGTCCGGAATTGATTATCTCATTGACGACAATCAGATTCGTGTCAGCAATGAGGTGCGAGGTCTCTATTGGAACGGTTTCAATTATCGCTGTGCCTCTGTGAAGCAGTGGAGTCCCCGTACTGACAAAGATCAGTAGCACAAAGACGAGGGCAAATACTCTTTTCATGGTGTCACTCTCGCAAGCTAACGATAGTCTTCTCTGAGGCCGTCGCGTGTCTTGGCGCGGTCGAAACGTCGACGCGCATAAAAGCATTGTCATGGTTCCACCTGTGAACCACTGCAGTACCTCCGAGATACATCTGGCCAAGAAGCCTCGTTTGCGGATGATAACTTCTTCACAAACCGAACCCTAACAGCCATCCCAGAAAGCGAAAACTGGCACGGATTAAATTGAATACCAGCTGACAGTACGCAATTCCAAGGCGTCAATCTGAGCCTACGCCATTAAAACATGGCGTACAATGGTGGAATACAAACTACCAGAATCAACATCGCCAGCAAAAAGACAGCGATTCTCGTTTTTGAAACCGGTACTGTGTCATTGAGAGGGCCTGGATGTGAGCCGCCCTTCGACATGAGAAGGATGAGAATGGCCATCATGTAGTATCCCATCACGAACATCACAGCCATTGCACCCCAGCCTATGTACTTGTGATACTTCTCACCTACAATTGACCGCAAGGCATGACCACCATCAAGCTGACTAACAGGGAAGAGATTGAGAGCGGTAACCAGCATCCCAACCCAAGCGGCAAATGCAATAGGGTGCATGTATATCGTTCCGCCAGCGGGTATGAAATCAGAATACAGCATTTCAAAGAACGTGAATAGAAGAGGAACTGCAAGTTCACCTGACATTCCGGGGAATGCCTCATCAAGAGCACCCACTTGTTCAGCCGTTACAGGGACGGATAAGAAGAAGCCTATGACGAGCACAACTAGCGTCACTACGAAGCCCGCATAAGGTCCTGAAAGTCCTAGATCAAACAGGTCCTTACGATTCATTGGAGGGCTTTTCTGCTGGATAAATGCGCCAAAAGTACCACCCAGTTGGGGAAGGCCCGGAATAAAGTAAGGAAGTGTCGCATCGATGCCCTTGCTCTTAGCGGTCAGAAAATGCCCCATCTCATGAGTGAAGATAATCCCCATCAGGGCCGCCATGAATCCAATGGTTACAAGCGCTATGTCGAGAAACGTCCAGCCATTAGGATAGAAGAGGGTAAGGAATACTGGAGATGTCGCCTGCATGAATCCTGCAATGGCAATGCTTGCAAGGGTAGCTATGAACAGAGCGTAGTTAATCTTCACGTTAGACTTTTTTGCCTTCTGGGCTGGTACGAAGCGGATGTAGTACTCTCCCGCCGAGTGATCCCTCCAGCGTACAAGGGGCCAAACTCGGAGCTTCTTTGTTAGCTCGCTAATCTCCTGAAAGATGCGGTCCTGTTCGTCAGGTCTTGGCACAACTCCATTCGGCCATCTAACTGCGAACGTTGGTGCACCATACTCCATCGCGCTCATCAGGACCTCGAATCTGATTGAGAGTATGTCGCTAAGTTCACTAAATGTGGGGTAGCTAATAACGCTGGGATAATCATCAGATATTGACACAGTACGAGTTCCCTCCAAGGGATGGCGCGATGACTTCTCTCCGAGTGAACCACCTATAAGATTGGTGTCTCAGGCACGGAACTCACAGCTCAAGTCCTGAAGCAAACTGAAAGGCCCGATGAACAGTTTCAAGAAGACTCATCTTTTGCTCTACAGAGCCAACAAGCTCAAGTTCAATGCCTTTCGCTCGGAGCTTATCTACCAGTCGTAGTCGGGGGTAAGGCTCCGTGGCCAGCACGACTGTATCTGCGGAGAAGAGCTGCTTCTGGATATTCTCAGTCAGAACCACGTATTCGCGTGTGATTTGCTTCACCTCTACGTTCTTGTGCAGCTCCACACCCCGCTCGTGAAGGTCCTTCATAATGACCCAACGCGAGGTCCGACCAAGGTCCTTGCCCAGAGATCTACCCGTCTCGAATATGTGCACAGACTCAGCAGTTGATGAAAGACGCAGAGCAGTGTAGCATCCAAGCGCGCCGCCGCCTACTATTGCGACAGTTCCAAGATCTTGAGGCAGGAGCTCAATTGCATCCACCGCAGACATCACATGCGGCATCTCGACCCCATCAAGCTCGGGGGCTCCCGAAACCGTTCCAGTTGTACAAACAACGAAATCAAATTTCATATCATTCAACATACTGGCATCTGCTCTTGTGCTCAGCCTTAGATCCACTCCTAGCCTACGCATCTCTCTCCACATGTGACTGGTGTAGGAAGCGAATTCTCCTCGACCAGGAATCTTCGCGGCTAGCCTAAGTAGTCCGCCAGGTGTGGCCTGTTCCTCGAACAGAGTAACATCAAAGCCTCGTAAACGGAGCACCCTTGAGGTTTCGAGACCTGCCGGCCCCGCTCCAATCACTGCAATCTTTCCAGAGCCCTGAAACCCGATGTTTCTCTTGAGCTCTAAGCCGGCTATTGGATTGATTGCACAAATCACAGGTTGCAACGTGAAGACTTGGTCAAGGCAGGCGTTGCAGCCTATACACGTCCGAATGTTTCCGGAACGACCTGCACGTATCTTCTGAGGCAGCTCCGGGTCCGCGATAAATCCCCGGGACATGCCGATAAGTTGTACTTTTCCTCTTTCCAGTATTCTCTCAGCAATAGTTGGACTGTTTATTCGATTGCATGCAATAACTGGTACATCAACAGATTCTGCGATTCCCTCTGCAAGATATGCGAAGTGCCCGCGGGGTACATTCATTGTTATCTGTGGTACACGAGTTTCGTGCCATCCTCCAGTCACATTGAAGCAGTCAACCCCTGCATCTTCGAGCCATTGAACTACTTTCTTGTTGTCCTCAAGGGTGTTGCCGCCTTCCACGAAGTCCTCGCCGCTGATTCTATACATTACGGGATAATCAGACCCGACAGCGTTCCTCACACTCTCGACTACCTCAAGGGCAAATCTTGCTCTAGTCTTCAGGTTTCCGCCATAGCCATCAGTTCTCTTGTTCGTACACGCTGCAAGGAATTGATTGATGATGTATCCTGCAGAGCCAATGATCTCTACGGAATCGAAACCGGCTTTCTTTGCCCTACGAGCTGCCTTCCCGAAGTTCTCCACAGTTTCATGAATCTCATCTTCTGCCAGAGCACGGGGGGTTTCGCGAGTGAGCCTGCACGTGACCTCAGATGCAGATACTGCCTGTTCCCCAATCATGATTGAGTGCACATATCGACCTGCGTGATAGAGCTGAGCGGCCACTGGCACCTTGTATTGATGTATCTGTGATGCAAGTCTGGAGAGCCCTTCAATGTGTTCATCCTTGCTAATCCCTATCATTGTGGGGCTGCTCTTACCCAAATGCTCGGTATAGCAGCCACCGACGATTATCAAGCCCGGCCTATGCTCAGCCCTAGCCCGGTAGAACTCAACTAGCTGGTCTGATACAACGCCGTCTTCACAGTAACCCAGATGAGTCGCGAGGAATACAAGTCGATTCTCAAGAGTGAGGTTTCCTATAGTAGCGGATTCAAGGAGGAGCATCCAAGTAGCCTCCGTTATTGCCATTAATATCTGCGCAGATCCTATCGCTGACTTTCTTCAAAGCCATATCAGCGTTCTCGTTCCATATATCTGATATAGTTGGCTATTCACTCGTCAGTTGTGAACCGCGAATCGGCTGTTTTGCTCTCTTTCTCAGAATCTGAAAGATGACGCTCCAGCCAGCCCACTCTTGCGTTAGAAACCCCATCAAAGCCAGGAACGTAGGGTTTGATGTCCAGAAGGGGAGTTCCGTCTAGCATATCAGCACCCTTGAACACAATCTTATCCTCATTGATTCTGATCAGCTCAACAACCGATATGCCAATGGGGTTTGGGCGGGAAGGGGCACGAGTCGCAAAGAGCCCGCGTTCCCTGCTGTCGAGATATGGTCGGACCATCATCCGCGGAAGTTTGACCTTGTGAAACCAATAGAGCAAGATGATATGCGAGAAGCCATCTAGGGAC
>DAOVDG010000076.1 GCA_030669595.1 Candidatus Thorarchaeota archaeon
ATCTTCTTGTAGGTGGTCCACGCAGTCTCGGCGTCGGGTTGTGAAGTGAAGAAGATCATGTAGATGCTCCCGCCATTTTGATACATGTGGGAGAAGTGTGACATAACGAATGCCTCGTGCGCCTCCATTGCAGTCTTCATGGCACGATACACATTCTCAAGCTTGTCGTAGGTCGCAACTATGTCTATGGTGTCACCGATTGAGAACCCTGCTGTAGTGAACTTGCTGGGATAGTACATGTCATATCTGTGCTCCCACCAACGTTTGGATGGACCATCACCAAAGTCCTTTCCGCCGTTCTCCTTGCAAATCTCAAACGAGATCCGCTCTTCATAGTCCACTGTTTCAGCATCACCATCAAAAGCTAGAAGCAACATGGAGTCGCCTTCTTCGACATCAAAGTGCTGACTCATTGACAGCGCAGTATCTTCAGGATCGTAGAAGCGAACTACCGAAGGCGTAATGCCGGCTCGAAAGATGAGCCTAATCGCCTCTAGACCGCTGTGAACGTCAGCAAATGCCATGCTCCTGAATCTGCGCTCTTCAGGAATTGGAAACAATCGCAGCGTTGCGTCCGTGATTACACCTAGCGTCCCCTCAGATCCAATGAAGAGCTCGCGCAAGTCGGGACCTACTGAGTGGCGTGGAACCGCTTTCGTACGAACGATTGCCCCATCCGCAAGAACGACCTCAAGGCCCAGTGTTAAGTCCTCAATTTTACCGTACAGAGACGACATTGAGCCGCCCGACCGTGTCGCCAAGAAGCCACCAACATTTGAGGCTCTCATAGATGTAGGCGTATGGCCGAGTGTATATCCGTGACGATTGACCTCTTCCTCCAGGTCAATTCCGACCATGCCTGCTTCAACACGGACCAGCATTGACTTGTGATCGATTTCAAGGACCTTGTCCATGCGTTTGAGATCGAGTTGCATACCCCCGTAGATAGGAAGAGTTCCGCCGCAGGTACCAGCACCGCCACCGACGGGAGTGACTGGCACCTTATTCTTGTTGGCAATCCTGAGTACTTCAGATACCTCTTCAGTGGAGCCCGGGAAGACTACTATGTCAGCCAATGGCAACATCTCTCCAGCTCTGATCTTTGCCTCGCTAAGAGGCCAAGCATCATGGGCATTAAGCACAGTATCGGTTTCTTGGGTCGTTACGTGTTCGGCACCAACAATACCTTCGAGTTGCTTCGCTATTTTGGCTTTGGTCTTAGAGTCAAGCAATCTCTTGTTCACCCCTCTTGCGGAAGTCTTTGCGCTATGAAGACAGTCATGTCATCCACTTCAACTGAGCTGCCCTGACGAAATAGGCTATCCTCGAGCTGCGCAGTACAGAGTGGACAGGGAGTGACGACTCTTGTTGCGCCTGTTTCCTCAATCGCTGCAAGGTTCTCCTTCATAACGGCTCTGGCAACATCGCCAGCGTGATAAGAAACGAGTCCACCTCCACCACAGCACGAATCATGGGCATACGACTGAGTCACTTCAACGCCGGGAATCAGGCCTAGAATCTGACCCGCATAATCCATTGTTATGCGGGAAGTGTGTTTGATAAGATGGCAAGGGTCGTGCAGAGTCACACGCAGCGGTTCTTCTTCGGTGCTTTGCTTGAAAGCCGAAGATAGCTTGGCTATGCCAATCTCCTCGACAAGATACTC
The DNA here is from genome assembly GCA_030669595.1 of Candidatus Thorarchaeota archaeon. GTDB lineage: Archaea > Asgardarchaeota > Thorarchaeia > Thorarchaeales > Thorarchaeaceae > WTCK01. The sequence goes on from DAOVDG010000076.1 coordinate 1,667, forward strand.
AAGCATGTGATAGACAGGAATGCCCCACGCATCACGCTCGGCGATGCGCGCTAAGTTGGAGGTGCATCCAGCACACGTAGTGACTAGCATCTTGACTCCTAAGTCCTTGACTTTCTTCTTCAATTTCAAGGCAAGTTCGAGGGCTGTTTTGTCATCACCAAGAAGAGTGGCTGGCAGACCGCAGCAGTTCAGCTCCTCCAGGAGGGTGAACTTGACTTTGAAGTGGTTGAGAATGATCTTGGCGGATTCCTTCACTTCCTGCGCGCGCTCCTCAGCCTGACAGCCGGGGTAGAACAGCACATCCGCACCCTTGACCACTTGGTCGGGGATATATCGCAGGCCCAAGCGTTCCAGCCTCATGTCTCTGCTTTCCGCCTTCTCTTCGGGATCCTCCCAAGGTACAAACGCAAGACCATGTTCAACGATGATGGCGTCAGCAGTATGGAGTTGTTTTGGCATAAGGTCGGGTCGATGCTTGAAGATGCGCGCACGGATGAGGTTGACTATCTCGGGGATATCTACATCCTTCGGACAGACCTCCCGGCAGGTTCCACATCCCGTACACAGATACACAACGTCTGCCGTAGTCCAATATTCAGGAGGAGAGCGACTCAGTTCCACAGCGATGCTTCGAGGGCCGCTGAAACGGTCAAGGCCAACAGCGGCGACAACTGGGCAGTGTTGAATACAGAGACCACAGTTGATACAGCTCTCAATTGATTTAACAACCTGCATCTCATCTTCGGTGTACGGATAGATGGCCTCCTTCTTGAGAGTCGCTAGTACGGTTTGATATGCTTCTTCTTCGCTCAAGCTGACACCCCCTTCACATAATCGACTGCATTACGACTCGCCATGTACCCAGTGACAATAGCCACACCAAGTCCACTCTTCTCAGCTGGGTAGTTGTATCCCGCAAGAACCGAACCAGCTGCGTAGAGATTCTCAGCGGCATGGACTTCCTCTGCCGTTATCGGACGGAATTGCGGGTCAACACTGAGTCCGGAACCAAAGAGAGGATGACCCATGTGAGTGAGTGCAATTGTGTTGGTCAGTTTCTGGGGCGTTATACTTGTGGCAATGCGGAAGCTCTCGCTCACGGTCATCAGGTCGAAGACTGACTCACGAATACCATTCTCTGTGCCGGTTATTCCCCCACCGATGAATTTCCCGGTTGCCAGAACTACGGCCTTCGTGGATATCTTGAGATTTCTTCTGGGACCAACAGCTGTAACTTCTTTCACAATGTTTGATTCTAGCGATTCCATTTTGGCATGATGGCCCACCAAGAGAGTGCCCCCACCGTTCACAAAAGCGGTTTCAAGTCCTCTTTGAAGTCTAAGGCCAGGTACGGATGGCGGAAAGGATAGAAGCTCGAAGACATGAGCCCCCGTGAGATCTTGGAGAGCAAGCTGGTTCTCTCGCGCTCGATTGAATCCCAATACCGGAGGCAGAGCTATGTGTGTTGCACCAATTCGCTCTGCTTGCTTCTTCAGCGTTTTCGCTAGGACTGATAGATTGTCCTCGTTGTCAAGATATCGAGCGATTTCTATGGAAGAGATGTTGTAATTGTTGCCAAAGGGTGCCAAATCCAAGACATGGTGTCCCGCCTTGCGTGGCGGAAGTCTGTTTGATATTTGGTGTTCTAAGAAGACCTGGGCGGCCATTCGGGGATTGAAGACAGGGAAACCCCTCACGCCTGCGAAGAGAGCCACGCTGTCCGCGTCCAGCATTAGAGAGCCCGGCCACATTGTTTCTTGAATCATGCAGGTTGGCTTCACTGTACCGAGAACCGTTACAGCATCAAGGTTTGAGTCTATATCTCCAAAGAGAGGAATGCTGGAGCCTAACAGAGTTGCTTTGAGCCATGATACAGCCGTACGTACCTTTTCGACTATGGTCTTTGAAACTGTATCTGACGTTGCATCGGTGAACCCAAGCAATCCATATGGGTGAAAAGGAAACATACTGGCGATTCCTTGGAGACCCTCGACGGGCGAGCCCAGTGGCACTGTGCCTCCTGGCAAGTATCCGATGATGTCGATGGCGCCTGAGGAGTACGCAGTTGCACTCTGTCCCTTGCGAAGCAGGACAGTCTTCATACCTTCTTCGGTAGCTCTGATTCCTGCAACAAGCCCAGCCATGCCGCCCCCAATCACAACGATGTCAGCCTCTAGATCCATCTACAGCACCTCCTCCCAAGGCTTAAGGTCATAATCCAGCTCTTCCAGTGCTTGATCGAGATTTCCAACGCAGGCATAGATACCCTGTGCCAATTCCTCTTGCGCTATCTGTTCGCCTCGGATAGATTGCCGTTTTCCTTTCCATCTCTCAGCCAGGAAGTCTACTATCTCAAGCTGGAAATCCTCCCCGCTCAATTCCAGCTCTTCTGCCAAGATGGCAGCAGCTTTAAACGTGCAAAATGTACCTTGACATGGACCCGTCCCCAATCGTACGCGCCGCCTTAAGTCATTCAGTGTTTGGGGGAAGGTCGCTCGTATCGCATAGCGGAGCTCAGCCTCAATTACTGGCTCACAAGTACAGATTGTGGTTTTCCATTCGGGATGGTCGCAAGTCAATTCTAGAATCGTTGCGGTTTCGCTGCCTCTCCGCGCTCTCATCCTCTCGACTGTGTGTTGTGAAACACCGTACTCCTTGGCCAGTGCTAGGATATCAACGTCGTCACTATTGCCAGGAAGAGGCTCGTTATGCGTCTTGCACTCAGATTCCATTCCAAGATTCTTGCAGACCAAATCAGTGGCCGTTTCTGCCATGTGTCTGCACATGACAAGCTTGCCACCGGTGAAGCTAATGAGTCCCGAAACACCTTCCGGCTCATGGTCAATGATCTCGTAACCCCTTGTCACGTCACCTTCCGGTATTTTCCAAGTTGGAATAAGAGGTCTAACACCCTCCATTGTGCGAATGATCCGGGCGTCCCTGATTGACGGAATGACCCACTCCATACTCTTGAGTAGGTATTCGATTTCATCCTGTGAAGCAACGAGTGTGTCGGGATCCTCCCAGGTGTCCAGTGCTGTTGTCCCGAGCAATACAGTATTCTCGTGAGGAAACAGATAGATCATGCGGCCCTCAATGGCCTTTGCGATCACTCCGACATTGACGACCCGTCGATCCAGAATCACGTGTGCACCCTTGTTGAGTCGCAACTCGAGTTTCGCTCCTGCGAGAGCTGCAATCTTGTGTGCCCAAGGACCTGCAGCGTTGACTATGGCTTTAGTTTTGGCAGACTCCATCTTGTCTGTAATTCTATTAAAGTACTGAAGACCGGTGATAGAGCCTTTCTTCGTGAGGATGTCCGTGACTTCACAATATGTTTTGATGTCTGCACCGTGCTGTTTTGCATCGAGTGCTTGGAGCATGCATAGAGCAAAGGGGCTGATGAAGTACTCCTCGAAGTAGATTGATGCTATCAGGTCAGGGTTTAACGTGGGTTCAATTTTTAGCGAATCCTCAGGAGTCAAGAACAGAACAGGAGGCACATCCCGCGTTTCAGCGCGCTTGGAGTATTCCTCAGCAAAGTTCCCCCCACTAGAGATATCACTCATCTCAAGAAGAGGTGTGATTATCGGATTTTTTTCCATAACGTGTCTGGCAATCCGCTTGAAGTTTACGACTTCATCAGAGCACATGTCCACAATGTTGGGTTCATCCATGTATTTGAGACCGGAGGAAATCATTCCCGCGCATGCGCCCGTAGTAGCAGAGGCAATGTCATCGCGCTCAAGAAGCAATATCTTGAGTCCTCTCATCGCACAGTCTCGTGCAACTGCAGTGCCGGTGCTGCCGCCGCCTATTACAATCACGTCGTATTTCGCCATCGGATTCACGTACTCCTGATATGCCGCTCTTTGCACTGGTCGATGTCCAATCTTCTGTGTATCGACACAAATTGGATGTCAGCGTAGAATACAAGCGTTTCGGATGAACAATGACGTCATCCATGCTAGCTTACATTAAAAGGTTCAAGCCAGACGACAAAGATAGTGAATAGGAGATGGCCGATTACGACTTGGGATCAACGACTTTCTTCAGCCACGACGTAGACACACTTACCAAGGCCATTGGCATTCCTGAAGTTCGTTTCGATTACCTAGTAGCTTTGGCTAAGGAAGCTTGGGAGCATGAAGATACGATTAGCGAGTCGCTAGAATACATTGTGGAGAGAGTAAACGGCTCTGAACTTATCCTCACGCTGGTCTTCTTCGGTCGGATTTGGGAGGGTAGTGAGGAGAGCGAAGAGGAGAGCAGTGAGTAACTCTTGCGATTGCACTCCATTGATTCACTTATAGCTGCTACGCGCCATTAGCTCCCCCATCTCGGCAATGAGCAACTTGTTGTATATGCCGTATTGCTGCTCATAGACGGGTACATTCTCGGGAATGGGTTGTCTTCGTTCCTCGACATGAAACATGTTATCTATTGCTTCCTCGAAGCTGTCATAGATTCCAGAGCCTATTGTTCCCAAGATAGCTGCGCCCACGACCGTCGAGTCACGACATCGAGGCAGTAGCACAGGCTTGTTGCTGCAATCAGCTATTATCTGGCGCCATAGGGGGGAGTTCGATCCTCCACCATCTATTTGAATCTCATCAAACTCCAGATCAAGCAGACCCTCCATCATCTGAACGTAGAACTGGATTGCGTACCCATTCGCCTCCATTATCGCTCTGGCGATATGCGCTTTTGTGTGCCTGAAACTGAGATTGTAGAAGATGCCCTTGTCATAGGCCATCCACGGGAAGAATACAAGACCATCGCTTCCTGCAGGAACAGATGCCGATGATGATTCTATAACCTCCCAGACATCTCGGTCGGTCCTTGCGGCCAGAATCGTTTCGGGCTCACAGTACTGGTCTCGAAACCACTTGTAAGCCATCCCGGTTCCAGGAACCACCCCTTCAAGGATCCATTTCCCGGGGATAGCTGCAGGATTGCAGAACATAACGAAAGCTTCGTCGATGAAATCGTCAGTGTGGGTTATTACAAAGGTTCCTGTGCCTGTTGTGGCTTTTACCACTCCAGTCTTTACGGTTCCTGTTCCCAATGCTGAGCATTGTTGGTCACCACTTCCCATAATTACAGGGAGGCCCTTTCGCAAGCCTGTGGCTTTGGAGGCTTCAGAACTAACGTCTCCGATCACCTTGGCAGGGTCAACAATCTCAGCCAACATATCCAGGGGAATGCCGGTCTTCTCACACAGCTCCTCAGACCAAGTGAGTGTTTCATGGTCAATGGGCCCGAATCTTGCGTTCGCGGGGTCGGTTGACATCTCCCCACAGAGTCGGTAGTTGATGAGCGCATCAAGAGGGAGTATTTTGTGGGTTTTCTTGAACAAGCTAGGCTTATTCTCAGCAAACCACATTATTTTCTTTACAGAGCCGCGAGGACCGATTTCGTCACTCATCTCATTAGCCCGGTCGGTTGATCGAAAGTCAACCCACGTGACAGTTGGGGCGAGGGGCTTTCCCTTCTTATCAACCAGTGTGATGCAGTCACGCGTCGTGGTGGCGATTACAGCCACTATAGCCTCGGCTGACCTGTCAACCTCAGAGAGAGCTCTCTGCATAGTGTTGCACGAAGCCCGCCAATACGCATCCGCAAGCTGCTCGTGAACTCCAACCTCGCGAGGTGGAGAAGGATATTCCTCATAGGCCTTGCTGACTTCACGCCCTTTTTCATCCATCAATACGGAACGAGTGCCTGTGGTGCCAATGTCGAACACCGCGAACAATTGTTGACTCATTGTGCTCACCTAATCTCCGAAAGGAGCAACCAATCAATGTCCAGAGCTCAATAATAATTGCTCGACAGGAAGAGTGTTATCCCCCAGGGACTGTAGATGGCAAGATGTCTGACTATCCGGTGCACATGGAGATTGAACACAAGGTCCATCTGATTCAAGGCGCAAACAGGGCCAGGTTCCCCGAGGCTAATGCTCTGCTTATAGATGACGAAGTTCTGACTCTGGTTGACGCAGGAGCAAGTAGAGACCACATAGTCACAACTCTGAAAGACCTTGGGCACAAGCCGGAGGACATTGATAGGATAGTCCTAAGCCATTTCCATATAGACCACAAGGGGCACGCAGCTCATTTTCAGGAGGTTTCCGGCTGTACCGTGATGAGTCACCCAAGTGCGGACCATGGAATCAAGACTCTGGATGGCCTTATCGATTTCTACGGGATTAAGACCCACAGATTCTTCGACCAGTGGCGATACTTCATTGAAGCTAGACTGCCTCATGTGATAGCGGACTATAGAGTAGACGAGCACTTTGACGATAGCAAGCCTATTGATTGTGGTGAGGTTGAACTAATTCCAATTCATGCACCGGGACATTCCATAGACCACACCTGCTTTGGCATCAATGGCTACAACACAATCCTGCTCGTGGATATCGATTTGACAAACTTCGGGCCGTGGTATGGTAACAAGGTGAGTGACATCACGCAGTTCAAGGAAACGATGAAAAGAATCATCGAACTAGAACCAAAGACAGGAATATCCAGTCACCTTCTAGATCCGGTCACTGAGAACCTTCGCGAGCGATTGATTGACTTCGAGGCTGCATTCGACCAACGTGACAAACGAATACTGGAACTCATTTCGCAGGGCCACGATACGATTGAGAAGCTTAGCCAAGTATCTACAATCTACCCCCGGATTCCACACGAGGTGTACCTGATATTCGAGGAGATTATGCTTGAGAAACATGTAGATATCCTCTCAGAGAAAGGGCTAGTTCTCGTTGAGAACGGTCGACTACAGGTACAGAAAGCGTAGGGGGTCAAGACCCCACTAGGTCGTTACTTATGTTTGAACTTGGGCTTGTCCTTTGACTTTGACAGGAAAGCGTCGACTCCGATATCCTTGTCTTCGGTCGCAAACGTCTGGCAGAAGACATCAACCTCGAAGTCAAGATTCTTCTCCAATGGCAAATCCCACGCGTGATTCAGTGACTGCTTCGCCAGCTTAACTGCCACACCAGGTTTTCCAGCTAGCTTCTTCGCCAGAGCTGCAGTACCTTCTCTCAGTGCCTCGACCGACTCGAAAACCTTGTCCACAAGCCCGATTCGTAGCGCTTCTTCAACCTTCAGATTGTCACCCGTGTAGACAAGCTCCTTAGCCTTCCCGAGGCCCACCAGCCTGGGAAGACGTACGGTTCCACCAAAGCCAGGAATGATGCCTAGGTTAATCTCCGGCTGTCCCAGCAGAACGTTAGCTGAGGCATATCGAATGTCACATGCCATGGCAATCTCGCAACCACCACCAAGCGCAAACCCATTGATGGCGGCAATCACTGGCTTGCTCATTGATTCCATGTACTTACATAACTTCTGGCCGTTTTGCGCAAGGGGCCTGACAGTTTTGGAATCCTTATTCTTGAACTCTGCTATGTCTGCTCCGGCTGCAAACGCCTTCGACCCAGTTCCAGTTAGAATGACAACTCTCACAGAGTCGTCTTCCTCGGCCTGCTTCATCATCTCTCTGAGTGTGCTCACCACTGCAATGTTTAGGGCATTGAATTTTGCCGGCCGATTAATTGTAACTGTCGCAACTCCATTGTCAACTTCGAATAGAACATTCTGCTCAGACATCGTCTGTACCTCTCCAGTTGATGTTCATTTGGCCCGGATGGTCCATAATAAGAGTTCGGAAACAAGATCTCGTCTTTCGCGCCTTTCATGCTGCATCATCCGCGAAATTAGTCAAATTCATAACTTTTATCTAGGGGATTTTTTCTGACCGCTGATTAATCAGCCAATCTTTGGTGGGCGAATATGAACATAGATGCTTGGAGAAAATCCCTTGAAGCCATGAGAAGTTCGGTTGTTTCTTCGTTTGAATTGGGAACGCTATCACGGGAACAGGAGCTTTTCCTTGAGGCGTGGACGACCCAGAAAGACATCTCGTTCATAGGCTACCGACAGAACGATGGACGACGGAGAATACGGGACATAACAGAAATCATAGATGATGCGCTCGTCCGCCTTGATGATTGCGACTACAAAGCTGCAGCTAGGGTCTACCATGATACATTGAACAGGGTATCCACGTTGACGCTTTGGGCAAACTTGCTGGAGTCCTGTTCCAGCGCCGGTTCTTGAAAAAGAAAGGATGAGAGGGCTTTTGCGCCCTCGTTTTTCAAACTAAGAATTTGTATGTGATTTTCTTTTCATCAATGCGGTCGTATGCGAGCTTGAGATTCATTCCCACTTCAGGTACGCTCATCAAGTTCGTGATGTGCGCCGTCAAGCGAAGCCCGGAAGGAAACTCGCCAATGGCTACAACATAAGGAGCCTTTGAAACCAAGCTCTCTGGAGCAAAGTCTACGATAACGTAGGATCTGAGTTTCGCCTCGGTTTCGGTGAACTCCTTAAGCTCACATAGACTTAGACACTTCTGACAATGCTGTCGCGGTGGTAGAAACTCCGTGCCGCACTCCGTGCAGACGCTCTTCATGAGCTTCTGTTGGTCGAGAGCCTCAAGGAACTCCTGATAGAATGGCGTGATTGCCTTGTCAGTTGAATATCCTAAGTAGATCTCTTTTTTCTCTTCACTCATGATTACCACCCGCGCTCGAAAATGAATATGTTTACGAATTGGCCGCTCTGGCCCACGTTGTGTGCCAGACCAATCTTCACATCATCAATCTGACGGGACGCGTTCTCAGACTCGCCCCGCATCTGCTTGAGAATCTCGTACGTCATTGAGAGTCCTGTGGCTCCGAGAGGGTGGCCCTTACTTTTGAGGCCACCATCACAGTTGATAGGTATCTTGCCGCCGTGATAGACGTCCTTATTCTCAATCAGTTCACGGCCCTTGCCAGGTTCCGCAAAGCCAAGGTCCTCGTAGGCTATGATCTCAGCAATGCTGAAACAGTCATGAACCTCGGCCATGTCGATGTCTTCAGGTCCAACTCCGGCCATCTCATAGGCTGCCTTGGCCGCTCGTTTTGCACCAGGTATGGACGTGAGGCTCTCCCGGTCTTGAATCATCATCGCAGAGGCTCCAGCGCCAATTCCCTTGATCCACATAGGTCGGTCGGTGAACTCCTTCACGCGTTCCTCAGCGGCAATGATGACGCCCGCCGCACCATCCGTGATGAGGCTGCAGTCATAGAGGTTCAGCGGTCTGCAGATTGGAACAGAGTTGTGTGCCACCTCGAGAGTTACCTCTCGCGGTAGGTGTGCCTTTGGATTCTGTGCTCCATAGTGATGTGACTTGACCGAGATCATCGACAGCACTTCATGCGGTAGGTTGTACTCGGACATGTATCTTGATGCCATAAGCGCATAGAACGCTGGG
>DAOVDG010000044.1 GCA_030669595.1 Candidatus Thorarchaeota archaeon
AAGGACAAAATCCTGAAGATGGATGTACAGTGTGTGAATGGTCATAAGAGTGTCAGACGATTGGCCGCGCACCAAGCTCAAGAAATGGCGCCAGACCTTTTCAAGAAGCTATTCATATGCACCGACTGCGCGTCATCAATGACACAGATATCCACCATCCCTCATCATTCTCAGATTGAGAGCACTTTTCTCTGTCCTATCCATGGCCCAGTGATACGCGAGTTTCCAGCTCAATTTCAGTCCACAGTCGAGATTCTAGGTGCGGATGTGGACAGTCCTGGTTCCATTCTGGACTCCTTCAAGTGTCTCGCGTGTGGTCAGGTCTATGCAGTGAGCGGCATTAGGAACCGAAGCGGATTCCTTGAGATGCTTGTGCGGTGCTCAAATGGACACAAGACAACAAGATACATTCCTGATAGTGTTGATGAAGGACTACTCAAACAAGTGCTGCAACGAGTCGTGCATTGCGATAGATGTGGTCTTCCAAGCACCATTACTAGAATTGAGATGAATCGAGAAACTGCTAAAATTCACATGTCGTGCCCGCTCCACGGGTCTGATAGGAAGAAGATTCCTGCTGACCTAGTTGAGATCATGGAACAAGCAGCGAGCGAGATACCTGAGGACGCCGTTGTCAGAGCGATGCTTATTTCCAGAGATTGCCAATTCCCTCTCTCGATACGGAGCATTGAAGGCGACGAGTCCGGATACAAGTTCAGATGCATTTGTCCAAGTGATGGTCATACAACAACTAGAAACATCCCGTTGACTTGGAGTGATCCTGTGAAAGATCGGGTTGCCGCTGGCCTGTTATCATGCAACGAGTGCGGTCTTCTTACTCACGTACATGATGTGAAACGGCGCAAGAAGAAAGTAGAGTTCAGAGTAGTCTGTCCGATTCACGGCGTGATGCAAAGAGACGTTCCTCCAGATGTTTTCGATTACATCAAGGAACGCGAGCCATTGATGGATAGGCTGCCTTCAATTGTCCGGAGTCTTAGCTGTGAGAAATGCAACATGCCGCTCTTTCTCAGAGACGTTGAAGACAAGAGGGATCTAATCGAGTTCGATGTTGAATGTAGAAACGGACATAGAGCAAAGCGATTCTTTGTCCCAGGTCTGCCGCAGGAAACACTGGTGAATCTCTACAAGCATTTCTACCAGTGTCCTGAGTGCTATGGTGCTCTGGATCTGGTGTACGCTGAACCACGAGGACGAGAGTCGCGAGTAGTGCAGCTTTGTCCTGTGCATGGCAAGTACGTCCTGGAGATGCCCCATGATCATGCAGAAGCCATGAAACTCGCCTATGAGGAGATACAGGTAGACAAGCTCAAGCCGCCTATTGAGGCTGAGGAGTATGAAGAACCGCATATTCTTGAACCTCTAGTTGAGATGGTTGAAGCTCCGCAGGCAGATGTGCAAGTACTGCGCGGGTGCAATATCGTGGGCGGCAAATTCGATTACAAGGTTAAGGTGAAGAACAATAGTGGCTATGTCATCACGAATATCACGGTGAACATAGTCGCTTATCCAAAGGACAGCATGGAACTTGCTGGAGAGGCAGTGAAGACAATATCGCGCATTGAAGTGGGTGGCTTTAGGAGCCCTCAATTCACGTTTTACCCCACTAAGGACTGTGTTCAAGGCAAAGTCGTAGCTACGGTGTCATTCATAGATTTCCGCGATCAGCTTCATACTATCCAAGTCGAACCCTACCTTATTCGATCTGTGTGTGACCTGCTGAAGCCATCGAAGAAAACATCAGAGGAATTCGACCTTATCCTGAAGAGCTTGACAAACACACAGCAGGAACAGACTCTCGATTGGAACCCCCGGGTTTTGTTCACCAAGGCAGAGAAGATACTCCCAGCCAAGAACTTTCATATCATCGACAGTGAAGAAACAATTGTTGGAGGCCAGTTCATAGGTACAATTCGCGGGTTTGCGAAGGGGAAGTACACAGGCAAGAAGGTCGCAGTCATCTTCCTCATTACTGGCCCTGAAAACGGTCGGCATTCGGTTGTGAAGGTTGAAGCGTTGGGTGAGGACATCGCCATGCTGCCAACAACAATCGATGAGCTTGCCGATACGATGGACTCTTGGATTTGCCTACGATGTGGCGCTCCACTGGAACCAGAACAGGTAGAGGAACTTGGCACACGCAAACCGATTAGGTGTAGGTACTGTTCCCATTCGTTGACTATAGCACTGTATCTTCAGTAGTTGGTTGTTCGTTTTCCTGTTTGGGGCCTTGTGGAAAAAGTCTGTATGTGGACCAAGTCGATGGACGAATGCCCACATTCGTTGGCGTCTTATGTGCCCAAAATGCTGCAAAGACATGACGGAATCAATTGGTTTCGTGCATCAATGCTGAATTATTCCACAGGGCCTCTGTTTGGGAAACGCATTTTAGAGACCTGAGCGCTAGTCCTCAGTTGGCCGCGGCACGTTTGCAACGGAGGGAATCCCATGTTCACGTGCAAGAAATGCAATGAACCTTTTCATGTAAAATACGCCGATATCCGTGGATCGAATCTAAGGATGCGCGTGCAATGTCTCAATGGTCACAGAGAAGATAGGAAAGTCCCTCTTCAACAAGCCAAAGGCATTCTGGAGGATTTGTACCAGGGCCTATGCATCTGTCTGGACTGTGGCAGAACAATGGGACTTCTCAGTACTGACTTGGGAAAACGCCAGGTCACGTTCATCTTTGTATGTCCAGAACACGGGCCTCAGGAACGGCCCATCCCAATCGGGCATCATTCAGCAGTGTCAGCCCTCATTGACATTGAGAAGACCGGACAGTCTGTCGAAGCGGCCTTCAAGTGTCCCCGATGTGGCGAGGAGTTTATGGTTCATGAGATAGAAGACAAGAAAGGTGTTCTCCAAATTAAGTCGAAGTGTCCCAATGATCACAAGGAGATGAGATATCTTCCTCGTAACTCGGATGTGAGCATCCTCAAAGGTGTCATGCAGAGAGTGCTTCTGTGCGATGAATGCGGCCTCCGTTGTTCATTGGAAAACGTGGAAGTGAAAGGCAGGTATGCACGTGTGGAGATGTCCTGTCCCGTTCACGGAAAGAGCAAGAAGAAGATACCTGCTGAGAATGCTAAGCTTCTAAAAGAGATCTCTAGCGAGGCTGAAACGGATGCCATCGTGAAGGATGCTCTCACATGCAGGGATTGTGGACGCCCCCTGTCTATATACAACATTGACACAGACAAGAGAGGGTACAAGATAAAGTGCAGATGTTCAAAAGGGCACTCCTGTGAAATCGTGCAACCAATCGAGCGAACAACCCAGTCCATAGATGCAATAGTCAATGCAGTGCTCAAATGCGACAAATGCGACCTTCTGACATATATTCTAGAGAAAAACGTCAGCGGAGAAAATGTCACGCTAGATCTTGTCTGTCCCATCCATGGAACAATACGAAAGGGGCTCAAAGTTGGCGTGTACAAGCAAATCGAGGAACGAGAGCCAGCCGTCGATAGAAGAAAGTCTGTAGAGGAGAGCTTCCGATGCGGCAAATGCAATGCTCCTTTCACAATCCGTAACATCAAGATTGGGAAAGGACTATTCGAACTCCAAGTAAAGTGCCAGAACGGGCATGGAAGTGACCGCATCTACGCACAATGCATGAACCATGAATTCTTGGTGAAACTATACGGGAGCCTCTACGAGTGTCCAAAGTGCCACGATAAGCTCAGCCTTGTCGAGATTAGGCCTCACGAACGAGAGGGTGAGTCTGTGGCAGTATTGACGTGCAGCGAACATGGCGATACTGAGATGCCGATTCCAACAGCCAATGAGGCTGCAGTTCGTGATGCGTACTTGGCGACCGCTGACATGGCCCATCTTGATCGTCTCATAGATGAAAAGCTTCAGGCCAAGCGCGAGTTCAGCTTGACCTTGGACGCAGAAGCTGATGCCGAAAAGGTCTTTGGCATAGTCAAGAGAGTGATTGAGCAACACGATGTCTGGTATGTGGGCGAGCGCGGTTTTCCTGAGGTGTTGAAGGAGGCTCTATATTACGGCAAGGCCACCGTCGAGGGCGCAGAGGTAGTCATTATCGGGTCAGTATCAAGAGACGACCAAAAGACTAGAATCTCGGTCGCCTCAGAAGATGAAGCCAAGTTCTCAAGTCTACTGGGTGATATGCGTGAGAACCTGAGAGACCTGCTATTGAGGAGCAAGGCTGTAGCCGAACCGGTGCAGCCCAGACGGATTGAATGCTCTCATTGCGGCGGGGCACTGGCAAAGCGAGGCTTGCCCGGTGAAGCCACAACCTGTCCCCATTGTGCAAGTCCTCTTCACTGGGACTAATCTTGGATGATACACTTTGAGGCTAATGTGAGACCCCCGAAGACCATTCAATTTCGGTCTTTTCCTTTGCGTGAAGGTGTGTGAGAATCCGATCTATCAGAGAATCCACAAGGTCCTCAATCGTCTTTGGTTTGTGCCAAAACGCTGGGCTTGCAGCTATCACTGTGGCACCAGCCTCCACAACTTGAGCCATATTTCTGATGTGGATTAGATTAAGGGGGGTCTCTCGGGGCAACAAGACGAGCGGCCTCTTTTCTTTGAGGCTGCAGTCTGCCGCTCTGACGACAAGGGTTTCTGCGTATCCGTGCGCAACACCTGCCAGTGTCTTCATTGAACAGGGCACTATCGCCATGGCATCAAGATGATAGCTTCCGCTTGCTGGTTCCGCAGAGAGGTCATCGTTATCAAAGACATAGTCTACTTCTTTTGCCAATTCCTTGGGAGTCAATTCCATCTCATGTTCAAGAGTCTTGGCCCCCCACTTACTCACAATCAAGCATACCTCATGTCCCAAACCCTTCAAGGCTCTAATCAATCGGACTCCGTAAATAGCCCCGCTGGCTCCAGTTATGCAGATCAAGATGCGTTTCTTTGCCATCGCCGTAACCTACCTGTGGGAACTATTACTATGAACGTCCTCTCATATGTCCTTTCTGGAATGTCATCCTTCATAGTAGGAATGCAAGCAGGAGTGACCCCAAGAACCCTACTAGTGCTGCTCTTGTTCCAGTCTTCTTGGCGATATCGTATGCCTCTACTATGTTTTGCGTCAATATATCGAAACCCTTCTCGCCGTATGTTCGAAGCGCCTTGACCTCTCCGAAACCAAGACCAACACTGACAGGGAGCGTATTCTCTATAGCTTTTGTAATGGCAACAGCTATGCTACTTAGAACCTCATCACGTTTCTGTGCGCCAACGGGAGAATACCCCCTGTTGGACATGGCAATTGCGTTGACCACGTGTGTATCTGTTGTGACCGCTTCGACATCGTCAATGCCCAAACCCTTGATCATGCTGATAATCTCCTCTCGCATGCCGGGCTCCATGTTATTTCCATCGATTGATAGCAGGGCCATCTCTCGGTCATCGAATTTCATCACAAGAGCGGTTATCCCGCCGGGTCCCATACCTTCCTCTTCTGATACATCTGAAGGCACTAGTTGATGAATCCCAATCGATACTTTCGAGCTGGGATTGTTGATAGTCGTGAACGCTGCACTCGATACAGCGGCAACATACTCTCCGGCTTCTTTCGACCCGGGCATTACTGAAACGGCGTCCTCATCAATACAGTTGTGTGCATCGACAATTGCAACGCCTCCGATTTTCGGAAGTCTCTTGCGGACCATTTTCGCTGTATCCATACCTACCTCAAGCGCAATGTCATCCGTGAAATCCGGAGCACTCGTCGTGATTGTCAGAAGGTCGTTTCCTGCGAAGAGTGTCCATACCTTGAATCTGCCTTCATCTGTCCAATGAGGTCCGGAAATGGTTTCGTGAACCTCGGTTGTTTCAATGAGTCTATCAATCTCTTCCATTATTCTGCCATAATCTTCCTTCGTTGTTAGATTCTGATGATGAGTGCAACTTCCATGGAGTACAAATCCATGCACCCCGTGTGTCTCTCTAACGTGCTTGATTATCGCGGATGGCAAGCCGCTACTACCGATGTCTCTGAACGGTCCTGGATGCACATAGAGTATAACCCCCACTGCTAGAAGATTACCGGCGTTTCTGAAGACAATCACTTCAAGGGGCATGTCTTGCTGGAATGAGATCTCGTCCATGATTTTCTCGAAGGGAGTTGGGTTGTCCATGAGGAGGTCGTGGCCAAATGCCCTGAGGAGTGCTGGGCCGTTAATTCCAAGGTCCCTCTCGAAGGGCTTGCTCACCGACCTGTATATGTAGTGAACCACGGCAGAGCATAGAACGAAGATGCCTACTATGAATATCGGCCAAGCGGTCGGGTATGTTGGAAGTCCCGTGACCATAGGTGCAATAGACATGACTGTAATCATCCAAACAATTAGCGGCATAAGTGCCCCGACAAAGTTACGCAGAGGATGGTGGTCACTCATCGCTGTTAGTAAGAATGCGAAAAGCATGTATGCCATAGCCAGTCCCAATAACCACATGCGTCCTTCATAGAAATCTGCTGCAAGAACGAAATCTGCAACACCTCCAAGGAACGTAATGATGAGCCATAGTAGCACACCGTATTGTGCTATGCCTATGGTTCTTCGGCTATCAAGTGGCGACTCAGATCCTCCAACCATAGCATAGAGCAGCTTGGTGCCCAACAAGGCGGGCAGACCAATGAGGAGTAGATATCCAAGGAGAATTTGCATTGAGTTTGGATTTAGAAAGAATGCAGTCCTCATGGTTGCGAGCAGGACCGAGAAGATAATCGCGTAGAACATGAGTCTACCAACTACCCCCCTGTACGTTGGCAGCTTCCAGACCTTTGTGTAGAGTCGTACTGTTTCCTTGACCTTAGCTTGCTCGCCCAATTCGCAGTTCACCATCGCGCCGGCCATTCCCCTACTGCCTTTCTTATCAACATTCCCAAATCAGGTGGTCGCTTCCTTGCAGCGTTGAAATCATTACATTTATATCGCATACGATAATAACTCGGTATATCGTTTACGATATCGCATACGATATTAGCCGTTGAAGGTGGTAAGAACGAATAAGCACTCTGGGTGTATCGGCTCCGCAGAATTCCGTCCTCCTCAATCAATTCCTAGAGGAATGCTTCGTCATTTCATGTTGTTGTTGCTCAAGACCAATGAACTGACAGGAACAGAGATCAAGCAAGAGTTCGAACGTCGAACAAGAGGTGCTTGGAGTCCCGGCCCGGGATCTGTGTATCCCAATCTAGCGGGGCTGGAAGCGTGCGGTCTAGTCGAGAAGGTTGAGGTTCAAGGGCGAAAAACCCCTTACCGTCTGACTGAGGCTGGTAGAAAGCGTGTTAAGACACTCTTGAAGCGCATGCCCCCTGAGCCCAAGATGCGAATGATTTCGATTTTATGGCTTTCCTTCATGAGTCCTACCAACCGGGCGCTGCACCTAGTCCATAATATGGCGTTTGGTGCGGATTCATTGATGGAAATGGAGGCCTTACTTTCAAAGAAGGAGAAAATGTCACTCCTGGCTGAGATCAAAGAGGTCCGTGACAAACTAACGAAGATAACGAAGATGTTGGAGAAGAGTGACTAAGCCAATGACCAGCAAATCAACAACTAAACACAAGAGTGCTACGCGTTACATGATGGGAGGCCTACTCAAGCACTCCGGGCCTATGGCTGTGGCGATTCTCTTCACTGTGATATCGATATTACTTCTAATTCTGCCATCTGTGATTATTGGGCTTGCGATTGATGAGCTTACAATCGCAGGGTACACCGCTCAGTTCACATTCTACATTTGGCTTATCGTAGGACTCACTGCTGTCTATATGGTCCTCTACTTCGGCGTAGGCTATGTATGGGCTATTGTTACTCTCAGATGGGAACGAGATGCAAGACAGGAGTTCTTTGAATCTCTTCAGGAGTTCAGTATGACTTTCCATGATGAGGTTGATAGCAAGCGACTCCTCTCAGTAGCAATGCAAGATATCACATGGGTCCGCATATCCCTGAATCCGGCTATGCGCAACATCATTGGCGGACTGACTTCCTTCGTAATCACAGCTATCTTCCTTTCCATCATAGATTTGACCCCGGGCTTGCTTGGTCTTGTGACCATCTTTGGAATTCCCATTCCCATGTTCACGGTAATTATGTTGATTGGAACGCCACTCTATCTTGTTTATGCTTACAGATATGCTAATGCGGTTGAGCCTGTGCGCAGGAACCGTTCTGAGGATATGGAACGACTCACCTCAATCTCACAAGGTGTGTTTCAAGGGATAGAGGTTGTGAGAGCATTTGGCGCAGAAACCCGAGAAGAGGAGAAATTCCAGCAAGCAAGCAAGGAATATGAGAAAATTGTAGCCCAGGAGGGGCGTCTAGCGGCCTTCTACATACCAGCTCTGATACTTGTTGGTGTGACTGCTGTCGCATTCCTCTACGGTGGGTTTGCAGTCCTATCAGGTGTTCTGACTATTGGCAATCTTATGCAGGTGCTCACACTTCTAGTATCCCTGGAGTTTCTCAACTTCCATCTTCCACGGATGTTGTTGATGCTTCGCGGTGGCTATGTGAATTCGCAGAGAATTGTCGACATCTTGAACTGGGAAGATCCGATGGTGGAACCAGAGGAAGAAACCCTGGACGTCGATTGGTCAGGGGATATCGTCTTCGACAATGTCAGTTTTAAGTATAGTTCAAACAACAGTCACAATGAACACTATGCGTTCAGGGACTTCAGCATACGAATTCCTGGTGGATCAAGAGTCGCTCTTGTTGGCGGGCCCGGCGGGGGTAAGAGCACAATCCTCAAACTATTGTTGAGGTTGTACGATCCCACTGAAGGCGAGGTTCGCGTGGGCGGAGTGAACCTTCGAGATGTGAGAACCACCACAGTTCGGGATATGGTTGGCTCAGTTGAGCAAGACATCTTTCTGTTTAGGATGAGTGTTCGCGACAATATTTCATTCGGAAGAAAAAACGCGACTGAAGATGAGGTCGTTGAGGCAGCCACGCGAGCTCAAGCTGATGAGTTCATAATCGAGCTTCCTGAAGGATATGATTCTATGGTGGGAGAGCGCGGCATGACGCTAAGTGGAGGTCAGCGGCAACGTCTGGCAATAGCTCGTGCGATAATCCAAGATCCTAAGATTCTGTTGCTCGATGACTCGGTGAGTGCAGTCGATGCTCAGACAGAGTTCTTGATGAGGAAGGCATTGGATGAGGTCATGGTAGGACGAACTAGCATTACTGTAACACAGAGGCTTCGTACGCTAATGGAATCAGATATGGTAGTCATCGTTGACAAGGGTCGTCTTGTGGCTGCGGGGTGTCACGATGACCTACTCGAAACTTGCGAGCACTATAGGCATATCTTTGAGCGCTTGCCGGGTGCTAAGAGCCTTCTCAAGGGCTTGCAGGCACAAGGGGGTGCTGCGTAATGGGAATGCGTGCAAGTGGTGGTCCTAGACGCCTATCAGGCAAACGTGAGAAGCGTAGTCGCCCTGTTCGGCTCCTTCTAGGGCGCATGTTTGGCTATCTTGGGCCATTCAAGCGCATTATGGCCGTGGGAGCTGTATTCTCCATTATTGCAACATTGGTGGCAGTATTCGATCCCCTTGTCCTCGCAATGGGGATTGATGTTGTATTCGGTGCTGGTGGCACATTCGATACGTTACTCCTCTTGGTCGTTCTGTACGTAGTACTCAAGGTCACCTCTTGGACCTTAAGAGGCATCAACACATGGATTCTTGCCGGCGCGCAAGCTGGCTTTGTGCAGAGCATTCAATCAGATGTCTATGACCATCTCGTCAACGCGGACTTGTCATATCATAAGTCAGAGCAGAGTGGGAATGTGACATCTAGAGTAACGACTGATACAGTTTCGTTGGCAACTGGTGTCCAAGTGATGATTGATTTCGCGAGTCAAGTATTGATGCTAGTATCTTCGCTCTATCTTCTATGGTCTGCATCCGCACTGCTGGCCTTGACATCGTTGGTCGTTGTGCCTGGTGTTGCGTTCATCATGATTCTTTTTGGGACTGTCGGCCAGAGGATTATGCTCGCCTCGCAGAGAGCTTATGGCAAGGTTTCAGGTCAAATAGCTGAGGATCTTAGCGGAGTTCACATCGCGAAATCCTTCAATCGTGAGGACGAAATAGCTGCGGATATGTCTGAGCTCAATCAGAAGGCCTACCATCATGGCATGCGCTTTATGATTCTCATGAGCTTAATGCAGCCTCTTGTTAGATCCATTGGCCAATTCGCAATAGCAGCTGTCCTCTTTGTGGGCGGAAGTCTCGCTGTTGGCACCCTTCCAGTCTTGACTATCGGTGAGGTCTTTCTAGGTATTATTCTCATTGGACGTTTCATGTGGCCGCTCATTGGCATAGCTATGAGTGGCACCCAAATCCAAGCCTCACTCGCCGCAATGGATCGAATCTCGGATGTCATCGACGCCAAGCGTGCCATAGCTGATTTGTCAGATGCCGAAATCCTTACGGATGAAAGCGACGGTATCACCTTTGAGAATATCACTTTCTCTTACGTGCCTGATACCCCCGTGCTCAAGGCCGTCAATTTCACGATCAATCCAAGTGAGATGGTAGCCGTAGTAGGACACACCGGGGCCGGAAAGACAACTCTAGCTGCATTGATCAACAGGTTCTATGATCCTCAAGAGGGACGGGTTCTCATTGGCGGCCACGACCTTCGCAAGGTGACTCTAGAATCGCTCCACAATACAGTATCGTTGATACCACAAGAACCCTACCTCTTTGATGGTACTATTATGGAAAACATCAGATATGGTCGACCTGAAGCAACCGACGAAGAAATCTATGACCTTTGCAAGATTATTGGTGCGAACGAATTCATTGAGGTCTTGGCTGACGGTTATGACACACTCATCCTAGAGAGTGGGAAAAACCTCAGTGCTGGTCAGAGACAGATGATTACAATAGCTCGAACGATGCTGGCCAATCCTCGCATATTGATTCTTGACGAAGCTACATCTCGGCTTGATGCCTACAGCGAGGCGTTGGTTCAAGATGCACAGGCATTGCTTTTCGCAGACCGAACAACAGTAGTCATTGCTCACCGGCTCACGACTATTGCGGATGCATCTCGCATTCTTGTCTTTGATCACGGAGAGCTCATAGAGGAGGGTTCGCACGAGGAGTTGCTTGCTCGCGGAGGTGTCTTCAAAGCTTTGTACGACACATACTATGCACACCAAGGCGTTGAGGAACTGACGGAAGAAGTGGCTGAAGTGGCTCGTGAAGAGGTCTCTCGCACAACCAAAGAAGAGGATTCAATGGAAATGCAGATGTTCAAGCGTATGCTCAAGACTGGTCATCCAACTCCCGAACTTATGGAGAAGATGATCGAACGGATTCCTCCGGAAACCCTTAGGAAGATGATGTCCAATAGCCCTGATATTTCCCCTGAGATGAGGGAGAAGCTCAGGAAGCGGATGCGGCGGCAACATCATGACTAGGAGTAGTCCAGTTCATTGAAACCCGAATCGCTACGTCACAGTTCCAGCCTTGCCGTTCTGTAGTCCTCTTGCCACCGAGATAGATGCTCCCAGCAGTATGTACGACTCCACTACAAGAACTTGGAACATCGGTCCGAGAGGAGTGAAACCGAACCAGCACCAAAGAATGCTTCTGGCAAGATAGAGCAGCATTGCGATGAATGCAAGACCTAGCGGCGCTGCGAGTTCTCCTTGTCGAAAGACCCACAATAGCATTCCAAGAGCCAGTACGATGGATCCAATCCCTGCCGCCACCATAATGTTGACGAGCGATTCAACTGTCAATACTTCGGGAACTGCAATTGCCTTGATTGCACCAGCAACAGCAAAGAAACCAAATGGAATGCAAATTATGCCTCCTGCTATCGCTTTGTCATTCCTGTAGTTCAAGACCTCGGTGATGACTCTTAGGTACCTAGCTACACCAAGAGCTACAAGTAATAGTCCAGGAAGCTGCATTAGAATGATGGCTAAGTAGCCAGTTTCGCTACTGCCAATCGCCCCGGTTGCAGTTTCGGCTATCGCGAACACAATCAACGCAAGAGCCAACATCAGGTTCATCATGTGGAACCTATCTTCCCGCATGAAGCCCTCTTGGCTGAAATACGCGACACCAATAGTCCCGGATGCTAATGCGCTAAACGGCGGGAGGAAAATGGTCATCAGAAGCAAGCTGTCGTCAAGGCCCAAGAACCATAGAACTATCCAAATCATTGCAGCTAGACTGCCGCCAAGGAAGAATGGCAATGCCCGGCGCGTTTTCGACATGGTCACTCGAGTGGTCCTCTCCACGCTCTTCGTGTAGACTGATTGAATCTGTCGTTAACTTGTAAGTCTTGTTGGTGTTAGCGAAGCATCTCGTTAAACACTCAACAATTCCCATTCTATGTCCAAATAGCGTCGCGGGAACTGCTTCCCCATCTCTTCCCGAGTTCTTTCTAGGATAATGTTGGCTGGCTCCGCGCCCACATAGGCACGGATATTTCTCACGATTAGGTGAAGGAATGTCCTGAATCCGTCATTGAGCATTTCAGGAGTGATTCTTCGCTTGCCTGCAGCTGACATAAGAGAGTTCTTGATTTCCACATCTAGAGTTTCATCAAAGTCCACAAAGGCAAGCCACGGATAGATATGTGCTTGAGTTTCTCTTGAATCAAAGAACATTTGATGAGTAACTCTTCGACCCAAAATTCGTACACATCTATCCAACAATTCTTGAAGCGCTGACGAGAAAAGAACCACAACGGCTTGAGCTGGAGAAACAAGCTCAACCTCTTGCTTCTCTGCTAGTACTGCTATGTCACTTAGAAATCGTTTGAGGTCGGCAGTCTTGACTCTCTCAGCGGCAATTGTGAGCGGTGTTTCGCCATCTAGTTGAGAGAGGACTCTGGTTACTTCCGGGGGAACCACTTCGGCTGACCGCCTTGGGCCAGTGAGTGCAGTCGCCTCGTAGATATCATCCTCTCTTATGGATGCCTTGACTGTGATTGCCTTCTCCCATAGTGCCTCAGCCGTAAGATTCAGCGCAATTTCCACCGGCATCTCCAAGAAACTTGCGGCGTCCTTGACTGTGCATATCTGTGGCACCAATCTAAGAAACGATACCACGTCGGGGTTCTTTGTGTAGAACTTCCAGTGTGGCTTCACTATGATTTGGCTGTCAGGTTCTATCTGGTCGCGGATGAACTCTTCAATGACATGTCGCTCGAATCTGGTGTAGACTGCCAGATCTAGGTCTACCCACCTCAAAAGGCTAAACTGGTTCTCAAACTTGGCTATGACACTCTTAAGCTTCTCCCTGAGGCGTTGTGACTCCTTGTCGGCAGACGCCGCTCCAACTATCCATTCTCCAAACTCAACGATAAGAGTGTAATCTGCGCCTTCGAACGCTCTTGCTTGAGGTTTGGAGGACCGAGTGACTTCGTCAAAGAAGGTAGTCATGGCGACGACAAATGAGGATAGAAGTTGAGGGTCGAAGACCTCTTCCTGGAAATCCTTGTGATACATGCAAACCCCTGTATCGCGTTTGATGATGTAGAGGCTGTTGATTCCCATGGGTGCTGTTCCTCTTCCTCGTTTTGCGGTGGTACCGCTCTCTCGCGAACCTCTGGTTCTTCCTCTTCTCCTTTCAATAGTAGAAATAGATATGTGGTATCTTTGCCACGCCGGCAAGTTATTCCTTGTCCCACTAGCTGCGAGCATAGGACTATAAGCAAACGGACTCACAAGCGGTTCTATGTCCGAAACAGAGGGCATCAAGCTTAGATGCCCCTCATGTGGTGAAGGCGACCTGAAGATAAGGTCGATACTCTACAGTATACCCTTCTTCAACGAACTAGCCATGTTCACCATGGAGTGCCCTAAATGCAACTTTCACCATAGCGATGTTTTCTCAGCTGAGCAGAGAGCACCCAGCAGATGGACCCTCAAAGTAAATGATTCCGCGCTCCTCTACGCGCGAGTCGTGAGATCTGGATCCGGCACTATCCGACTGCCGGAGTTTGGCATTGATGTCGAGCCCGGTCCCACCGCAGAGTCATTCATCACCAACGTCGAAGGTCTACTTCAACGCACTCGAGATGTTGTTATTACAGCAATCAGCTTCGCTGAGAGCAAGGAGCAGAAGGAGAAAGGACAAGAAGTTCTCGATATGATGGATAGAGCCATTGCAGGAAACCTTGATTTCACATTGATTATGGAAGATCCTGCCGGAGTTAGTGGCATTATTCCGGAAGACATGAGTCTGGTGGAGTACAAAGAGCTTACAACTGAAGAAGCCTCCACGCTCAAGGGCGCACCCTTCTGGCTGGATGTTGTGCGCGAGGAGTATCAAGAGCATAAGTGTTAAAACGCCCTTGGCACGGAAAGACCTGCAACTGTGGGCCGGTAGATTAGCCCGGCAGATCGTCTGGTTTGCAATCCTTCTGGATCTCTCAGGAGATCAAAACTCCAGAAGGTCGTGGGTTCAAATCCCACCCGGTCCACCACTATTTCTCCACTTGGTATTGCCTTCGGCGATGATTTCAGAGCTATCTGGAGATTACCATCTTCAGTGTCTGCCAATGTATTACTAAGAGAATCGGCAAACTTTTCTTTGCTTATGATTGTACTTATAGGCCTTTAAGGCGTACTGCTACCGAGTAGAATACAGGAGTGACCACTGGTGGAAGGGAATCTCGAACCTACAGTCTTGCTCGAGGGACATGAATTCACAATCTGGTCGGTGGTTGTGACCCAGGACGGACGCCATGTGGTTTCAGGTGGTCAAGACGCTACAGTCCGACTCTGGGACCTACAGACGGGCAAGCTTGTGCACACTTTCATTGGTCACGAGGGCCCTGTCTACGGACTGGTTGCGACTTCTGATGGACGCCGCATTTTCTCGGTGTCAGATAGGGATCCTGCAGTGCGTGTCTGGGACGTCGAGGCTGGCACTGCACTGAGTACACTCACACCAAACTCACTGCATACCACTGCAATCGCCATCACCCCAGATGATTGCTACGTTATCACGGGTGGGGACGATGGCAAGGACCGTGTGTGGGATATCGGTCATTCAGTTATGGCCCGCATCCGGGAACAAGGGGCAGGAGTTTATTCAATTGCTGTCAGTCCAGATGGGAGATATCTTGTGTCTGGCTCAAAGAGGGCACTGGGCAGGGATCCCACAGGCATTCTATGGCTACGAGACCTCGATACGGGAGCTCTACTCCATACACTTCATGGGCACAAAGGGAATATAACTCGACTCGTATTCACACCTGAATCACGTTTCATGATTTCAGGCGGTCAGGATAGTGACGTGCATATCTGGGATGTAGATTCCGGAATGCTCCTGAACACCTTGTCCGGTCACACCTCAGCAATCCTGCTGCTATGGGTGTCACACGATGGACGATACCTCGTGACCGGCGCCAATGATGGCACAATCAGAGTGTGGCAAATGCACGGAGGTGTTCTGTTGAAGACCCTTGATCACACGGAGAACGTGCACTCCTTAGCGATGAGTAGCGACGGTCGTCAGCTTGTTGCTGGTACCCTTGAGGGAGAGATCTATGTGTGGGACTTTCCGCTGGGCAGTCCGTGGATTGACAAGATCGCGCCGCGTACTGAGGAAGAAAAAGTAGAGCTTGCAGCTTTCAGGATGATGCAGCTCCGGAAGGTAATCGGGAGGTATGAAACCCTACCCATGAATCGCTTGGCTACGTTGCTACGCTTCAGTAGTGTTGAGGAACTGGAGGACTGGCTACTTGAGCTCTCAGATGAGTTTCCGCATGTTCGGATTGATGGCGAGCACATCGTAATCCGCAAGTGAATTCGTGTTGCATCCTATCAGACGAGGTTATTAGGCAGAGCAGACACCAGAGTATATGATAGCCGACAAGTGGCAAATTATCAATGGTCATGTCTACAGGCTGGTCGAGAATCCGAAGGGAGTCAGGGCCGCTTTACACCTCGTTCGGTTACTGCGGCGAGATAACCACGTGCTTGTAAGGCTTGTTGGAGATGGGTCTTGGGCTGTCTATTCTCGGCCAAGGATTGAGCACATCTCTTGTTTTTGATCTTGTTTCAGCACGCTCGTCGGACAAAACCCAACAAATGCTTGACAACTGTAAGGCATGACAATGCTGTCAGCTCTCTGACTTAACTGGTTGGAATCGCAGAGCAGGTAGGGTTTCCGAACGCAGAAGGAAAATAGAAAGTAGGTATTCGCGTGGTTAGGAGGGGGGAGAGTATGTAGCCCTTCTGCGTCCGGACCCCATGGTTACAAAATTTTAACAGTATATTAAGGGTTGCAAATAGCTGTTGTAAAGTTGGATATATCTGGACAATTCTATTGTGGGCTTTATATAGACCAATACGACATTAATCTCTGAGGAATATGACACACCTGTGAAGGGTCCTCACGGAGTAGTCCAGTGCCGTTTCCTGGACGTACTAGACTTCGGTGTCCAACTTTGTACAACCTACAATGAACGGTTGAGATAGGTGCACGCAAAGGAACATACCTTACGACATCGATTTCGCTAACGGCGTATCAACTAACAGCGCGAGGCGGTATCCCAAAGGACACTAGTAGCCCCATTCCTGCCCG
>DAOVDG010000052.1 GCA_030669595.1 Candidatus Thorarchaeota archaeon
TTATATGCCATCTTGTGTACATCTGAGTGAGTGTGAAACACATGCCTACCAAGACAGACCGACTGTATCAAGAGCTCGTAAAAAGGCGTCTCGTTTCTTTTGATGAGATTGTCAAGGTCTCAAGGCAAGTCATTGGTAGGCGCGCGTCCAGGAAATACATCTATCGAAAGTACATCTACCGGTTGTTGAGAGCTGGAAGGATTCGCAGGGTCAGGCGCGGTCTGTACTTCATCCCCTCCGAGGACCGCAGGGGTCGTCAGCCAAACAGGCTTGCTGTCGCATCCAAGGTCCGCCCCAATGGGTTCCTAGGCTATCTTGCAGCCCTCGAGTTCTATGGTGCAAACTATCCCCTCAGTGTCTATCTTGTACGGACCTGTGTTGCCAGAGAGGACTACTTCGACCCGTTTGAGAATGAAGGGGTCCGGTTCGAGGCCACAATCGTCAAAGACACCAAGTCCGAGATCATCAGGTCGCCTCTGGGCACCACCGGATACAGTGTCCGAGTGAGCAGTCGAGAACGAACGTTCCTGGACTGCCTTGAACGACCGGGTCTGGTCGGGAGCTGGGAGTCTGTCTTCAAGAGCCTCTCTCGACTTCGAGGAGTAGACCTCGGCAGGCTCCTGAGCCTATTGCAGGAACGGGACGAGCAGACGCTTGTGCGAAAGACGGGACTGATCCTGGAGCTCCTGACGGTGGAGTCGCCCATGTTCCCAATGGAGCAGGTGCGCCCCTACCTCAGACGTCTCGTGTCCATGGTGGACGGTCCGTCAAGGTATATCGCGAGACCTGACACAGCAGTCTTTGCGAGGGGGAGTATGCGCGTTTCCCCTTGGGGCCTCTATGTTCCTCGTAACTTTGAGGTACAGTTGAGAGGCGCAACAGCCCTCAGTTCTCCAGTGCTAGGGACCTAACTCTGGCCCTAGGAACAGACCACACAGATAGGCACGCAGTCTCTATTGGGATGGAGCCATGAAATGGACTACAGTTTCCAATGCTGACGAGGGGGGCTACTGCATGAGAGGCCCCTCCGAGGATGATTCGCTCTCTTAGGAACTTATGTTGAAACATGGCTTCGAGAAGGTCAATCTGCCTTGAAACCTTCTCGACTATGCCGGATGGAAACAAGTCTGCGAAGTTTCTACGGCTTTTTGTTTTCTCCTCAATTGGATCCCAATCTGGGTCGCGCTGCCGAGTCAACTAAACACCCCTCACAAACTGCGCCCAGAAATCGCGCGGCACAAAGAGCCGCCATTGTCCGTTCAACTCCACAGACCCCAGCCGTTCACGAAGAGCCCTGTTCTTGAAGAGATACTGGGGCGGCCCCTTGACGTGCCTTTCAAGCTCCTCCAGTGTTTCTTGGCCTACTCCTGTCAAGAACGGCGACTCTCTCCCCAGGGTCTCAAGGACAAAGCCGACCTTTCTGATGAGCATCTGTTTTTGCCTGGAGAGAGTGGTCTGCAAGAGTAGGTCGGGGTCGCGTAATCGTAGTTCGGAAATGCTCTTCATGATTTCCTCCCATCCACCGCCAAGCGCAGGTCGATCAAGACAATCGACAAATGTTCTCTCAGGGGAAGTGACCCTGATAGTCTGTCCATGGTGTTTTTCCTGAACAACCCCCTCTCTGGTTTCCCGGACTCCAACGGGACGAAACTCAACCCCCCTGAAACTGAATCCTTGGAATCTTCTGGATCGCGGAACACAGACATACACAATCCGCCATCCCATCGTCTGACTTGCACCATGGACCTCAAGAGCTGAGTGGAACCCGAGGAACCCCTCCTCCGAGACCTTGGAACCAATCAACATCTTATCAGGTGTTTCCGCTCTAAGACCCTGTGCGGTGGGGAACCTCAATCCCTGTGAAGATGGCACGCCGATGATGTAGAGTCCTCTTCGAACTCGTTCTGCACGACCAGAGTCGATGAGGGGCTCAATGTACGCCTTGCGTACATGCTCGCTTGACACCTTTCTCCCTATCACATCCCTAGCGATTGTCACGATTTCGATGAGTGTGGAAACCTGCGACTCCAGAAGTCTGTGATATATCCTATCGATATTTCTCATGCCTGACACCCTGGTCGAGATAAAGGGTGCTTTAATACCCTTTTCTCCACCAGAACTTAACAATTCTCCGATATGAGTCTTTTGCAGAACCTATGAATCTGAGAAATCTCGGGATGTCAACCACCTTGACTGAAGTCAATAGATTGTGCGGTCAATCAATAGTTGCGCATGCCATCTATACCGTCGGACTCAGATTGTCACCAGTTTCAACTTCATCATGCTGAACACGATTTCCACCAGACTTCTCCATTTATACTCATAGATCTCCTTCCACTCCTCAGAACCCGCTCGATACTCTCTCAGCAACTGACCATAGGTCCTGTGGGCTCCCGAGTTTGCGCTGAAACTCCCCTCGTTTCGATGGACAGATGTGCCCAGATGTCAGAATTCCAGGTTAGACAAGTTGACATTGAGAGAAAATGCAGATATTCTGAACTCGCTCTCATTTTCCATTCCTCGCATCCTATACATTACACATCTCATTCTCTCTTTCACGGTGCAAGGCCGCTATAGGGAAGTGAGGACTTCCCGCGAGAACATGGTTCCCGATAGGCATTCAGAACATCTCACATGAAATTAATCGGTGTTATTTTGAGAACATTGAATCCCTAAGATACGTTCAGGTGAGCTTGCGGACTTGTATTTCAGAACTCAATGAGCTCTTCTCCACACTCTTATCAATGATTTCCTTTCAGGACTACTGAATCGATAGAATCCAGAGTCACTAAATAGGGAATCTTGTGCCTTGGTCTTAGAATCCA
Organism: Candidatus Thorarchaeota archaeon; assembly: GCA_030669595.1. Taxonomy (GTDB): domain Archaea; phylum Asgardarchaeota; class Thorarchaeia; order Thorarchaeales; family Thorarchaeaceae; genus WTCK01. Next base: position 2,826 of record DAOVDG010000052.1, read on the forward strand.
AACTAGTTCATCACGCACAAGGATATCCGTAAGAGTCTCATAAATTGTGGAGTTTGCTGCGCACTTGGTCCAAAACCTTCTTACTGAGCTTGAGTGCGGTTTCAGCTTCGATGGGGTTGCAAACAGCTGCTGTAGAGCTGGACATATCTGGACGATTCTATTGTGGGCCTTATATAGACCGACACGACATTGATCTCTGAGGAATATGACACACCTGTGAAGGGTCCTCACGGAGTAGTCCAGTGCCGTTACCTGGACGTACTAGACTTTGGTGTCCAACTTTGTGCAAATTACAATGAACGGTATCTCGTAGGAATATGGTAATCATCAAGACGCTTCGCAGCAGAAAGTCCCGAGAATGAGGAGTCTAGGTGCAGTGACATCTCAAGCAAGACTGCGACTGAATGTGTGAATGTCGGGATTTGATCCTTCTGATAAAGAAATGCCTTCAGAGTCTTCTCTGCACTCTACTCACACAAGTATAGTGCCAAGTAGTATCTCTTCTCTCTTGAGAGTAGCTTGATGTCCGCCAGCTCATCTTCAGCTTGCGGAAACCATCTCCTTGCTTCGTCACTCGGGTTTGGCTTCATAGACGATAATTCCAGTCTTGACAATGTTTCGAAGGAGACTACTTGCCGGTAGATTCTCTTCCAACTCCTCCTCAGAGAACACAAGAATGTCACATGCGACCACACGATCCGGGTCATCATATATGCGCCTTCGCCATTCCTTGGAGTTCTCACAAGAAGGGATGATGACTAGAAGGTCAAGATCACTCGAAGGACTTACATTGTCAGAGGCCAGTGAGCCAAAGAGGACTATCTTGCGAACTCCCATTGTTTTCAAGCGTTCTCTTAGTCTCTCTAGTTCTGACTCCAAAAGGTGCCTTTGCGACTCTCGATTCTCCTCGAACTGTCGGAGCATATGCATTGGAATTCACCTCTATTCTTGTCTTGGCAGCTTATCACCTTGTCTACTAGTATTCTGAGCGCTTCTTTTGTCCACTGTTTATCACAGCTCATCAAGAAGTATCGCACCTTCGCTATACCCGGATACTGTCTGGAAATGGCCGAGCATTTCTATCTAGGCTATGGCGGCGACAGGGCGGAGCTTGTTGCTGGACTAGAGAAGCTGAAGAAGGCTCTTGGGGAGATTCCTCGTTCGTCTTGAGATTCTGGCAGAACTTCGAGCATCGCTGTAATGAGAAAGCTGGGAATCGAAGCCCGGAATAGTTGAGAGCGCACTCACAGAGATGTTAGAATCTCCTCAATCTCGATCCTCAGAGAAACTGCATACGTGTCAAGTGGTCTTTCTAGACTGCACAGGCAGTGACGCAGAGTCTGATTCCAGCAACCATTTCCACATTGGGACCACCTGGATACTGCCTTCACTCCCAGAGGTTTCAGATGTGACTATGATTGCTGACTTGGTTCCCAGTCGTTTCATCGCTGCACGCATTCCTCCAACTTCGCGTTTCCACGTATCCGGTTCCTCAACATCCCAGCAGACTTGGATGAGCTTATCCACATGCCCCTTCCTTGAAAGCGCGAAGTCGACCTCTTGACCTTGGCTTCCTCTCCAGTAGTTGATATCGTAGTTGCGTGCATAACGTCGTTGGATTTCGGTTGCCACGAGATTCTCGGCCAATCGGCCCATTGAAACAGTCCGACTGAGGGCTGTGATGAACCCTCCATCAGCGAGGTAGAGTTTTCTGGGTCTTAGGAGGGCGTCCCTGACGTTGGTGGAGTAGAGTGGGACTTCCTCTAAGAAGTAGGCTTCTGTTGCGAAATCCATGTACCTTGCCACTGTACTCTTCGACAGGCCATGTCCTCTACTCTTTAGGACGTTGTAAGTCTTGCTTATGCTGAAGTATCGCGACTCGACGGCGGTTCGCAGGAGGTCTTTGAGTAGCAGGGTATTCCTGACGTTATGTCTCTCGGCTATATCCCTGCTCACCACAACTCTGAAGTATTTTTGAAGGAGGTCAATCCTCTGATGGCGGCCATCTCGAAGTACTATCTCAGGAAGTCCACCAAACTCGACATAACGTGCGAGCTCAGCGCGTACTTGAGCCAACATACGGTCATCGTATGGGAGATTCTCGACATCCACCACGACGCCTCGGAAGTTCAAATAGTCGGCGAAACTGAGAGGAAACACTCTGATATTCTCCTCTCGCCCGCGGAGTTCGGTTGGTATCTGAGCGCTTGACAAGACAGAACTGGAGCCCGATATTATTAGATGAGCTTGATGCATGTCATGAACGCGTCTTGCCCATTTACTCCACAGTGGGATGTTTTGAATCTCATCCACGAATAGATACAAAGGGCGTGAGTCCCCAAACAGCTCGTAAATGGCTGGGATTAGACTAGAGAGGGTTTCTGTCGTGGCTGGCAGCCGCTCATCTTCCATGTTTAAATAGACAACATTGGCTTCCCCATGTGTTTCTTCCAGTGTTCTCTTCAAGGTCTGGAACATCAGGTATGTCTTGCCCACTCGCCTGAGACCTGTCACTGTAAGAACCTTCTCCTCACTGGGAATAACGTGGATGTTACGGTCAATCAGGTCATCCGGGACTCCTGCATCCATCCAGTCTAGGATCGATCTCTTGAGTGAAGCGCGCTCCATATTACTCCATACAGTACCCCTCCTTATAAAACTCTGTACGCTATACAGTACAACACATCCTACTACAAGAGGAAACACAGGGGCTCCCATGTGCAGTTCTGAATATATGGTTCGTTTGCATCAGCTGCCTTGGAATTCACCTCTATTCTTGTCTTGACAGCTTATCACCTGGTTTACTAATCTTCTGAGCGCTTCTTTTGTCCATTGCTTATCACAGCTCACTGCTCATCAAGAAGTATCGCACCTTCGTTATACCCGGATACTGTCTGGAAATGGACGAGTATTTCTGTCTAGGCAATGGCGGCGACAGGGCGAATCTTGTTGCTGGACTAGAGATGTTGAAGAAGGCGCTTGGGGAGATTCCTCGTTCGTCTTAAGATTCCGAACACCTCAGGAGATCTTGGACGGTAGCGCTATCATCTCGTAACGGAATCCGTTACAGTAATCGGAGCATCTGATAGTCCAGAGCGGCTCGACGCTCTCACACTGGTTGCCTTGAAAAATCTTTTATTCTTTCATTTCACATGTTACATGGGGAATGTCACATGAAAGTTGTACAGACGACAGTCAGTCCTGAAGAGCATGCTCTTCTTGTTGCACGGGCCAGACGGGCGCAGAGGAGTCTGAAAGACCTGCTGAGGTCAATCATCCGCTCCTATCTAACATCAGATGATGTGAATGCAGATGATCCTTTCTTCAGCCTGAAGTTCAAGGGCAAGAGGAGTGAACGTGGCTCGGCTGAGCATGATGTTGCTCTGTATGGAACGGGTGAGTAGGCCTGCTCTTCGTAGATACAGGTGCATTCTTTGCGCTTAAAGTGGACAGTGATGTCAATCACAGACGCGCAAACAGGTTCTTGCCTAGAATACTGGATGGCGAGTTTGGCAGGATGATCACAACAGACTACGTGATTGATGAGTTGGTAACACTGACAAGGATAAGAGTGAACCATGCTGCAGCAGTCAAACTCCACGAGTCGATTATGAGTTCATCATCCATCGAAGTTGTTTCTGTCACAACCGACCTTAGAAGCAGAGCATTTGAGATCTTTCGCAACCATCCAGACAAGGAATATAGCTTCACTGACTGTGTGAGTTTTGCGTTTATGAGTTCACTAGATGTACAAGATGTGTTTGCGTTTGATGCGCACTTCACACATTTTGGCTTCACGCTTCACCCCTGAGTGTTCGAATTGAATATCATCAAGTATCACTGCCAGAGTATTGGAGGATTTGAGCCCTGATGAGAAGGAATGACGAATTTCAACCTCAAACACTAAGAGAATCCTTGGAGAGCTATACCGTTCCGAAGTTAAGACGGCTGGCAGGGCTATTGACTTCCGACTTGCCCAAGCGCAAAGCCGAACTCGTTGGTGTCATTCAAGAGATGATGGATGACACCGCAGGTTTGAGAGGGCTTTGGCGTAGGCTTGAACCAATCCAGCAAAGCGTGGCCTCAGAAATGGTTTACTCTTCTTCACGCCTTGATGAGATTACCTATCGTGCCAAATACGGGGAGAACGTGGACTTGGGTCAAACGGGCCATTCTGGTAGGGCAGAGAACCCCTCATTGCTCTCCCTTTTTCTCTACAATGGAGCCATGCCTTACGATCTGAGAGAGCGACTGAAGGAGTTCGTTCCTCGACCCCGTGCTGCAGGGGTAGAAACTACGGGCGACCCAGCTACCACATTCCCTACGATATCGTATGAGTACGACCGATCCACCCGCGAGAGTAAGCAACACACCACAAGAATTCCTGTGATTAGATGCGAAACTGAACGTAATGCTCTGTATGATGTGCATGCTGTCTTACGTCTGATAGACACTGGCAAGGTTCGAGTGAGTGAAAAGACAAGAAGGCCAGCTGCTGCAAGCATGAAGGCTATTGCAAAGATACTACAGGGCGGGGATTTCTTTCCTCCAACCAAAGCTGCGAATCGTTGGCATACAGTTCCAGGCCCCATCAAGGCATTTGCTTGGCCGCTTATTCTGCAAAGCGCGGGCCTTGCAAAGACCTTCGGGAACAAACTCCAACTCACGCCAGCCGGCAAGAGAGCGCTCAAATCGCCTCCGCAACAAGTAATTCGGAAGGCTTGGGATTCCTGGCTGAAAACTAAGCTACTGGATGAATTCAATCGGGTGCACGCAATTAAGGGACAGACGGGAAAAGGAAAACGGAATATGACCTCGGTGCCTAGTAGGCGTACAGCCATCGTGAAGGCCCTGAGAGAGTGTCCGACACATGAATGGTTTGCGTTCGATGAGTTCTCACGCTTCATGCGCGCTTCTGGTCGCAGATTCGAGGTTTCCCGCAACCTCTGGACACTCTACATCGAAGACTCATACTATGGATGTTTGATGTATGACACACCCAAGAGATGGCACATCGTCCAAGCAAGGTATCTATTGGCGTTTCTCTTTGAATACGTTGCCACGATGGGACTGATTGACATAGCCTTCATTCCTCCCTCCGAGGCTCGTAAAGACTACGGCGATCTGTGGGGCGTTGAGGATGTGGACTGTCTGAGTCAATATGATGGTCTACTGTACTTACGCATTAATGGGTTAGGTTCTTGGTGTCTGGGACAGAACGAGGATTACATTCCTTCGTCGATAGAAGTGCAGAAGATTCTCAAGGTACTCCCCAACTTCGATGTGGTGGCAATCAAGCCTCTTCCTCCAAGAGATGTGTTATTCTTGGAGCTGTTCTCAGAGCAAACTTCCGATGTAGTGTGGAAAATCCAGGCCACCAACCTCATCAAGGCTTTGGAGGATGGACATTCTCTGGCTGACATAGAAGCCTTTCTGAAAGCAAGAACTGGTGATGGCCTACCGAATAACGTGGCGGTATTCTTCAAGAACTTGCATGAACGGGTGTCGCAGCTTGTAGACCTCGGTCCTGCGCGACTGATTAAAGCACAGGACGCCATATTAGCTCAGCTTGTTACTAATGACTCACGTTTGCGGTCATTGTGCATGCTTGCTGGAGAACGACATATCGTGGTTCCGCAGAGCGCTGAAAGGGCCTTCCGGCGCATCTTGCGTGACTTGGGATACGGATTATCAGTGCCTCAAGGTAACGGATTGTCGCATCAAGTTGAGAGTGATATTGACTAGCTTGGAATGATGATGACGACTAACAACATCCTTTGCGCGGTTTTCATTGAAAAACGGATGTGCAAAAGATAGCCACTTGAAATCTCTTTGATGCCTATTATACCAATGAATACGATGTTTTTTGTTGGTGGAGGATCTCACTCAGTGCAATTGAGGTGTCTAAGAGTATCTCCAGCCCGTCAAGTATTCCTCTTACAACAATCGCGTGTATGCTGATTGCTTCATTCTCTCTCATGAATGTTCTCCACGAAGTAGCCATCACTGCATACCTGTTCCAACGAGTCTAGCACCTTCACGTTTCATGTATAGCGATATGCTAGTCTGTCCAACCTCATCGCACCTAATGCCAACCTACGCATGTCAGACCAAGCCCATACAGATTCAGTTATTTGGCATGATTACATCGACTAGGGCATAGCTCCGACGAAACACCATACACCAGAACATAAGGGTGGTTTCTGAAGGGTGGCATGACAATCATGGTTGAGATTAAGCAGATCAGGGCTACTGAGATACTGGATTCGCGCGGTAACCCCACGCTAATGACAAGGGTTACGCTATCCGATGGCTCAATCGGTATCGCCAAGGTTCCCAGTGGTGCCTCCACAGGTGAACATGAGGCTGTTGAGCTCCGAGATGGGGGCAAGAGGTTTGGCGGCAAAGGCGTTCAAAAGGCAGTTGCAAATGTCAATGATGTCATCGCCAAGAAGTTAACCTCGACTAATCCGCTATCTCAGAGTGATATTGATGCTGCACTTCTAAAGTTGGACCCAAGTACAGGAAAGGGTCAGCTGGGCGCCAACGCGATTCTTTCAGTATCCATGGCCACCGCAGTCGCCGCTTCTGCACACTTGAATATTGAACTCTTCCAGTACTTGAGCACCCGCGTTCTAGGCCGTAAACTCAAATATCTTCAACCGGTCCCAATGTCCAATGTCATCAACGGGGGCACTCACGCAGGAAATGACCTTGCGATCCAGGAATTCATGATTTTGCCAATAGGCGCTTCTGACATTCTTGAGAGCATCCGCTGCCTGAGCGAGGTCTACCAGACGCTTGGTAAGAGGATGATCAAGAAATATGGTCGAATGGCGAAGCATGTGGGTGATGAGGGAGGTTTCTGTGGTTTCGGGCTCAAGAACACGAGGGTCGCATTCGAGGAGATTCTTGGTGCCATAGAAGCGGCTGGATACTCCCCCGGTCATGATGTGGTCCTAGGAATGGATGCCGCTGCCAGTGAGTTCTATCACGATGGCAGTTATGCGATTGACGGCAAGTCAGTGAATGCAGGCGAACTGCTGGACTTCTACATTGACTTGGAGAAGACATTCCCGTTGGAAACTGTGGAAGACCCATTTGATGAGAATGCTTTCGATGACTTTGCCGAGTACACGAAGAAGACCAAGATACAGGTTGTGACCGACGACCTAACTGTTTCAAATCCAGAGATTGTTAGCAGGGCAATAAAGGAGGGTGCTGGGAACGCTCTGCTATTGAAGGTAAACCAGATTGGAAGCGTTACTGAAGCCATTGAGGCCGCGATGGTTGCAAACAAAGCTGAGTGGCCCGTTGTTGTGAGTCACAGAAGCGGAGAAACTAGTGACACGTTCATTGCAGACCTTGCGGTTGCTCTCTCAAGCGGTCAGCTAAAGACCGGTGGGCCTGCACGCAGTGATCGCGTTGCAAAGTATAACAGACTCATCGAAATACACCACCTTTTGAATGGCGAATGCAGCTACCCAGGAAAGGAGTTCATGACCGCCTGGAGGAGATTCTAGCCAATGGATCAGAAGCGCACAGCAATTCTGGTAGTGCTCGATGGACTTGGAGACCGTCCAGTGATCGAACTAGGAGGTCTCACACCGCTTCAAGCGGCAAAGACCCCCAACTTGGACCAGCTTGCAGCTGAAGGGCAGACCGGTTTGATGTATGTGATATCACCCGGCGTCACTCCAGGAAGTGATGTAGCCCATCTGTTTCTGTTTGGATATGACCCTTTAACGCACTATCCGGGTAGAGGTGCCCTTGAAGTTCTTGGAACCGAGCTCCCATTCAAACCCGGTGACGTTGGGTTTCGGGCGAACTTCGCCACAGTCGACTCGGACCTTACAGTCACGGACCGCAGAGCGGGCCGGGACATCACTCCTGAGGAAGGTCGCATTTTACAGAAGGCAATAGACGGTCTTGTGATTGACGGAATTAAAGTGCATTTCACCCATACCGTACAACATCGCGGTGCTCTTGTTCTAGAGGGGAAGGGGCTCTCTGACAGAATAACGTCTGTTGACCCCCGAGAAACTGGGCTCAAAATCCTTGAATCACAGCCGCTTGAACCCAACGCGAAAAAGACTGCAAAAATCGTTAACAAGCTTGTTCAGATTGCTCACGAAAGACTTCGTGATCTGGAAGTGAATATGAATCGGGAGAAGAATGGATTACTGTCAGCCAACGCCCTTCTGCTGAGGGGTCCTGGCCAGCTCGATATTGTGAAGACACTTCAAGAGCTGTGGGGCGTCAAGTCTGCTGTAATTGCCGGAGGTGCTCTCTATGTTGGCACAGCCAAATATGTCGGAATGGAACATGTTCCGGTCGAGGGTCAGACTGGTACGATAGACACTAACTTCGATAACATCGCGAAGAAGACAATCGAATGTGTTGATGCTGGGTACGATTTCATCTTCGTCCACATCAAAGCGACGGACAATGCAAGTCATGATCAGGATGCTAGGAAGAAAGTGCTCGCAATCGAGAGATCAGACGCGATGATTGGCAAGATTGTCGATGCGCTTCATAAAAGGGTCGTAGTGATTGTCACTGCGGATCATTCCACGCCCATATCTGTTGGAGAGCACACCTGCGACCCTGTTCCCGTGCTTCTCTGGAGTAGCTTCATCAGAGCGGACTCGGTACAGGCGTTCTCAGAGCTAGACGCCGCTAAGGGAGCGCTTCATAACTTTCGAGGTCTAAGTCTGCTACCACTCATGTTTGGCTACGCTGGCCTACTTGAGAAGGTTGGTGAGTAGGCGTCTATCAGACCGAGGTTTTTCAGGAGGCTTTCTGAACTCCTCGCTTGCCCACACATCTGTACTCGAAGCCCTTGGACGTAACAACGTCCTCATCGAACACGTTTCTTCCGTCGACGATGATTAGTGTTCGCATTATCTTCTTGACCTTATCCAAGTCCAAGGAGAAGTATTCAGCATGCTTGGTGACAAGCACGAGGCAGTCTGAATCCCTGGCTGCTTTCATGATGTCTTTCTCAATCTCAAGTGGTCCGAAATCCCACTCCCTCACAAAGGGGTCGTGGAGTCGCACTTCTGCTCCCTTCGCGTGTAATGAGGCAATCAGAGGAGCGGCAGGTGTGTTCCTCGTGTCATCCGAGTCCTCCAGATATGCACCGCCCAAGACTGTTATTGTAGCGCCACGAATGGCCACCCCCTTGGCGTACAGCGCATTCTCAACAAGGTTCGCCATATGTACTGGCATGTGATCATTGATTCTCCGGGCCAGCGATATGAACTCCGGCTCTAGTTTCCAAGTCCCATACTCGTACAGCCCATAGCGCAAGAGCCACGGGTCCTTTGGAAGGCAATGTCCTCCAACACCTGCACCGGGGGTGTGCATCATCCTATCATGTCGTTTGTTAATCGCCTTGATTATCTTGTATATATCAACACCCAAACTCTCGCACACGAGCGCCATCTCATTTGCGAATGCAATGTTCACGTCGCGATAGGCGTTTTCTATGGTCTTGGAAAGCTCCGCGCTGAGAGTGTCTAGGGTGGTGATATCCTCCTTGACTATCTTGGAATAGAGCTCTACTGCTCTCTCGGCGCTCCGGGGGGTGATTCCGCCAACTACTCTGGGCATGTTAACAATGAACTCAATCAGTCTGCCAGGCATGACTCTCTCGTAAGAGAAGGCTAGGTCGAAATCCTTGCCACCCTTGAAGCCTGACTCCTTCTCGATAATCCCTTGAACAACATTCTCGGTGGTTCCCGGCGCAACTGTGGATTCCACAATCACAAGAGCTCCCTTCTTGAGGCGCCTACCGATGTTCTTGCTTACTTCCCGAAGGGATACGTACTGAGGCATGTTTTGCGCGTCAGTGGGTGTCTGCACATCGATTAGAATAATGTCTGCATCCTTGAGCACTTCGAGATCATCAGTAACCTTGAAGGTTCCCTTGGCCACAACTTTGGCAATCAGCTCATCGAGCCCCGGCTCATCACCCTCGAATGGGGACTTTCCACTGTTCAGTACGTCTATTTTCCAACCAGACCTCTTCGATTTTCGCTGAAGTCCTGTGACTTGAATTCCCTCAACGTCAGCCAATAGCGCGGCACAGGGAATGCCAACGTAGCCCATTCCGACAACTACGATGTTCGTGACCATTAGAATATACCTTCCTCAATGAGAACCTAATGTCGTTCTGTCTGTGACAGTGGCCTTTTCTGGTTTGTTAAAAGCGTTGCTTTGAACCTGGAATCGTACCGCGCTTCATGCAATGCTGTGCATCATCTGTAATGCCAGTCTAGGTGAGAGCGTACTCATGTGACATGCTTGGCGCCAGACTTTCCGACGCAACGATACTCGAATCCCTTGGACTCGACCTTCTCTTGGTCGAATACGTTTCGGCCGTCAACAATCGTCGGAGTTCTCATCGTGCTCTTCATCTTGTCAAGGTCAAGCGAGTAGTATTCCTTGTGTTTCGTGACCAGTACAAGGCAGTCTGAACCCTCAGCAGCCTTCATGATGTCCCTCTCAATCTCCATGGTGTTAAAGTCCCAATCTAGCACATAGGGGTCGTGTAGACGTACAGTTACTCCTTTAGCCTGAAGTGATGCAATCAGGGGTGCTGCTGGCGTGTTTCGTGTATCATCTGAATTCTCGAGATACGCTGCACCCAAAACGGTGATTACTGACCCGTGAAGCCGAACTCCTCTTGCGGACAATGCATTCTCCACCAAGTGTGACATGTGAATCGGCATGTAATCGTTGATTCTCCTAGCCAACGAAATGAACTCGGGCTCAACCTTCCAGGAGCCATACTCATAGAGTCCGTGTCTTAGTAACCAGGTGTCTTTTGGCAGGCAATGACCTCCAACACCTGCGCCCGGAATGTGCATGTTTCTGCTGGCAAGTACATTGACCAGTTCAATAATCTCGTAAACATTCACTCCGAGGCTCTCGCAGACAAGTGCCATCTCATTCGCGAATGCAATGTTCACGTCGCGATAGGCGTTCTCTATGGTCTTTGAGAGTTCAGCCGTCAGTACAGTTGTCTTGAATATTCTCTTCTTTACAATCTTTGAGTATAACTCGACGGCTCTGTCAGTGCTTCGCGGAGTGATTCCACCCACTACTCGAGGCAGGTTGACGATGTGCTGGATGAGCTTTCCAGGCATCACTCGCTCATAGGCGAATGCAAGATCGAAGTCCTCGCCCGCCTTTAGACCGGACTTGTCTTCAATGATGACTTGAACCACGTTCTGTGTAGTACCCGGAGCTACAGTCGATTCAACGACAACAAGAGTGCCCTTTTTCATGTGCTTGCCAATATTCTCGCTCACTTCGCGCAAGGAGCGGTATTGGGGAGTATGTTTAGCATCGGTCGGAGTCTGAACGTCAACCAGAATTACATCTGCAGTTGAAAGCACATTGATCTCATCGGTCACTCTGAACGTTCCTTTCTTGACAACCTTGGCTACGAGCTCATCAAGACCCGGCTCATCCCCTTCAATAGGCGACTTTCCGCTGTTCAGTACATCTATTTTCCAGCCGGACCGCTTGGACCTTCTCTGCAGTCCAGTCACGTCAAACCCGTCAACGTCAGCCAGTAGGGCTGCACAGGGTATTCCGACGTAGCCCATTCCAATTACGACGATTTTAGTTGTCATCGATCAACGCCTCTCGCGTGAGTAATACACTGCCGAGTGCGTCTGCGCGCATATAATTCACTAAAAAGGTTGCCTTCTTTCAGGTGTCTTCTCTCCTTGGTCGATGGCAGTTTCAGTAAAACGTTAGTTACGAATGGGACATTCATTCTACGTCTATCAGAGAAGCAAGCCTCTCTATGGTTTTTTCGTAGATTGCATCGCTCTCGATTATCAATTCGATTGCCCCCTCGGGACACACCTCAACACAGCAGCCACACCCTCTGCATTCGTCACTAATGACAGCCCTGCTATTGACAACGGTGATGGCATCCACAAAGCACACATCATCCGTACATGTGCCACAGCCAGTGCACCCGTCGGTCACACGCACGCTCACACCATCCATTCTGGCAATCTTGCGAGCT
>DAOVDG010000091.1 GCA_030669595.1 Candidatus Thorarchaeota archaeon
TAGCTAGGAATCTCATGGAAGAAATGAGGGGGGCGTAGATCTATGCAATCTGGCAAGGAACTCATTGACACTGCCTTACATGGCGGTATTCCCGAGAGGATTCCAGTGTCCATAGTATCAACTGCTTGGATCTTCAATAACTACGGCCAAGATTTGGCATTGGTTGATCGCGACGGAGAGCAGATGGCAAAATCTTGGCTCGCGTTCAACAAGGAATTCGGGGCGGACTCCGTATGCCCAATGCTCAGTCCTATGCTTATCCCAGAGTACTATGGATCTGAAATGAGAATACCGTCAGGAGGCTTTCCACTTCTCGTCAAGCCAGCAATTCAGGAGCCAGCGGATCTTGATAAACTTGAAGCGCTTGATTTAGCTGCAGCACCTCGAGTTGCGGCTGCTGTCGATTGTGTGAAGAGACTAGTCAAGGAAATAGGTTCGAGCACGTTTATTTGGTTGGTGTGCATCGGGCCCATTTCAACTCTCTCACGCTTAATGGACACTCAGCTAATCATGGAGTGTCTTGTTGAGGACCCCGAATTTATTGAACGTGCCTTCGCGTTCAGCGTTGAGAATTTCAAGACTACAATGGAGCCACTTATTGAAAGCGGCGTAGATGCAATTGATTTTTCTGATCCCGTCGCGTCCCCTGACATGGTTTCGCCACGAATGTACAAACGATTCTTCTGGAAACATGACAAAGAGGTTGCGAAATGGATTCAATCTAAAGGTGTTCACGCTATCTACCACATCTGTGGAAACGTGCTTAGAATAATCGAGGAGATGCAAAATACAACAGCAAGGGGATTGAGTGTTGATGCGCCACTAGACCTTGCACAAGCGAGAGATAAGGTTCCTGATGCGACACTGATTGGAAATGTGGATCCAGCTAATATCATCATGAATGGCACACCCGATACAGTGATGGTCGCCTGCAAAGAGGCAATGATACAGGGTGGATCTAATGGTAGGTTCATCTTGGCTCCAGGCTGCGATGTGCCGCCAACATCCCCACCAAAAAATATCGACGCGATGATTCGTGCCGTCAAGGAATTCGGGTACTATCCAATCGAGTTCTAATGTTTGAAACACTTCACGAACCGGTGCATCACTTCCATCATTTGCTAGTTACTTCATGTGCCAAATCACGTGCTATTGCCGCCGCTATGCCGTTTACGCCTTCGTCTTGCATAGTCAATGATAACTATCATAATCAGCATTGATGCTGTTGAATAGAGCGTGATGCTCATAGCATCCAGACCAAGACTCCAGCCAGTTGCTCCAATTTCATAAATCGCCAATGCAAAGTCTGCCTTAGTTTCCTCCGTAAGGATTGTTGTGGCAAGATAGAGGAGCCCATTTCCAGGAGCTGCCAAGTGACAAGTTCTGCACATTCCATAGCCATGTGCCCAGTTGTTCTCTCCTATTGTTCTGTTCCAGATTTCCTGTCCCTCAGTGTCGTACTTAACGAGGAGATACGCAAGGTCGTAACGGTATAACTCAGCCACAGCGTAGATTGACCCATTTGGTGCTACAGCAACTGAAACACCGGAAAGACTCTCCTTGAGATACCCGTAGCTGACGTTCTTTGTCACAGACCAGTCCAATTCGCCGGTTTCGTTCACTTTGTCCAGCTGCATGTTGTTGGAATAGGTCTGTCCCACGAGGTACGCAGAGCCATCTGGACCAATGGCAAGATCGTTGTAGATTGTAGATACGATCCACTGGAGGTCGCCATCTGCGTTCCACAAGGTGAGATAGTGGCTCGTCATTACGTACGCGTTGCCTTCATCTGTGACCGCGACATCCAAGCCTTGATCCCAAGACCAATACGGAAACCCTGAGATCTCTCGAAACCAGAGCCTGTTACCCTCCGAATCAAACTTAGCCAAGAAAGCGGAGGAGGTGAGATACCTAGGCGACCACGTGTCACCAACGACATACGTAACTCCATTTTCCCCAATCGCTATCTTGCGACCATAATCCTGCCCATTGTTGTCAAAGGATTCTTGCCATACCAACCCACCAAACGGGTCCCACTTGAGGAGAACAAGGTCTCCTCCCTGAAGTCCGCTCCAGTCTATCCCAACCGTGTAGACAAAGCCTTCCGACTCGGCCACTCCATAACCACTCGCAAAGGTTGATCCATTCCACATCTGCACCCATTGCAGGTTCGCCTGCGAGTCCCATTTGGCAAGCATGAGGGCGTTCACAGTTGGATAGTGGGACTTTGTGCCCACGGTATAGACAGCCCCATCTGAGGCAACACACACATCTTCACATGTATCCATATATCGACTCGACAAAGTATTGTTTGATCTTGGATGAAGCCTTGGCGATGCTTCAGTTTCAAGGATGACTGTGAGCTCCAGTCGACTGATGGAGGCTGTGACACTGCCATCGTATTCGCGCCATGGTTCAGCTTCAAAGATCTCAAGGAACCAAGCTGTTGGGGCAAGACCCACGGCAATCGTCAGGTTGTCGTCAGGGTCCTCTTGCACTCCATCTTCAATCATTCCGCCCCAGCCTTCGACAATGTCAAAGTAGTTGAGGTCGGTATGCTGCACTTGTTGGGTGGCTATGTACGGTGGGGATGTCCTGTATACTTGACGCCAGTTTCCAGATGAGTCGATTAGCCAGATGTAGACCTTGAACATCAGGCCCCCCTCTTCGCTTGTAGCGAAATTTCCCAGCAATTCCATACCGAGTTCAAACGTGACATTGACATCAGTTGGAAGAATCTCTCTCTCCCAGTGAAAGGTCTGTGTGAAGTAGATGAAGTCATTACACTCGGGCATTTCGGTTGAGAGATGTGGAATAACAGGCCAACTCAGCTCTGTGCCAGCTACGTGTGCCCAGTTCAGAAGCACATAGTTGAAGTCCATTCCACCTGTCGAGATGTGGTGGTCGACGCTGAATTCACCTGAGCTGCCTTCGATAGTTACATTAGGTGATAGGGCCAGATTAGGGTCGGGAGTAAGCTGAATGGTTTCGAACCCAGCTATGGCTCCAAGTGGATTCTTAGGGATCGGAACCGAAGTCGTATGATACAGAGTTATTGGCATTGCTAACAGAATCACTGCCAGAACCAAGACAGCTGTTAACTCTACTCTCTTCAGGACCACAGCTCATCACATCCAAAGTGGACTCCCTTTACATGGCTCTCCTTCTTCTTGTGAAGTCGATAACCACGAATACTATCATAATGACTGCGGCGCCATAGAGAGCGATACTTGTGACATCACCGAGTGGGATGATGAAGAGTCCCCATCCTGAGTAGCTTGGGTCCAGATATACGAGCATGCGGATATCCATCGTGTCGGATGTACTCGCCATGTAGATGCGCCCGCTTGAGTCGCAATCCATAAGACCAGGATATACCCCGTAGTAAAATGGATCGGTGTCGCCTGACAATGTCTTATTCCATATCTGATTGCCGTGGATATTATACTTGGTGAGGTAATGTGTGGTTCCCCCACTAGAAGGTGTATAGAACCAGAAGTATGCATTGCCATCTGCAGTAGTCGCCAAGGCTCCTGGCATAATAAGCTCCTCCAACATATTCCTGAATGAAATCGTAAGGGATATGTTGGTAATCGGCTCTTTTTCGGTTGACCAGATAACAAGACGAGGTTCCATAGTTTCATAGGAATACATGTACATTGACTGCATCTGCACTGCATAGACATACCCATTCGGAGCTACACTCATGCACACGAAAGTGCCGTTACTAAACCAGAGTAGTTCGCCATCACTGCTCCATTTCATTATAGAATTAGCAGTAGCCGTGTAGATATAGCCATCATTCGTGACTCCAATTGCTTGCCCTAACATGTACAGAGTGTCAGTGAGTGGAACACTCCAGATTTCCGCCAGGTTCGAATCGAATTTTCCAAGATATACCCTATTAATGTATACTGGGCTTGTTTCCTGAACTAAGTACACTACATAGAGTGACCCATCCGGTCCGGTGTCTGCATCTATGGCCGCATCCGTATCCCCGAAGTCGTATCTGCGTTCAAGAAGCTTTGTTCCATTTGAATGCCATTTGATAAAGAGCGTGTCTATTTCCGCCGTCGGGTACGTAGTATTCCCGAATAAACCTCCCACAGTGTATACGTAGTTGTCGTGTCCGGCTACAGCATAACCAACTGTCATTCCTGAGTCACTACCTGCTGACTGGGTCCAAGAAACATTCGCCTGAGAATCCCACTTCACCAAAAGAAGATTGGCTCCTTCAATCATGTACGGGTTACTTGCAGGCGTATCATAACCTACAGTATAGATTGTTCCGTCAGGGGCAACATCTATTCCTATAATCTGCTCGTTTCGATCTGTGCTTCCCCATGTCTTGTTCTCTAGCGGCTGAATCATTTCTTCAGGTAATGTTTCTTTAAGGAGCACCCAGGCATCGAAGTGTGTGACCATTAGAATTGCGGATCCATCGTACGTCTGCCACGGAGTAGCGCCGTAGTAGTATACGAATTCCTCAGTAGGGGCAAGTCCTATTGCAAAGGTCAGCTCATCGTTTGGGTCCACTTGGTACCCCGTATCGTCCTCAATCATTC
Organism: Candidatus Thorarchaeota archaeon; assembly: GCA_030669595.1. GTDB lineage: Archaea > Asgardarchaeota > Thorarchaeia > Thorarchaeales > Thorarchaeaceae > WTCK01. The sequence goes on from DAOVDG010000091.1 coordinate 4,566, forward strand.
CACCCCATGCCTTGTAGATATCATAGCCATCAACCGAGATGCTGTGTGAGTCGAAATGACCGATCCAGTACGGTGGCTGTGACGCGTAGACCTCTCTCCAGTTGCCAGACGAATCAATAAGCCAAACATAGACACGAAACATGAGCTCACTTGCTTGAAAGTCTCCAGTCTTGATGACACCGTATTCAATAGTGATATTGACATCTAATGGCATGACGTTGTACTCCCATTCAACTGCTTGCTTGAAGTAGACGAACTCCATACAGTCCGGCATGTATGGATCATCGGGACTTCGAGTATGTATTTCGGTTCCTGGATTGTGGTCCCATGTCAGGTTCAAATGCCCGTAATTAGCATCATACGTGTAACCAAATTCATCTGCGCTTCCCATCTCCACAACATCACCAGCAGAAGCTAGGTCGGGTCCTTCGATTAGCTTAAAGAACTCGTATCCCGCAGGACTCATGCTATTGCCTCCTGAAGTTGATAGCAATAGGGGTGCAGAAACAGACGTTACGGATAGCAATACACAGATAGCTAGCGCATACATTATTGCGATTTTCCTGAAACTCAAATGCTTTCCTCCAACCAAGCGAGAATCTCTCGCCATATCACATGTAGGCTGGAACGCGAATCTAGATATTTCTTTGTCTTCATGTATTCATGCTTATGTTCGGAACCGGAGTCCTCTTCGTCGTCGTACGACATCGCCGACTACAAGCACTGCGATAATGGAAACTGCTATGACAAGGCGTGTTTCTGGAAGATTGAATGGGTCCATAGGATAGTCTGAATCGAAATAGACGAGCATTCGAAGGCCAGAGACTTCAGATTCGGTATTGTCTTGCCTTCCTATGATGTGAATCAATCCATTTTTACCTAGAACCATCTTCCCGTTGAACCAGTAACCCGATTCATTGCTAAGTGGAGCAAGGCTCTTGTTCCACAAATGTATGCCTGAACTGTCATATTTCGCAAGCCTAAACCTTTGCTCGTCTCGGAGCATTTGAAAGAACATGTATAGGGAGCCGTCAGTCGCGATTTCCATGGAATACGGCCAGATATGCTCGGACCAGGTTTCTGTATAGTGAATATCAATGGATTGATTCCAGAGAACAGCCCCATCCGAATCACGTTTAACGAGATATAGGTGTGGAACCCAGTAGTAATAGACCCATTCGTCGTATGTTACTTCCATGGTGTAAATTGAACCGCATGGTGAAAGACGCAGGTCAATGAACAATCCTGTCTTATTCCACAAAAGATTGGCATCCCGGTTCCATTTCGTGAAACTGTAGCCGCTTAACGCGTAGACATCGCCCTCCTCAGACACCTCTAGTAAAGCGGATGCGTATGAATCTGTTCCCAGAGTCACTTCCCAGACTGCTGTACCTTCGTGGTCAATCTTAATTAGGTGTACTGACATCCAATATGACAGCTCCCAACGGTATCTATAACCCGTAAGATAGATGGAATCATCGTTGGCGATTTTAAGGTCGAATACGCCATCCAATTCCAAGTTCAAATCCTTGGCTAATGTTAGTGCTCCATCCGAGTTCCACCTAAGTAGAATCGCGCCCTCGTGACCAGTGCTTGTGTAGTACATACCGATAGCGTACACGTTGCCACCATGGACATCAACGGCGTAGCCTATGATTGAACATGAACTATTCGTTTTTGAGGACCATAGCACATCTGCGGTTTTACTCCATCGCACTAGAGCTGTCCTATGTGGCTCAGAGCCGTAATCTATAGATAAAGAATATACAGTGCCATCACCTGCATGCTCTACATCTGCGAGATATTCATCGCTGCTCTCAGATTTATACCCAACATGTATGGGCTCAATCTCTTCAACAGATGCGGGCCTACCGCACAATGCCTCTACGCTAATGCCCTCAATTGCCATTGTCACAACACCTGTGTAATTGCGCCACGGCTCTGACCCATCCCAAAATTCATTGAATCGAGAGCTAGGCGCAAATCCAATTGCCAGACTTATCTCGTTGAGAGGGTATTCCAGATCAGACCACACACTGTCTATAGTGTTTTCCTGCAAGTCAATGGGAATTGGTTGAGGCGTTCCATTGATTGGTGGTATCTGCCAGCCATTAATTGATGTCCAGTCATGCGGAGTTATCAAGCAAGCGAATGCCCCGAACATGTCCCACCCTGACTCATTCGTCTTGAATGTACCTGTTACATCAAACCCATACTCCATAATCACTCTGACTCTGTACGGAGTGACTCCACTTTCCCATAGCAAGGGTTGAAAGAGATAGATGAAATCGTCACAGTGAATGAGATGATGTTCTGGAAATGCTGGAAAATCCAATGGGGTTCCTGCAGTATGATTCCAAACAAGAAGCGCTCTCCCGTCCTCGCCAACGGACTCGTAGCTATGTGAGAACTCACCTGATTCTCCGACGACGACGACTTCAGGTGGGCTGGCAAAGCCTGGATCCGGCACTAGTTCTTGCGACTCGAGGTCAGCTAACGCCTTAGCTCCTGACGGAGCGTCAGTCAAGTTGGAGTCTTGAAGCGGGGGCGCCCCGGAGAGGGATATAAGTAGAATGAATGTGAGCACAATTATGCAGGTCAAGGTAATCCTCTTATTGCACAGTTCAAATACCTCCACGATTCAGCGGGATAGTTGCTCCTCTGGATGGATGGAACTAATTGCTAAACCAAATATCTCTTTGGTCGCGAGCAAAGGCTCGAAGCCACTATTTCTTCACTCAAGGACATACCTGCGTATGCAGACAGCCTATTGCTTAGGATTATTTATTACTGAGGTGGCCTCTTCATGAGTTTCGAGTATACAGAAATACAATAGTAAGCATCTTAATATGGCAGATAGTTGGAATCTCAGCGAGAGGTGTCTGAATTGGGAACAATAGATCATATTGCATCTCTATTAGAATCGCTTGACATCAAGTTCACTCGTGAAGAAAATGTGCTAATGATGCGTTGGAGCACGGAGCACATCAAGAACCTCAAGGTCAAGATTGCCACCAACGAAGATGAGTCGTGGGTCTATATCATTCATACCTTTGCCAAGTACTACGACGCAGAGGAAGGCAAACGAGCGAAGCTAGCTTACGACATGCTTAGAGCTTCGTGGGAGGCCAATGGAGTCAAGTTCGCGATAGATGACGATGACGACATCGTCCTCCTCGCGGAAACAAATGATACTGACCTAACAGCAGAAGAGACGAAGACGCTTATTGGGCACCTCGTCCACGCCTGTGATACCCTCTGGGAAATATACCCTCGACACTAAAGAGAAGGCCAGAATCGAAACTTAAAGCGAAGTGGGATAAATGAGTAACTCCCCAAGTGACTCTCCAGCGTCCCACGAGAAAAGGGAGCGGTTGGTTGCCATCTATCATCCTAAGAGAGGTTCTACGATCTTCAACTATGTCCTTGGCTTTGTGGTCTTCATTCTTGGCGTTGCGGGGAACGTCATCGCCGCCGCAAGTCTCGTGGAGTTTGGCTTCGTATCCTGGGTCCTAGGTCTATTTGCTATGACATTTGGGTTGGTACTGGTTCTCTGGACCGAAACTCGACGACGCTATGTTTTGTACATAGTGACCACATGGAACATAAGAATTCGGAGAGGATACTTCAACCAAAAGACTGCTCGAGTTTTCTATGACGAGATAACAAAAGTTGTCACGGCCAGTGAACCCGTAGAGGAAGCTATCAATCAGGGCGATGTCGTTGTCTATTCAGCCAAATCTAAGGATGAACCAGCTCTTATCTTCCAAGGGGTTCATAACCCTCATGGCATACGAGAAGTGATACTTAGATTTGTGGCAACAACACCTGAGCCACCCCCTTGGTCCCATGTTCCAAGGGATTAGATTTATCGCGATTTGAAACGTAGTGCAGGTTTTTATATCTGAAGAAGGGCCTATTCGTTGTACCATCAGAAGAGAGTATAAAGAATAAGAAAAAGTTTCCATAATTATACTAAGTGGAGTGTCAGCAATGACTCAGATCGACATCACCTATACAACTCGTGACGGGAAATCGAAACAGGAGTCTGTGAATAGCGACTCGATCAGCCTGAATCTATGCGGCAAGGAAATCGTTGAGATTGACCTCGCTCCACTCCAGAACTGTAAGTCCCTTGTTGAACTCGACCTCTCAGCCAATTGGTTGAAGCGGGTAGATTTGATGTCCGTGAGTTCCTTGGAGCACCTTGAGGTTCTGAAGATCGGTTCAAACAGCCTGATCACAATCGATCTAACACCTCTCTCTGAGTGTTCGAACTTAACTCAGCTTCACCTTGAAGTCAACAAACTTCAGAGGGCTGACCTCTCCCCTTTGAACAACTGCAAGAAGCTTGAGGAGCTGTATCTCAACTCTAACAACTTGCAGGACATCGACCTTACTCCGCTGAGTGATTGTTCGAATCTGAGATTCCTTCGTCTTGATGGCAACCAGCTTTTCAACTTAGACCTCATGCCATTGGGTTTCTGCATTCAACTCCAGGAGCTATTTCTTGAAAAGAATCCTTTGGAGGAGTTGGACCTTACCCCTCTAAGTAATTGCGTAGCCTTGGAAGGTCTTTGGCTACGTGGTACCTCTCTTCAGCACCTTGACTTGTCCCCTCTGTTTCCATTAGAGGAGTTGCT
>DAOVDG010000079.1 GCA_030669595.1 Candidatus Thorarchaeota archaeon
AGGAAATCAAACAGTTTCGGTCAATGGTACAGTAATATCGAGCCTGCTATGGCACCCGAAGGATGCCTACTCGGAACTTGGTTCAAGCCCATCCCCGCCGCAGATGCCAATGATAAGTCCAAAAATGAAACAGCGTTAGACGACATGTGGAAGGAACTCATTGAAGCTTATCCCGAGATAGAAGACAACCTAGATTTTGTAAGACGATTTGTCGCACCCATGTGCGATGGCGCGGAAGTGAACATTGACCAGCATAGATACCGTCGACCCTCGTGTGAGGAGCCCGTACCTGGCACGTCGAATGTCTGGCTATGTGGTGATAGCACCAGCGGTCACGGAGCCGGCGGAGAGATCGGTCACGTTAGTGTCAGACAGCTTTGGGACAAGCTCAAGAACATGTAATCCGTCAGATCTCATTCCTTCGGCTTCACATACCAATGCTTCTTGCCCTCTAAGAAGTGGTCGACTCCATGTCTGCTGAGTATACGGAGATTCTTCAAATGTGCATCTCCATGTGATGGCCGTAGGAAATCCAGTTTCGTGCAGGTCTTGAAATCATCACATTCCCAGCAGCCTTCGATGCCTTTTTTCACACAGCACTTCCTTATCTTGCAGAAGGGAGGTCCGCCACCCTCCTTGCATCCACGCTTGCAGCGCATCTTGACTAGTCCGCCAAGTACCTCATAGCATTCAGGGTAATGTTTGAAATACTCAAAGAAGGAGTAGGGAGAAAGCGATTCTGCAATCTTGTCGTATCTAAATGTTCTGAGCTCTTTGCGCAGGTCTCTTGCCAAATCGGCTATCTTACCAGTATACGAAGCGCATTCTTGACAGTACAGTCCACAGTAGGCAATCATTCCACTCTTTTCCGACATCTATTCACCTTCTAATTCCGGGTGAGAATAAGGGGTAACCTCTTCAGACACTAATTAATGCTCTACTCTGCAATTCCGAGAGATAGCAACTATAACTCACGAATAGGACAACCATCACGTCACCGCGGGACTATTGAACATCATTCCCATAATATTGCGGTAATCACAATGACACTCCAGCAACCTAGGAAACGTGCTTACGGGCTGCCTTCAGATCCGCAACCTCATCTTCGAGGTCACTGATACACTCAGTCAGTTCCATGACCTTTTCGAGAAGGATGGATATCAGGTATCCGTAGTTGACACTGTACCCCTCTTCACGCTCAATGATGTTGGTTTCTTCAAGTCTGCGTGCGGCGTTGGTGACCGACTGCTTGGAGACCCTGCGGTCCTTGAGAAACGCATCAACACTCTCGCGCACATCGCGCGGAGCCACTGGCGAGCTTCTCAGGGGATTAAGGAGACTATGTAACAACAACAGCCCTGCACTCATTCGGGGGTTCATCAATTTAGCAAATGCCAGATCGAGTTCTGACCTCAATGTGCCTCTCTTCCTCATCCTTTCATTTAGCTACGGTAAGTAAACGCTTAGTCTGTGTTAAACTTTCTCGTGGGCTTGGAAGGCCTCAGGAATGGATCAAGATTCGGTCTTGGGGCCGTAAACGTTTACCAGAGCGCATGGAAGATTCAACTGGAATAACAAGAATGAAAAGACGAATAGTGACCCTGAGTCAAGCGTGAACTGTATGCTAGAAAGTCTCGAACGAGTTGTGTTTGTGTCTGTGATACACACGGATGCAGATAGCGTTGAGCATGCAAGGAAGACCGTGAGAGAGGTAAAACCAGATGTGGTGGCGGTGGAGCTCGACAGAGAGAGGTATGAGCAGCTAATCAGTTCACAGTCATCAACTGAAACCCCAGAGCTGCCAATAACAGGGGATGTAGTGCAGAATCTTCTGAACCAGATAGCAATGTTGGAGAACAGTCTAAGCGGAATCACCGGAGCAGGAGTAGGCGAAGAGATGCTTACTGCAATCAAAGAGGGACGAAAGATAGGAGCGAAGATTGCCCTAGTGGATAGGCCCATCAGTGCAACAGTGCATGCCCTCATGCAGGTGCCGCTGGATGAGATATACCGGCTTACGAGTCTCGTTCCCGACGCTACTGCGGAGATTGAAGGGGGCAGTGCCTTGGACCTAATGTCATTTCTGAAGGAGGATGGTTCCGTTGATGCACTAATGGAGCAATTCAAAGATGAGTTTCCGCTACTGCACGAAGCCCTCATCCACCAGAGAGATTTGTACATAGCAAAAGCACTGCTTTCGATTCTTAATGATGTTGAAGGGAATATTGTCGTCGTCTTGGGTGCCGGTCATACAGAGAGCGTTCGAAAGACACTTGGACAATTGATTGAAACTGAAGCTGGCTCCTAAAGCTCGAGCGCATCGATAAGCTCGTCTAGTCCCTCCCCAGTCTTTGAACTCACTTTGAAGACAGGCAATTTTGCGTCAACCTCGCGAACATCATTGACAAGAGCATCGACATCGAATTCCAAGACATCTGCTAGGTCGATCTTGTTTATGACCACCATATCAGACCTCTTGATTGTAAGAGGATGTTTCTTCACCATGTAGGGACCTTCTGTGATACTGAGCATGACTATCTTCTTATCCACGCCAAGCGGGTATCCGGCGGGGCAGATCAGGTTTCCAACATTCTCGATGAACATGAGCTGATACTTACCGAGATCTATCTCCCCCAAGGCGTAGCGCACCATTCTTGCATCGAGATGACATGCAGTTCCAGTATTGATCTGCACTGTATCCACGCCATGGGAAGCGACTCTATCTGCATCAATTGTTGTGGCCAAGTCTCCTGCAACCATCAGTATGCGATACTTTCCAGCAAACCTATCACACAGTGACTCAATCAGCAGAGTCTTGCCGGTACCCACAGACCCCATTATGTCAAAGGTCCTGATACCATGCTTTCTGAAGATATCAGCGTTGATACTGGCCGCCTCTTCATTTGCCCCAAAGAGGTCTTTGCGAATGTCTATCGATACGGTCTTGTCAGTCATTCCGTTGTGTCCTCTGCATCCATGGTGGGCTCACCAAGGAGTTGGCTCTTCCGGTTTGGGGTACAGGTAATTTCCGGCGATAGGCCGAATGATTCTTCGCTCTACGAACAGCGCCACGATAGCCCAGAAAAATCCCTGTGTCATGTCCAACAGAGCTGCTGCTAGGATGACTTCGATGGGGTCTATTAATGACGCAAATACGGTCGCGGTTGGTATGAAGCCGCCGATTATTCCCCCACCTAAGACAACCATCAATACATACTTCCGCGAGTTCCGCTCTTTTGTCACGTGAATTGCCAATCCAGAACCGATGCCCAGAAAGATGTTGCCAATCATAGGAAGAAGTGGGGGCTCGCCTCCACCCATGGCGCCGCCTATGCCAACTATGGCCCCAACGAATATGCCTCCTGGCACACCACCAATCACACCACCCAGAAGCGAAAAGAGAAATCCTGGAGTTATCTCCACGAATCCGGGGATTACAGGAATACGAACAAACATCCGCACAACGATGCCAAGAGCTGCAATCAGTGCGAGTATGGTCAATGAAACTGTGTTCTTTCGAAGAGGGATCTGAGCCATTTATTCGCCTCGTTAATTCTATGGAGGCGGTTCGGGCCAATTGCTCAACAAGAGTCTTTTGGTTTCTGTGTACCAGTGTTCTAGCTGTTCGAGTATCTGCCGCTTTACAGCCTCTGTCGATATAGCTCGATAGACGTAGAAGTAGCCGCCTCTCTCAATTTTCTTCTTCTCCCGCTCTATGAGACCCTTGCGATCCAATTTCTGCAGAATGCGTTGGACAGTGCTGCGGTCCCTGTCAATGGTCTTTTCCAAATCTTCAACGGTCCTAGTACCACCAAGCAGAGAGAAGTAGATGTCAATCTCGCTGCTGCGCAGACCGAAAGCACAACACAACAGATCAGACGGCTTCTCAAGATTCTTTGTGAATAGCCCCACTAGCGGCTCTCTGGTCGTCATAGCGACTTTATCAGGGTGTCCTTTCAAGATAAGGGTTGTGCAAAAGCAATGCACAAACGATTCTGGGGGATAATACTTCGTTTCAAAAGAACACAAGACCTTCTCATTCAATGTGAGTGCCGGATATGGACTTTAACGCACTAAGAAATGATCGGGAGTTAGCTCCATGGGAGCGTCCCGAGATTGATCCAAGACCCATGCATCACGTTAACCTAGCGCCACTCAAGGGAGTTATGGAGTCCGACCCCGTTCGCTCGAGAGTGCTTAGACTGTTGATTAATGATGGCGGCTGGGTGACCACTGCAGACCTGTTACGAGCCGCACGCAAGGTTAGGCCAATCATTGGGGCTGTGACTATTGGCACAATCATACACAGCTTGAATGAGATAGTCGCCTCCCAGCTGATATTGAGCAGGACATCTCTTGCCTCTGGCATCGACTGGGCCGAGTGGAGGATTAACCCTGATTGGCTAGATCCAACGAGGAGTCTCCTCCGGATGCTAGGAAGACCCAAGCTACGAGTTCCAGCGGAAGAGAAACTTCACGCCAAGGTTGAGCAGCTGTTGAGTGACATACCATAGCCGATTACTCACTATTGGGTAGTTATCTCCTGCTGAGTAAACTTCTTAAGTTAGGCGGCTGCGAGTCGTCATCATGCCAGATGCGACTATTCATCGGACCCTTGATGCAGTCAGTTTCGTGGAGGATGACCAGGGAAGCATCGAGATGGAACTGGTTAGGGCCTCTGATTCGACTGACGATGTCATGGAAATTGTTGTGGCATCGGTTCTGGCGTCTCTCTCCATTGCAGTCGCACCGGTCGCGGGATTCTTGACACGTGTTGGAGGATGGGGAATCGCGCTGTTTGACCCAGTATCGCTTTTTTGGGTAGCCGCGTTCCTGATAGGCGGCCGAAAAGTTGGTTTTGTGAGTATGGCAGCAGGGACAGTTGGACTCTTCTTATTTGATCCAACAGGGATTGGACCGTTCTTCAAACTTGCAGCAACTGCACCGATGATCATCGTCCCATGGGTGCTTGCCAATAGATCGGAACATGATCGGAAAGGGATGTATCTCTCTGACACGAGAGCTTACACCGTATCCATGCTTGGTGCGTCTATACTGCGTCTTGCTATAATGATTCCAGTCAATCTCATAGTAGTATCCATCATGTTGCCATTCATTGGCATATCCGAAATCATCACGATTACACTGACACTCAACGCATTCCAGAGCTTCTGGGATGCATTGGTTCCATACGTGATTGTCCACAAGACCCCAGTTTACGACAAGTTTGGCATGTGGTAGAACTAGTGTGATTCAAGAGGGGGGAGACCCCGGTCGCAGAAATCGCTATATGCTGCAGACCCGAATTAGTTGTAGGTTAGCGAAAGAGGGATGACTGAGATTGCGTCGATGTGAGTTCTGTGATAGCCCAGTTCCAGCAGATGCAACAGTCTGTCCGGTCTGCAGGGAAACGATTGCAGAGGAAACCCTTGAGAGAATACTACCCCTGCTGAAACGACCGGAATCCGAAACGGTGAGGGTTAGGGGAACTATTGACCGACTATGGGGAGTCATTAGGAGACCGGCACCGACCTATCGTGATATCGGACAGAGCCCAGATTTCATAGGACCATTCATAATCATTATTGCCAACGCCCTTGTATTCGCAGGGCTCTTTCTTGCAATGGCCTCAAAAGTAACACAGATGGGGCCTGTATTTGACCCAGTGCTCAATGCCACAGTAATCCGACCAGTGAGCGTTCTGAATCTTGAATCCTCAATGCAGTTCTATGGCGCAGCCCTTACTAGCATTCTGCCGAGTATCATGATGGGAATGCTGTATCTCTTCATTGGCAGCGCATTCGCACATTTTGCGTTCAAGTTGGCAGGTGGAACGGGAAGAAAGTCAAAGACCGTCGCCATTGTGGGCTACAGCATCATTCCAGTGGTAATCTTCAGACTCATAGCGACAGTCTTTGTACTGGTCGCCATGTCACCCATCGCATTCGAATCCTTTGGAAGCTGGCAGGGAGTGTTTACTGCGCTCTATGCATCCCCGATATGGTTGACAATAGACTGGATAACTCAAATCTCGTTCATATGGGTAGGTTTTCTCCTTATCTTTGGAATAAGAGAGGCCCATGATACTTCAACGCAGTGGGCCTTGGTGGTTTCGATACTGTGCATGATTGCACTGTCTTGGACCTTTTGGACAGCTCACTAACGGATTTCACAGGATGCCGTATAGCGGAACTACGACGAAAGTGATGAGACCAACTAGTGCACCAATCTTGTCAAGCGTGCTACCTATCAGCAGGCGTTTCGCATTGCTGGGACCAGTTAAGGGCGTTATAGCAGCTCCAATCACAACTGTCGAGCCAAGGAGGAGCAAAAGCCATAGATCCCAGCTGGCATAGCCGAGGAACCATATCAGTGCGTAGCAGGTGACTCCAATGAAGTTCAGAATTGCAGCAACCCCAGCAGCAGCATTATACCCGTACACTCTCGCAATGGTACGGACATCTCTCAGCTTATCGCCCTCAACATCCTCAGCCCCCTTGATCGTTTCGCGTGCCTGAAGGATCATGAAAGCAGTGATGAAGAACAGTATGGATGGAATGGGAATGTATATCGCAGCAACCTGCTCGCCATAGATGAAAGAGCCATAGATGACTCCGAATGCAAAGGAAAAGGCAACCATGAAGTTTCCAGCGATGCCGAGCTCCTTTACTTTCGCCGCGTACGCATAGCCTACTAATAGGAAGACGACGACAATTACAGTGCCAAGGGGCCCGTTCAGCCACGCAAACAACACACCAATCAGACTCAGGAAAGCAACATACATCCAAGCCTGCCGCACTGTCATGCGTCCGCTCGGCAGAGCCCTGTGTGGTCGGTTGATTTTGTCAACCTCTATGTCAAATATATCATTGACGACGTTGCCACCTGCGGCGACAAAGAAGTACGTTAGATACGCGAAGATGAACAGCGTTAGGTGCGTAGACAGAGCAGCAGAACTAGGGTCTAGTTTGTAAGACATCGCCACTCCAGCGATCACTGTTAAGCTCCCGAGGATACAATTCTGTGGGCGGATGATTTGCAGGAAAGCTTTCGGGTCTATTCCTTTCTGTTGATGGTCTTGAGATGAATCGATTTCCGACATTCGCTGTCCATCCGACACACACGAAGATACCAATGTCGATTAAAGAATTGTGGAAACGGTTTGAGAAAACCTAATCACTCTTATTATGGTCCAAACTTAACCCCAGAAAGGATGTGCTGCAAATGTTTGATGACCTTCCAAAGGCTACACTTCTGAAGATAATTGATGCATATGCCAAGGCATGGCAGGCAATGGATGGAGCGTACTTCCTAGCGCTGGAAAAAAAGTTCGACATTGATGTGGCCATGGAAATGGACAAGGAAGCATGGAAGCTCTTCTCACCCATAGAGGCACGACGCATAATGCGGGAGTTTGGGGTTGAACCAAATGGAGGTCTGAAGTCGCTAGAGAAGGCGTTGGACTACCGAGTGTATGCGAGATTGAACAAGCAGTCTACAGTATGGAAGGATGATAAGACTCTGATATTCACCATGGATGAGTGCAGAGTCCAGACTGCAAGGAATCGGAAGGGACTTCCAGATTTCCCCTGTCGACCGGTTGGAGAGATTGAGTACAGTTACTTCGCTGAAACGATTGACCCCAGAATCAAGACGCGCTGCGTATTCTGTCCGCCCGACAAACACCCCCCGGATGCCTACTGTCGCTGGGAGTTCACCGTGGAGGATTGAACTGGATGGAGGAGATTCGCTTTGGTCCAGCGGGCTATCCCGAGGAGGCCAAAGGTAAACCAAAGAGAACCTTCGAAATCCTGAAAGAAGTGGGCCTGACGGCATTCGAGTATGCGGCTGTTTATGGGTTGAGAGCATCTGAGGAAAAAGCAAGAGTACTAGGAAATCTGGCCAGATCCACAGGTATAGCCATGAGCATGCATGCAGCATACTACATCAATCTGGCATCAAAATCAGATGATATTCGTCAACGATCAAGAAAACGGCTTGAAAAGGCCCTACGATTCGCACCGCTAATGGGCGTGAAACGGATTGTATTCCATGTCGGGACATACGGAGGTCTCAGTCCCGAAAAGGCACACAAGGTCGTTAGAAGTGCGCTTCAGGAGGTCTGGGAGAAAGCAGGACATCTCGGTGAAGGAGCATACTTGGCTCCCGAGATCGCAGGCAAGATAAACGCGTATGGGTCGGTCGAAGAAATTGCTAGACTCTGCGCAGAAACGGACGGGCTGATTCCAACGATTGACTGGGCGCATATGTATGCGCGCACGCAGGGCAAGTGCAATGATAAACAGAGCTATCTCGAAGTTCTTGGCGCTTTTGAGCATGCTCTTGGGTCTCAATTCGTTCATAACATGCATTTCCATATTAGCGGCATAGTCTTCACGCAAGCAGGAGAAAAATCTCACAAGCCCCTCGGGGAAGAATGGGGGCCGGATATACTGCCCCTAATCGAGATAACCAAAGAAGTGGGTTACAAGCCAACGTTCATCTCGGAAACGCCAACCCCATTGAAGGGAGCACTATATGCTAAGTTCCTATTGGAGGAGCTGGAGAAGCACAAGGCATGACTGAATACATCTTCATCCTGGGAAAGAACTGGCTCTTGAGCATTGCAGAGATGATTGTCTATCTGAGGGACCAGAATCTGACTGCGCATGTTAATGACCACTCCAGGAATGCAGCCATTGTTGAGATTGACGAGCGCTTGAGTGATTCTCAAGTTGTGGAGATTCAGGAGGCGCTCGGAGGCTGTTTCAAGATCGGCCGCGTAATCACCAAGTACAATCGGTCAGTCGCAGAGAGGGCGTTTCCAAAGCAAGGGCGGCCAGTCAAGAGGTACAGGACCGAGTTAATGGAGTGTCCTTGGACAGACCGCGTATGGCCATCTCCCAAGGGGAAAAAAGTCAAGTTTGGAGTCAGCACATACCCAATGTTGAACGTTGAATCAACTGTAAGTCTCAAGCGTTTGACTCTTGGGTTGGATGAGTGGGCCAAGAGGAAGCTTCTTGCTCGCGGTGCCAGAAGAGCTGCTTACTACATCTATGAAGGGCCTGATACTAGGAAAAAGGAGCGCCCTAACACAGCACTGTGGCCCCAGACAATCGCCCGATACAACCTGTTGCGCCCCCCGAATGCGGAGGTGCTCGCAGTGATAACTGAAGGAAACCTGTACATTGGAAAGACCGTGGTGGTGTATGACTCACGCCTTCAGCAATATCGAGATGAATCGAGACCGTATATTTCCCCTAAGACCAGCACGAGTCCAAAGCTCTGTAGGACCCTATTGACGCTCGCAGGCGCTAAACCAGGCGACACCATCTTGGATCCATTCTGTGGCTCAGGGACCCTGTTGATGGAAGCTGCAATCCTGGGTATGAAATGCATAGGGATAGACATTGATGGCGACGCCGTACAAGGTGCTCGGTTAAACCTGAGATGGTTAAGTTCCGACTTAGGGGAGAAACTCGATTTCAGGATTATTAAGGGCGATACTCGCAGGGCCATGGAAGTTGTTGGCAAAGCAGTGGATGCAATTGCATTTGAGCCCGTCTTGGGCCCAGTCTATACCAAGCGACCTGAGCGAAAAGATGCTGAAGAGAGCATCTTGGAGCTAACGAAACTGTACCGTGACTCCTTGAAAGGCATGGAACCATGTCTTAGACCGGACGGGAGGATAGCCATGACACTCCCTGTGATTAACACAACAAAGGGACAAGTCAGCGTCGAGTTTGACCAGATAATCAAGGGGACTGACTTCGAGATCATTAGATTCCTTCCTCGAAAATCGATCAGAACTCAGTCAACGGATAAGCAGCTAGTGATTCGTCCCGAGCGTCGTACTCTGCCTGAGAGAAAGATTGGACAAGCAGTTGAGCGAACGGTCATCATGCTTGGCAAACGCTAGAAGAGATAACGAACAACATCATCTAGTATGCAGTACAGCTGTAGACGCTTGATGTCCCTCTTGACATATGGCATAACGTGGTCGAATATCATGTTTCTAAAGGCAGTCCGGGTGACGGTCTTACGTGTGGCGTCTGCCACGACCCGCAGCATCATCTCCAGACCCTGACGAAGTATGCGATAATTGATCTTTGAAACGTCCAAATGCAATATCTCTACGCCGCTATCATCAATCTGGATGTCAGAAAGGACAGGGTCCAGTTCAAGCACTGGCTGGGCTAGTTCGCGAATCTTCTTCGTTAGCTTGGTGCGAGTCTTCTTTGTGGCCTTCACTCGTAAGATGGCACGAAACAAATGGCTATACACAGCAAGGCAGTCCATCGCTTTGCCGGCAATAAGAGACTCGTCGGTCGATTCGTATTGGGAAACCAGTTCTTCCACATATTCCTCAAAATGCTTGAAGGTACTTGTGGTGCCGTGCCAGCGCTTCAACATTGTGTTTATGTCAGAGTTCTTCGGCACCTCGTTTCGCATAAACTCTGCCAATGCATACTCGAGGATAAATCGCATGTGCCCGAGTCGCGCTCCCTTGGAAACTACCATCACAAAGAGAAGGAAGTCATTCGCCACCCA
>DAOVDG010000022.1 GCA_030669595.1 Candidatus Thorarchaeota archaeon
CAACCCGGACAACGGGGCACTCGACCTAGATGGCAACCTCGATACCACTGATGACCAGTACTTTGTGCAAGAGGAGTATTCATCGACTGACAGCTGGACACACACCTGGGAAGCCCTATGGACTAACATCAACTGGGATCCCAATGCAACAGCGTGGGGCGATGAAATGAATATCCACTCTTGGATGGGTGTTGATTCATTCACATGGACCTACGAGTGGAGTCAGTCCTTCGATTGGTACTATGCCAACAACATGAGCGCTTTAACTACTGCTGAGATGGACGCTGTGAAGGACATTCTTCTGACGGAGGATGAAGAACCTCGACCAGGTTACTGGGACATCGCTTGGATGGCTCGGGACGTCACCTGGGCGGACATACTCGAAGATGCTGAGAAGAACGGTTGGGACTGGATAACCTCAAACGTGCAGACCTGGACTTGGCTTAGCTTCGGTGTTGGTCAGAACTACGGAACTACTGTACTGCAGGATGAAGTAGAGCACTGGCTTAACATTGGCATGCACTATGAGTTTAGCGGCCTTATGATCTGGGAAGACCTCAATGACGATGGTACGATGGGTGTTGACCTTTTCGATCCATCAGGCAGCGAACTCTCTCACTATTTGATGCCAGACTCTGTGGACAGCGTGTCCTTTGTCACTCCAGGCATGGCCTTTGGTGATTCCAACTCGTCTGGATGGATGAGTGTCAATATCACTGATGAAGTGACCTGGGGCGTGACATTCCTTGGTGTCAACGGAACTGCCTTCCCATTCACCGAATGGGGATACTGGGGTTGGTACGATGGTGTCAATACTGGCTCGGACATGAGGACATTCGATGAGCGCCCAACTAAGGTGCGAATCGATGAGCTATCATTCCTTGTGCACTTCCAAGGGTACATCGATGAATCTGGTGAGACGTTGAATAACTACGCCGAAGTCAAGGTGGACAACTATGTCGGCAACTGGGAGGTCGATATGATTGGCGGTCGCAGCAATCTCGAGAACAAGTCACTTGCTTTGAACTACTTCGCTGATGTGAACGTGCAGGACTTCGCCTTCAAGGCGAACGGCAGCTTCGCGTCCGGTGAGGAAACAGTAAGCGCTGAGACCTTTGCGTTTGAAACTGCCGGAGCCCAGTTTGCTGAGATGATCATGGGTGGTGTCACCTATGACTGGAGTAAGAACACATCTGCTCCGTACGATGTCTTGAGCTACACTACGCCAGTAGGTACATTCCGTGCGGCCTTTGAGTCTGACAGTGGCCAGTCCGCCACTGCTTGGAGCTTCAGCTCCACCATGTTCTACGTGACCATCGGCTTCCCAGAGTGGGACGGCTACAGTGTCTACCAAGATCCGGTCTTCGTTAGCTACATCTCCGCTCATGGCACCGAGAGCTCACCCGTTCGTTTCGGCTCGTTCAGCTTGAATATCGCTGTCCCGCAGGACACTGACACAGTGCAAGTAGGAATTGAAATTCAATCTGATGTGCAGGTGAACAGCGTTGACCTACTCTACGGCACAGATGGAGAGAACCTTGATCAATCGACTCCGATGTGGCAGGAAACTGACACTAGGTGGGTTGGCGATATTCCACCGCATGACAACGGTGTGCAGGTCTTCTACAAGGTGATTGTGCACACTGACTTCGGTGACTTTGAGTCACCATTAGGCTCCTATATCGTTGGACAAGGTGGACTTGATATGATAGTCCTCATTGCAGGATTTGCAATCCTTGTGATTCTTGTTGTTGTTCTGGCAAGAAGACGACGACGATAGGATATAGAAGAGGGGCAGATTCCCCTCTTCACCCCTTTTTTCTATTAGATTGATGAATCTACTCGATGTCGAGTGCTGGTGCTAGTTTTGTTCTCCAGAACTTGATTCCGGCTATATGAGCAGCATACGTTGAGCTGAATGCGTCATAAGAGATGCCAGTAACAGGAATTACGCTTCTTGTCATCAGACAGTTCTTCTTGTCGATTCCGAAATTCACTTCGACGAGCGACGCATTGGCCTTCAGTAATTTCTCGTAGACACCGTTTCTCTCCTTCTTGGAAAGATTCGAGAGATCCATTAACCTGGTGGTGAGAGTTATCCAATTCTTGCCTGGGAATACCTCTATCTCCTTTGTTTCAGTAAGCGCATATGGGTGGAGGCTGAAGGTTTTCCGACCATGCTCCTCAAAGCTAACGTCCATTCGCTTTATGTATTCCTTGGCAATGAACCAGGTTGTGCTCATCATTGTTCTCTCTTCCGCCGAGGAGCGACTCCTCTCTCTAAGTCACCTCTAAGCGAATGACCTAGTTGCTAGAGTATTCTCACATTACTAGTAAAAGTCTTCGCTTTACTGGGGAAGTTAGGTGAAAGCCGTATTTCGATTAATGTCTGGTTTTCGCTGAGAACCAAAAGAGGAATCTCTCAATCAAATGACACGCCAAATGTATATCTAACAATGATTCTTTAGTCAAGACATTGCTCAAGCATAAAGGAGACATTACAACTTGAGAACGTGTGCAAAGTGTGGAAAAGCAAATGATGTACTGCGGAAGCACTGCACTCGCTTTCACTCTCGCGGTGCCTACGGTTTTTCATGGAAGATTCGTGTCTTCTTCTTTGACAAAAGGAATCACTCACAACAATCTGATGATAACGTCTTGATAGAGTTTGTGAGAGTAGAGAAAAAAGTGCCCAGCAGACATGAAGCGGGGGGCGAGGTCGAAGAGCACAGACTGATGCAAACTATCATGTCACCCGTGGGGTCAGGAGTACTTGCCACAAGTTTCGGCGCTCCAACACGCTTTTCACTGAGTAACTCACATAGTCTACCATCATTACACGTGGAGACTGAAAGATGACAGAAGATGGAAGTGTATACAAGAGAGTTGAGCTCGTTGGAGCTAGTAAAAAGAGCTGGGAAGACGCCATAGGCAACGTCGTTGCGAAGGCGTCCCAGTCTATCCGTGATTTACGGATTGCAGAGGTTGACCAGCTTGATGTAACAATCAAGGATGGCAAGGTAGTTGACTATCGAGTCAGAGTGAAGATCAGCTTCAAGTATGAGAAGGACTAGACGGGGAACCATTTTCCTCCTCCTTCTTTTTCCGCGAGGTCTTCGCTTTCGTCGCCGAGCAGATTCATATCAAACATCTAGTAGATTCTTCTTCATGCTTTGAGTTATTCGAGCAGTCGTTCGGCAATCCACTGCTTGATGGGTGTGAAAGGAAATTGAAGGACCTCTTCATCGACATCAAACGGGACCAGAGTAACATCCAGGGCTGTTAGCTTGTTCTTGGCGATTGTAGAGAGTTGCTTTCCATTCTGTGGCAAGTAGAACCAGACTGGGGCTTGCGAAAGAAACCCCGCAAAAGCACGGATGCTCTCTGCCAGAAGCAATGCATTTGTTTCTGATGAGATGTCGGGGAATGCTATCGAGGCAAACACCAGTTTTGTTTGTCCATTGGTCCGATCCCTGGTCGACATAACTCATCCAAAACCGTGCATCTTACTTAGGGAGTCGTTCAGGGCAACCTAGTTGGATTTCCGGGTTTGACCTCGAAGCCGGGCTTTGAATCTCGCCATTGCTTCCTGCCCTGTCCTGCCGAATCTCTTGTCGAGTTCGTCCTTGCCTATCCTGATTATCGATGGTCGGCCGTGACAGCAGTTATACCTGCTCTCGGTCCTGCTGAGCTCGGTGAGTAATTTTCTGATCTCATCAGCGCTGAGATGTTGTCCTGCACGGATGGCGGAGTGACATGCAGTCAGCTTGACTAGCTCATCCATGAATTGCTCCTTTGCACTCTTGACGCCAACCTTCATGATGCGGTCCACAAGGGCGATAAGCTCACTCTCTGATGCTCGTCTTCCAAGAACCTCTGGCAATGTGGAAACCAGAACTTCATTACCTCCAAAGTGGCTTATTGTATATCCGAGCTCGCCAAGCATTTCCTTTAGCCCGAGGATGGCTTCAGCATCCTTGGGTCCAAGGCGCAGCACAATAGGTTGCAGTAACTCTTGGACAACCACTCGATCCGAGTTGACTTCCTCTCTAAGCTTCTCGTAAATTATGCGCTCATGCGCAGCGTGTTGGTCAACGAGAACCAACCCGTTATCTGTGGCGAGAACGATGTAGAGCTTATTGACTTGCCCCAAGATTCTGAATGTTCCGCCAAGGGCCTCAAGGTTTATTCTCTTTTCACCTAGCCCCTTGGGTTCCTCCAGAGCTAGCTGCTCGAGCAAGCCCGATCGACGAACGGTCGTTGCTTGTTCCTCTGCGGGTAGCATCGTGCGCGAGGATTCAAGGCCCTCTCCAACAGCTGACGCAACCTCTACGAATTCCTCAAGTGACTGTGTGACGTCAGGAAACTCCACATCAGCAAGCGCATTCTTCACAGCATCCTTGACGATTTCTGTTACGCTGTCGATATCCTGTATCCGGACTTCCCTCTTCGTAGGATGAACGTTTGCATCCACGCGAGTGATGTCCACACCTATGTCTATTGCGCAGATTGGGAAGCACCCCTTCATCAGCAAGGTTGAGTAGGCTGTTTCCACTGCGTTGCTGAGTCTGCTCTCCTCGATTGGTCTTCTTCGAACTGAGAAGTACTCACGAGCGCGGTTTCCTCTGGACATCGGCGGCCTAGCTATGAATCCCGAAACCGTAACTCCCTGATCAGTCAGTGCGACATCAACTAAGCTTTCAGCAATATCTGGTCCCCACAGCGAAAGCACTCGAGTTTCTGCAATCTGGCCCGGAGGGCAATCTATGATGACCTTGTTGTCCTTAGTGAGCCGGAAACCCACATCGTTTCTAATGATTGCGTGCTTCATTATGGTTTCAAGAATTCGTTGACTCTCAACCTTTGGAGTGGAGAGATGCTTTCTTCGAGCTGGAATTCTTTCGAATAGGCCAGTAACTTCCACTGTTGTGCCCTGTGGCCTGGAGGCATCTGTTTGTGCTGGGATTTCACCAGCTCTCGACACGAGCCGGGTCCCGATTTTCTCATCCTCATGACGCGTTGTGATGGCAAGGTCAGCCACAGCCGCAATGCTTGCTAGGGCCTCTCCTCTGAACCCGTAGGTCAGGATTGCGTCAATGTCCTCTCGTCGACTAATCTTACTGGTGGAGTGTCTCAGCGTGCAAATCGGACAATCCTCCTTGAGGATTCCTGAACCGTTGTCAGAGATGACAATCGACTCCATGCCTCCTTCGGAAACCCGGATGTCGATGTTTGTAGCGTTTGCATCTAGTGCATTCTCTATGAGTTCCTTAACAATGGACGCGGGATTCTCGATAACCTCGCCAGCCGAGATGAGGGAAACGAGATCATCAGCGAGAATCTGGATTCTGCCCATCGAATCACCTCAGGACCCCATAGATGCGTACTCGACTTGACCGCCCACGATTGTCCACTCAATCTTGATATCCCGAATGGAATTGAGCGGGGCCTCTAATATGCTATCTGAGAGTACGACGAAGTCAGCTCTCTTGCCCTCTGTGATGCTGCCAATGTTGCTCTCCATGAAGGAAGCATAGGCACTCTCCATGGTGTAGCATCTAATCGCCTCTTCGACTGTAATTCTGCCTTGAGGACTCGGATGATTGACTGCACACCAGATTCCATAGAGCGGCCCGTACGGCATGCCATCGGATCCAAAACAGATTCTTGCACCGTTATCCAAAGCTGTTCTGAATAGGTTCATCTTTTCGGTTCGTTCTTTGCCAAGCCTCTCGTAGTACAATCCGCCTTTCATCTGCCACTCGCCAACGAAATTGGGCTGCATCGAGAGTATGAGACCAAGGGCCACAGCTCTTCTAATTTGATCTGGAGTAATCATCTCGGCATGCTCGATCCTGTGCCTCTGTCTTCGTATTGTCGCCACGTCTCCAAAGGTTTCGAAAGCAGAAAGAACGAGCTCGATAGCATCATCGCCAATTGCATGAGTGACTGTTTGAATGTCATTTTCAACAGCCTTTCTTGCTAGATTGGAGAACTCGTGTTGGGACATCAACAGCATTCCTTTGTTGTATTTGCTGTTGGCGTAGGGCTCTGATGTCGCAGCTGTGCTAGCGCCAATTGAACCGTCGATGAATGATTTCACGCCGCCGATTCTGACCATGGGGCTTCCCATTCCGGAAGTCAGACCAAGGCCTATCATGTGATCAATTTGCTCAGAAGGTACGTTGATGACCATTCGTACGGTGAGTGTATTGAGTCGTTCAGCTTCCCTGATGTAGCGAGCATATCCTGCCTGTACGTTGTCGACTGCTGCCGTAATTCCAAGTTCGTTAGCAATCTTGTTGCCAGCGATGATACCTTGATGTATCTCTTGAGGTGAGGGTTGGAAGCAATCATAGAGCTCTTCGATGTCCTTCAGAACACCCGTAGGAGTTCCATTCTCATCTTTCTCGACGCCCTTTTGACCGGAATCGACATTGAGCTGCTGAAGGCCCCGGCTATTCACGGAAACAAGATGGCCATCAACTCTGAACACACCTATCTTGTGCTCAGTGCTCACCTTATCCAGATCCTTCCCAGTGACATATCGTTTGACTTTCCAGTTGCTCTCATCCCATGAAAATCCAAGAACCCATTGATCCTTGGAGTACCTGCTGAGGGCCTTTCTCAGTTCCTTCTGGACCCCTTTGATAGAGTGCACCTTGTCGAGTTGAACGTGCATCGATTTGATACCTGAAGCTGTTAGATGTGTGTGGGCGTCTACGAATCCCGGAATCACGGTCTTCCCGTCTAGGTCAATCACTCTCTTGGCGGATGGGATCAGATCCATGGCATGTTCATCATTACCAACAACCAGAATCTTGTAGCTCTTGACAGCGATTGCGGTCGCCAATGGTTTCTGTGGGTCCATTGTGATGATGTTTCCATTAAATACGACCAAATCCGCCTCAAGTTTCATCGAACAGCACATCCAAACACATGAGTACTAATGATTTGCATATGTCATTTGTCGTAGTAGACCTCGAATTGGGCAGTTTTCACTTGTCCTTGACCTTTTCCCAATCTGCTAGGAATCGCTCAATACCAACATCTGTCAGGGGATGATTGACCATCTTGTCAAGCACTGCGGGTGGGATTGTCGCAATGTCTGCGCCTACTAGTGCAGCCTCATAGACATGTACAGGATGTCTGATACTGGCAACTATGATTTCGGTATCATAATCGTAGATTGCAAAAATCTGAGCGATATCTACAACAACTTGCATTCCTACATGACCAATATCGTCAAGGCGCCCAATGAATGGTGAAACGAATGAGGCTCCAGCCTTAGCTGCAAGAAGTGCTTGGTTTGGACTGAAGCACAATGTCACGTTCGTCTGGATGCCCTCGTCAGCGCAAATCTTGACTGCCTTGAGACCTTCCCAAGTCATTGGTATCTTGATTGCGGCATTGTCAATCCAGCCATTGAGTTCTCGCGCTTCCTTGACCATTCCTTCGGCGTCTTCGCTGACTACCTCAAGGCTAATTGGTCCTTTCACAAAGGACGCTATCTCGTCCACTATCTTGCGAAAATTGCGACCTTCCTTGGCCACAAGAGATGGGTTGGTTGTAACACCATCAACCATTCCTCTCTCATGTGCCTTGCGAATTGCTTCTACGTTAGCAGTATCAATGAAGAATTTCATCGAGTTCAACTCATACCTCAGTGTTGGATTCGAGAGGTCGATTGGTCTTATATTATGTTGCCTATCTTGCCTGAGTAAAATAGATGAAGCACTGAATTATTTGAGGGCAGCTTTCAGGGCTCTGACCTCTCCTTCAATGTCATCGGCTCGAAACACCGCTGACCCCGCAATGAAGAAGTCAGCGCCAGCTTCGTACAGCTCTTTGATATTCTTGCGATTGACCCCTCCATCTACTGCGATTCGAACACTTGGCTTCAGCTCCTCAAGCATCTTCCTTAGCGACGATATCTTCTTCATGGTTGAGGCGATGAACTCCTGCCCACCGAAACCAGGGCAGACACTCATTAGGAGTACAGAGTCAACAAGGTCTATCAACGGTTCGACTCTTGCGATTGGTGTTCCAGGATTGAGCGTGATTCCTGCTCTTGCTCCAAGATCAGTTATCAACTGAACCGTCCGGTACACATCGTAGGACGCCTCGATATGAGGGTAGATGAGTTCAACACCCGCGTCCACGAACTTGGGGATGTATTCTCTGGGCCTTGTTATCATAAGGTGCGCATCGAGTGGAACATCTGTAATGCCCTTCATGGTCTTTGCGACCCAAGGTCCAAAAGAAATGTTTGGAACGAAGTGCGAGTCCATGATATCAAGATGAAAATAGTCAGCTCCGCCCTTCTCAGCGGCTTTGACATCTTCTTCCAAGTGTGCAAAGTTTGCTGATAGAATTGAGGGGGCCAAGAGAGGCTTCATGATGAAGTCGAATGGTCAGCCTCCTGTAGTCCATATAAGGTTCTCTGAACCGCTTAGTGAGTCCAAGTTTGTGTGTCTTTCCTTGGTGCTGTAGGCCTAGCGCGGGTCCAGTAGTCAATCCTTCAAAATCATTGGGACGAGTCGATAGGCCAGCATTGCTTCTAGAGTAGCAAGAGCTAGCTGCATGAGAAGGCTAAGGATATGAGATCCTGTTTCTATCATAACTAAACCGTATCCAACGAGAGGAATAATGCCAATAAGAGCTGCAATAACCCCTGCGAGAAGGCCTATAGCTTGGTCCGCGGCTAGATTAATTGCCACTACGCGACCTCCTCCTCTTACGCGGTAAATTGCGCTCCCAACAGACATTGCAATAGCATAACCCGTTGGAATCTGAACAAGCGGGATGATTAGAATTAGGGGCGTAATTACGGAGTGCAAGCCAAGCGTTATAGTAAGAAGAAGCATTGAGCATATGTAGAGAGCGACAGCAATGACAGTCTTGCTCGTCAAGGTGAGCTTTGTGCTTATGGGAAGGCTTTCATGAATTGACGCGCCTTGCGCATCAAACATCATGATCATCACAATAGTCATACCTGCAAATAGATTTCCATACTCAATGACTATCAATGCAATTAGGCTACCAATGCCTCCGTCAGGCCACATTGAGATTATCGGGTAAGCAATAACAGCTATGAGAACGGGAAATGCAAAGACGATTCCAGAACCAATATTCCTTGATGCCAGTTTCAAATCCTTACGAATCATAGCTGGCAGCGGCTTCATAACATGCACATTCACTTCCTTGATTGATCTGGTTCTGGCCGTCGAGATGCCTTCTAGAGCCACTGATCTTAGGGTGCAGCCGCTTCTTCTGTACGATACAACTGCCAGAACCAAGTAAAGGACCGACGAAACAGCAGATACCAGTATTGTAAGTGGGGGGAGTGCAAGTCCGTACGCTATTGCTGATGCAAGGAATCCGAAGGAGAATGGAAACACAAGAGCTAGGGCTGCGAGGAATCCCACTCCCACAGCTGTTGATGTTTGAACAATGAATTGAATTAGTTCTGGTAGAAAGGACACTATGCTGTAGCCGGCAATCATCCCAATGGCAACTCCCATCATTGCCGCCGTTCTCACAATGATGGAGAGTTTTGATTCATCAGCAGAATGCGTCTTCCGGTGGAACCACTTCGCGACTCTGATGAGTGAACCTATCGATAGTGAAATCGTGGCTGCACAAGCAACAAGCGCGATTATGGCAATGATAGGTCCAAAAATGAGATAACACGCTACTGGGTATATTGTCATTATAATGATAATGGGCGCGATGAATACCCTTGCGAATACTAAGAGAGCTAGATTCTCCAATTCATTCAGGCTAAGAGGGAGGGTTGCAGGAAGCTTCATCACGCCAGATGCGAAAAAGGCAGTCGTTGTTGGCAAGTTCAAAAAAAATAAAACCACAAAGCTCAGGAGAAGATAGATCGAGAATCCAATGGCCATTTGAATTTCAGGATACACTGGTGCTCCGCCGACGACTGATGTTGCAATCGACATTATTGCAATGAGGATGAGAATTATAGCAGTTAGGAATGTATTGATTATGCTAGCAGATTTGACTGCCCTAGCAATTTTACCGGGATCCTCCTTCATTCTTGCAAGATTGGACGGATTGCTTTCAAGGTATCCCTGAAACCTGATCTCCGATGCTATGACACCCGCCATTCGCCAGCGTTCGTAGAGCTTCACCGAGTTAGAGCCTCCCGAAGGATATCCACGCCTTCGCGCACTTCATCTTCCTGTTGAGTAAGCGCAAGGAAGACTTCTTCCAAGGTCGCCCCTTCTTCTTGGGACTGTTTTCTAAGCTCGTCAAGCGTGCCCTCTCCAACGAGAACTCCGTTGGCAATTATCCCTACACGGTCACAGAGACCTTGAGCAACCTCCATCACATGAGTGCTAAGAAGAATGGTACCTCCAGTGTCAGTGTGAATCCTGAGGATATTCTTCATGATTCTTGAGGTACGCACGTCAAGTCCCGAGAACGGTTCGTCCAATATCAGCAATCTGGGGGCATGAAGCAAAGCCGCTATAAGCATTGTTTTTTGTTTGTTTCCGTGTGAAAGCGTTACTATCATTGAATCGTAGTAGTCTTTGAAATTGAATGCTTTAACCATTCCACGTACGCGCTTGCTTGTCTTTTCTCGTGACAGACTACGGACCGAGGTAATGAAATTAAACAACTCTCTGGGTGTGAGTGAATCGTACAGTTGCTCTTCCTCGGGAACATAACCAACAAGATTCTTGACTCCAATTGGGTCATCTTGGGGGTCGATATCGAAAACTGTAGCAAACCCAGAGTCCGGGTCAAGAAGTCCCATTAGAACCTTGATTGTCGTTGTCTTGCCTGCACCATTTGGGCCAAGTAGTCCGTAAATCTCACCTTCACGAATTTCAAACGACACATCGTTGACAGCCACGAGATTTCCGAATGACTTCACAACCCTGTTTACACTAACAACTGCCAAAGATCACACATCTCCTCAGTATCCCATCTGCTTGCATGACTAGTTTACGCTTATTTGATTAATCTACCTGAGAATATAAAACCTGATACCAAAGCGGTGGCGTGAAGAGAACCCATCATCACAAGAATCCAAACTAGGTCTTTCTTTTTTGGATTTCGTCCTGCATTTCCTTGAGCTGATTAAGTGCATCGAGGGGCGTCGTTCTCTCGAGTTCCATGTGCTTTATCTGTTCAACAATGGGGTCGTCGATTGTAAGGGCTTCAAGAGACGTCTGCAGGGTTTCTATGGGTTCATCAGATACATCCCCGAGGTCAACGATATTTTCCTTCTCAAGCCTAATCAATAACTGCTTGGCTCTCTTGACAACTGCGTCAGGAACTCCTGCAAGGGATGCAACATGCACACCATAGGACTTGTCAGTTCCTCCTGGAACAACTTTATGCAGAAAGACGATCGTGTCTCCGGATTCCTTGGCTAGGGTGTGGATGTTCTTGACACCATGATACATGCTAGCCATTGATGTAAGGTGATGGAAGTGCGTAGCGAACAATGTTCGAGTTCTCATCAGAACAATCTGTTCAGCTACGGCCCAAGCTAACGCCATGCCATCGAAAGTCGACGTTCCTCTACCTATCTCGTCCAGAATCACGAGGCTTCGGTCTGTGGCACTGTTGAGGATATTTGCGGTTTCGATCATCTCCACCATGAAGGTACTCTGTCTGGCTGCTAAGTCATCGAACGCACCGACCCTAGTGAATATCCTATCAACCAGTCCCACTTCAGCTTCCTTAGCAGGGACAAAGGAGCCCATCTGAGCCATCAGCACGATCTGTGCTGCCTGTCGCATGTACGTGCTCTTACCTGCCATATTCGGGCCTGTCACAATAAGTAGAGTTGTGCCACCATCTCCAATCTCTAGGTTGTTTGGTACAAACTCATTTCGTCCTAGGATGACCTCCAATACTGGATGTCTGCCATCAACTATCTTGATCAACGTTCCATCGGTGACCACAGGTCTTGTGTATCCTCGTGTAACCGCTACATCTGCCAAGGATACCAGAACATCTGCTGTTGCTATGGCTACGGAGTTCCTTCGGAGTGTATCTAAGGCGTCTTGCACCTTCTCTCGTAGTTCCTCATAGATTTCGAACTCAAGTCGATTTGTTTTCTCCTCTCCCGCAAGAACTGTGGTTTCTTTCTCTTTCAGGTCCGGAGTTATGAAGCGCTCCGCATTGGTCAGCGTCTGCTTTCTCATGTACTCTTCAGGGACCTTGCCAATATTCGGTTTCGTGACCTCTATGTAGTAGCCAAAGACTTTGTTGAATCCAACCTTGAGTGTCTTGATACCTGTTTTGCGTCGTTCTCTAACCTGAAGGGACGCAATCCATTTCTTGTCCTCGGCGATAGAATTGTCGAGCTTGTCAAGTTCCTTGCTGTAGCCCTCCCGAATCATTCCACCCTGTTTCACTGACACAGGTGGTTCATCCACGATTGCCTTGTCAAGAGTTTCCTGCAATTCTGTCAGGAGGTCGATAGCCTTTCCGGCAGCCACAAGCATTTCAGCTCCGCAAGCGCTCAATGCATCCTTAACCTGTGGTATTCTTCCCAACGCAATACGCAAAGCAACGAGATCTCTGGCCCCAGCAACCCCAAATACAATTCTGCTCGTGATTCTCTCGAGGTCTCCCAGGTTCCTCAATCTATCAGCTAGGCTTCGTCGGTTCAGTGCAGCACGCGCTAGTTCTTCCACTGCATCCAGTCTTCTCTCTATCGCATCACGTTCTCTTAGTGGTTGAAGCATCCATTGCTTGAGTCTTCTTTTCCCCATTGGCGTCAATGTCTTGGAGAGCACTGAGAGGAGTGTGCCCCTCGTGGTTCCGTCACGAGCATTCCTCACAAGTTCGAGGTTCCTCTGGGTCGTGCTATCCACTACCATGTGGGCGTCTACGGTGTATGCTCTCATGCCCGTGATAGTTACCGTATTGGTCCTATGCACATCCTGAAGATATGCCATCACTGCTCCGGCAGCACCCAATGCTACCTTCTTGTTGCCCATGCCATAGCCATCTAATGTGGAAACTCGAAACTGCTCTGTCAATCGTCGTTCAGCAGACCTTGCAGAGAAGTCTACGTCGCTTCTGAAAGTAAGATGCCTTCCAGTGCCCTCAATCTTGATCCTGACGCTTTCGTTCTTCGAGGTTGAATCTGGCAGAAGGATCTCAGTGGGACTAAGCCGCCCCAGTTCATTCATTGTCCTCTCACTTGTGTAGTTTCCCTCGAACTCAGTAGCCATGAACTCCCCAGTTGAAACATCAACCGCTGCCATGCCTATTCTATCCCCATGTTCAATCAATGCGACTAGGTAATTATTCGCTGAATCTTCGAGCATCGAGGATTCGAGCACTGTTCCAGGTGTGACAACGCGGACCACATCTCTCTTGACAAGCCCTTTTGCTTGCGATGCATCTTCCACCTGATCAGCAATAGCAACGGTATGGCCTGCCAACAATAGCTTCGCGATATAGCCGTCAACCGCATGGTGTGGCACCCCACACATCGGCCATTTGTCAACTCCTTCCCCCCGGGCAGTGAGTATGATGTCCAGTACAGGGCTCGCAGTCTTTGCGTCCTCATTGAACATCTCATAGAAGTCACCAAGTCTGAACATCATGATGCAGTCTGGATACTCTTTCTTCAACTGAAGGTACTGCCGCTGCATCGGGGTTGGTTTCTTCACGGCTTCTCCCGCTCTACACGTCGCGCTCAAGGCAATCTCAATGACGCACACAGTCTAGCATTACTTCCCACAAATAGATTTCCTAAGAGCGAACGTCAGCAATCATTTAATACCAGTTACAGAACCTGCGCTCTTACCATGCAGGACTCTACGCCACGTCGTTATAACAGCATACTTCTTGCTAAAGTCATATCCGGGTTTGGCTCACCGATGATTCTAGCCTTCCCCACATTCATTGTTCTACTGGTTGCTACAAACCCTCCTTCTTTGCCCCTGCTATTACTAGTAGCATTCCTCTTTGGTTCTGCTTTCCCCATGTTGGTAATTTACCTCATGTACAAGTTGGGCAAGGTCGGAGACCTGGATGTTACAGATCGGAGCGAACGCAAGGCTCCATTTGTGGTTAGTATTCTTGTGTACGCAGTGGGCACAATCATCATGTTCGCCCTGAATGCACCTCTAATTGTGAGTGCATTGATGTTCTGCTACACAACGAATACGCTTGTTACATTTCTCATTAGCCTTCATTGGAAGATTAGCGTACACGCTGTGGGTGTAGCAGGACCATTCACATGTTTGGTATACTTCTCTGGTTGGCTGTGCAGTCCGCTGCTACTGCTCATCATACCTATTGGCTGGGCAAGAGTAGAACTGAAAGCACACACTTTGGCACAGGTAGTTGTAGGATTTCTGCTATCCATTGCAATGACTTGGGCGCAACTCGAATTACTGTTTCAATTCTTCCTGTAAATGCCCCTTTTGTTTCAAGTAGCAGTGTGGCTAGCGTGAGTGTGACAAAGCGTGAGCCAAGGCTTGGGCGGCACGCTCAGGGGCTGAAAACACCGGAATTCCCGCATTCTCTAGGAGCTCCTTTCCTGGTGGCGGCTTACATTCAGGCGTATTGAGAATCGCGACGACGGGCTTCTGTGTTTGTTTCTTGGTTTCAACTATGATGTCTATCGGCATGCCTCCACCGATGTCATCAATGTAGTTGGGTGAGAAGACAATCATGGCCGCATCATACCGATCTTCGTTCATGACCAGACGGAACGCCTCGCCGAAGATTCGCGGTTGTGACCATCCCTGTGCCAGTAAGTCAACCGGGTTTGAAACCGGTATCTCGATTGGCATTGCCAATAATTCCTGCACAGTCTTGATAGTATTTTCCGAAGGCGGAGGGAGTTCGATTCCCTGCTCCTCAAGAACTTGTGTTGCAATCAATGCAGGGCCTAGGGTATGAGTAACAATGGCAACCCTGTTCCCTTTAGGACGGGAACCATGTAGTGAGATCACCTTGGCAGTGTCAATCATCTCGGTGACGTTTTTGACCTCGATTCCACCCGCCTGTTTAACAGCGGCGCTATAGAGCTCAGGTTGACCTGCTAGGCTGCCTGTGTGGCTCAGGGCTGCACTTCTAGATACGGGGGTTTTCCCGACTTTGTATACAATGACTGGCTTCTTTGTCGCGATCTTGGACATCTCGTCGTACATCATCCGTGCGTGTTCTGTGCCCTCTACGAACAGACAAATCACTTCAGTGTCGGAGTCTTGATTTAGGAATCTCAACATATCATGGAAGTCAACATTAACGCGGTTACCTATGCTGGCGAACTTGGCAACGCCGAGGTCAGAATCGGACGCAGCATAAATCATGAGACCCGCCACCCCGCCACTCTGGCTTACAAACGAGACCTTTCCTCCTCGGAGCGGAATGAAATCTTGTGGGAAGAATGTCGCATTGAGTTTGATATTCAGGTTACCTGCCCCCAGGCAGTTTGGCCCGATCACCGCAATCTGAGCGCCGTCAGCAATCTCCTTGATATGCTTCTGCAATCGCTCACCAAGCGTTCCCAGCTCCTTGAAACCTGCAGAGAAGACTATTGCAGAACCAACCCCTGCTTCTGCGCACTCGCTCAAAGCTATTGGGACCGTTGGAGCTCCGACAGCAATTATCGCCAAGTCAACATTGGATTCAATGTCTACAACGCTGGAATAGCACTTCAAGTCGTCGAGTTGTGACAACCTTGGATTGACGGGGCAGAGGTTTCCTTCAAAGGAACGTAGTGCGCGTAGCGTTAGTGCGCCAAGCTTATTTGGTTTGTCCGAAGCTCCAATCACGGCCACGGACTTTGGGTTGAACAGCTTTTGCAGGGAGTCCATCTTCCATGCCAATAGGTAAGCCCTCCCCTCTATACGCCGAAGTCTTCAATTAGGCTTTCTATCTTGGCGACAACAAGCTGACAGATAGCGTCCTCAGCTTGCCTGTAGTCGGTGAATCCTACGATTTCTGTTTCAGATTTGAAGACACACTCCACCATGTAATCTTGAATTAGTCGTGCGGCGCGAAACTCTTTGAGCCTGTCACTCTCATTCTCAGATACAGTTCTCAGTTTGCCTGTCAGATGCTTCGTGATGAACATCTCTTTGTGAACTTTGGGCTCAGGATTAACTAGCACCTCTAGAACGCTTGGGCAAATATCGTGAAGATCACCCGGAAGGATATGTACTCCCTCAACAACAGTGTCAGCACCTTCAACGACTACACGTTGCACCATCCTCTGCACTTGAGGACAGATTAGCTCACATTGGGCCAGATAACCTCTCACGACTGGTTCCAGATTTTCGGGGCCTGCCTGCTTATGAGTGTGCGCTTGGTAGGTGTGACAATGGAGTTCAGGGTTAGTCTCCTTTGGCCTAAAATCTCTGAGGATTTGCCTTATCGTGTCTGTGCTGATGACGCGTGTGGCAGCCATATTGAATATCATGTTGAGAGCCAGCATTGATTTTCCAGTTCCTGAGGCTCCTTCCAAGACAAGAACTACAGGTGGGGGGCTTATTTTCTCTCGCCTTAACCGTTCATACGCTGTGAGGACATCGAAGCTGTGCTGCACAGCGAGATCTTTCGCGGGTAGCTTGCTTCTGCAGGCTTGAACCAAGTCCTCCTCTGCAATGGTGTCGTGCTTTCTGAGAGCATGAACCGCGTTAGCAACGATTCTCTCAACATCCCAAGGATTCACGCCACTCAATCTTAGTCGGCCTCGAAGCACAACCCACGGGTATGGAATTGAATATCCCTCGACATCGATGTTCAAAGAAGGTCGCTCCTCTTGGTCCTATTGAACCAAGAACCCCCTCAAAAGGACTTCGACACGATGTAGCCTTTGGATTCCCGCTTCTGCGATCCTCGGAATGTTCTCCCTGTGTCTGACCGTTCTCGTTTCTTCCTAGGCTTTTTCCCCGCGAACGGCTTGCTCATGTCGCGGTTGTTGTTCACGGTTTCAACGCGGAGTTCAGACGGTTGTATCTCACCGAATCGACCCCTTGTCAATCTCATCCTATGACTGAGCTCGTTGACATACCCGTTTCTGATGACATAGCTCTTGCCTGTTTCAATCAATTCAATGTCATTGTCCCAGACGGTCAATAAGACCTTTGCAGATTCGTCTGCAACGTGTAGCTCTGCAACTCGGTGCATCTTGCCCGTTCTCTTTACGACAACCTCTTTCTCGCTCTCCATCTCAAGCACCTTGAATCGCACCAGTTCCACCTGCGACTTGATCCTGAGGTTTGCAATGAGTGTCCTCTCGGGGGCGTTTTCTATGGCTTCAATCCTTGGCAAGTCCTTGCTACACCTTCACCACTTTGTACTCTCGGGCATTAATGACCACCCCGTTTTCTTCCTCCAAGACAGCTTTCAGTATTTGGGTCGAAAATGATAGGTTTCGATATGTAACTTGAGTAATTGCATAGTTCCGAAAGATATTGTTGGTGTTTTTGGCACTATTCGACTCTCAAAGTTTATGATTGGTTTTGCATAGGGAAACAATGAATGAAGCCAACGGGGCTGGTGATTGATGAGTTCAACCTATATTATGAAGAGGAGTGATCTGCTCAAGCTGGTCCAAGCTGCAATGGACGAGTATGATATCTATGGACCAGTCCAACGCCGCACAACTTGGGTATTCGACAAGATCGATGACCCCAGTCGCATTGATATGGACTATGACAACACAATGATGTCGCTGAAGAAGTTCTTCATACCTTCGAAAGAAGTGATGATGCGCTTCAACCTGCGGGAGATGTCCATAGACGACTCTCTGCCAGATGTCAAGGCGGAGCGGCCCCAGTTGCTCGTAGGTGTGCATGCCTGTGACATCCACGCGCTATTGTTCTTGGACAGAGTCTTTGGAGGGAAGTACGTAGACCCATACTATGTAGCACGACGAGAGAATACGACGATAATTGGGCTTAATTGCATAGATCCCTGCAAGCATGGCTTCTGCAAATCGGTCAATACACACATTGTGAACGAAGGCTATGACCTCTACTTGACTCCTATCACAGGTGACAAATACTACGTGCACGTTGGCTCTCCCAAAGGAGATCGCCTGCTCACAATAGCTGGCAAGCTATTGAGAGAAGCCACCGATGAAGGGCACGAGGCATTCAAAGCCTCAATGAAACACAAGCATGAATCCCTGCCAGTTGGGCTTCATCTGGACAACATCAATGAAACTTTTGATATGGCTTGGGATGACCCGATCTGGGCCAGACTGGGCGAGGAGTGCATGAACTGCGGCTCATGCGCCCTTGTGTGTCCAACATGTTATTGCTATGATGTAGCTGACGAGCTTGACCTCTCCCTCAGCAACGCTGATCGAACACGGAAGTGGTCCACCTGTCTGTATCATGACTTCGCACTAGTGGCCGGACCTCACAACTTCAGAGAGGATCCCCCTGCCAGACTGAAGTATCGATTCTACCACAAGATTAGGGGCGCTCTGCATGATCATGGTATTATTGCGTGTACGGGATGCGGACGATGTATTGAGCACTGCCCTGCGGGCATAAGTGTCAAGGATGTGGTCTACGAGCTCCAGAAGAGACGGGTCGGGGTACCAGTTGTGAAAGGAGGCTAGATAGTGCAGATTACATTGACCAGAGAGAACGAGTACCTGCCCGATCTGGCCAAACTCATGAAGAAAACCAAACTGACTGAAATGGAGAGTCTATTCGAGTTCGAGTTTCTTGATAATAATGTCCGTAAGTACTTCACCTATAACCCTGGCCAGTTCGTGCAAGTCAGTATTTTCGGCGTTGGTGAAGCTCCATTCTCCGTAAGCTCGACACCAACAAGACCGGGCAATCTTGAGCTTGGAATAAGACAGACTGGGAACGTAACAGATGCTATACACAATCTCAATGTTGGCGACGTGGTTGGCATCAGGGGTCCGTACGGAAATGGATTCTCAATGGACAAGCTTTGCGGGAAGAACTTGCTCTTTATCGCAGGCGGAATCGGCATGGTTCCGTTGCGATCTGTTATAAACTACATTATGGACAAGCGAGATGATTATGGCAAAGTCACGATCTTCTACGGTGCCTGCCTTCCAGACGAACGAGTCTTTGTAGATGAGTTGGAGAACGTTTGGCCCAATGCTCCAGATGTAGAGATGCACCAGACTGTTGACGAGTGTCATGAAACGTGGCAGGGCAACGTGGGTGTTGTCACCTGCTTGTTTGATGTGTGCAAGGTGGCCTCTGAGAACACTGTGGCGATAATTTGTGGTCCACCGGTCATGTACAAGTTCGTTGTGCAGGACCTGATGAAGCTGGGCTTCAAGGGAGATGACATTCTCTTGTCACTGGAACGCAAGATGCAGTGCGGAGTAGGGAAGTGTGCTCATTGCCAGATAGGGCACAAGCTGACATGTATCGACGGTCCTGTGTTTACATTCTCTGAGGTGCAAAGGCTCCAGGAGGCCATCTAGATGGGTGACAACGGCAAGCCAACCGTTGGCATCTTCGGATTCACAGGATGCGCTGGGTGTCAGTTGAATATCCTCAACATAGAGGACCACCTGCTTGAGCTTCTTGAACTCGTAGACATAACCACCTGGAGGATGGCAAAGTCAGAAAACAGCAAGGGTCCATGGGACATCGCCTTTGTGGAGGGGTCAATAGCCAAGCAAGAGGAAGTGGTGCGCATAAAGGCGATACGAGAGAACTCTAGAATACTTGTGGCAATAGGCGCATGTGCCACCCATGGCGGACTTCCGGCAATGAGGAACTTCCGAGATATCGATGAGATGAAGCGAATCGTCTACGGCGAGAAGAATGACCATGTGGATGTCATCCCCATCAAGAGAGTCGCTGATTATATTCACGTGGATTATGAGCTGCCAGGATGTCCAATGGACAAGGACGAGTTCATCAGGACCGTCAAAGCGTTGGCTGTAGGAAAGACACCTGATATCCCCAACTATTCGGTTTGTTACGAATGCAAGATTCGCGAGAATGCATGTCTCCTGAAAGAGAACAAATTCTGCATGGGTCCTGTTACATCAGCAGGATGTGGAGCAATCTGTCCCACCTACGGAGCGCCCTGCGAGGGTTGTCGCGGGCCTGTCGCTCAGGTCAATTGGGGGGCAGAGTACAAGATACTGAAAGAGATGGGAGCCACGGATGATGACATCAAACGGAGATTCCTCAAGTATTGTCCTGTCGTGGCAGATACGCCGGAATTTAAGGAGTTGAATTTCTGATGGTAACAGAGAATATCGAGATCAGACACATAACACGAGTTGAAGGACATGGTTCCCTGTATGTTACTACAAGAGATGGCAAGCTTGAAGATGTCAAAATGTCTGTCGATGAGGGTGCTCGACTCTTCGAGGCTTTTCTAGTGGGTCGGGAATACACTGAAGTTCCGGAGATAGCTTGCCGCATATGTGCCATCTGCAGCGCATCTCATAGATTAGTTTCCACGAGGGCTGTAGAAAAGGCCATGGGGATTGAAGTGGACCAACAGGATACCGATCTCCGAAAACTCCTTGTCTGGGGCGAGTTTATCGAGTCGCACATTCTGCACGCACTGTACTTGGCGCTTCCTGATTATATCGGTCACGAGAGTGTGATTTCAGCGGCTGCGGAGTATCCAGATGTTGTCAAAATCGCTTTGGAACTGAAAAAGCTCGGCAACGACATGCAGATACTGACCGGTGGCCGTGAGGTACACCAAGTAACGCCCATGGTTGGCGGGTTCAGCGCGTACCCCACACATCAAGATCTTGAGCGTATGAAAGAACGGATTGCGGAGTCTCGCCCCAAGCTACAAACCGCAATCGACGTTTGGGCTACCCTTGAGGAGATTCCTTTCGAGCGAAAAACCGACTATCTGTGCATTCGCAGAGAGGATGAATACGCTTTGGTTGATGGCGATATCGTCACACTCGGCGGGCTTAGGGCTCCTGTAGAGGACTACAAGGATTACATTAGAGAACGTGTGCCAGAGTATAGCTTTGCCAAGGCTGGAGAGATGAATGGCTGTGGCTTTTTCGTTGGCGCTCTTGCACGCCTTAATATCAACAACGACCATTTACTACCATTCGCAAAGAAGACACTCAGACAGTTGGGAATCAAGCTGCCGAGTTACAACACCTTCCACAATAACGCTGCTCAGCTCATAGAGTGTGCGCAGGTGTTCGAGATGACTGAGCAGACCATAGAAAGGCTTCTGAGAAGCGACTTGGAGTGGCATGAACCAAAGGTTGTGCCTAGAGCTGGGCGGGGCACCCATATCGCTGAGGCGCCGCGCGGCTCATTGTTGCATTCCTACGAGTTCGACAAGAACGGTCTTCTGAAGAAGGCGGACATTATAGCTCCTACTACGATGAACTACGTTAACATGGAGGAAGATGTGAGAGCCTTTTTCCCCCTGATAGATAGCAAACCTACTGATGAGATCAAGCTCTATCTGAATCGACTCATTAGAGCTTATGATCCATGCATTAGCTGTTCATGCCATGTCACTGAAACTAGGGGAAGCACGTAGGATAGGAACCGTGTTTTGTTCCTTTCAGTTTCTTGACGTTCCTTTTCAGATTTCTTCGCTTTCAGATTGATGCCACATCTATCTTGCTTAGTTGCAATGCACTACTGCTTTTCGACATGCTTGATTATGGGGTACAAGCCTTCGAAGGCATTCGGTCAAATTATGTGCCACACTATGAGCTAGAATACACATTTGGTTCGTATTCGTATGGGACACGCCAAATGCCGCTATACTTAAGGTACCCTTAGTCTAATGAAACACATCATACTCCCCTTGTGATAAAACCCTAAAGTGAGCTAGACGATGACCGTTAGAATCCTTCTAGTAGATGACGAGCCATCACTTGCTGGGGTCATGGAACTATATTTGCGAAAGTTCATTGAGGATTTCGAGATAATCCCCGCCCTTAATGGGAGGGATGCAGTTGAGAAGGTCAAAGAGCTACTGGAATTGGGAACTCCTCCGGAGTTGACTCTGATGGACTTGCGTATGCCTGCCATGAATGGGATTGAGTGCACAAAGATCCTAGCTGAAATGGGCTTACGTAATATACACATCCTCTCAGCCTATGTAGATGCTGAACTCCTAACAGAAGCTCAGTCCGTCGGCGCCAAGGGCGTCTTGAAGAAGAGCGAAGGCTTCAAGGCGAATGCTATCAAGGTTGCTGAGATGGTCCGTGTAATTCGGCAACCAAACCCAGTTGCATGACACACAAAACCCTTTTCTGATGCGATTGCGAATCTTGTTGATAATTGCAAGGTGATGATAAGGCAATGACACGTTCACGTACAAGGGTTCTCCTACTAGGAATGGCATTGGCATTAATTTTTCTTTTCATGGTTTCCACTACCAGAGTACGGGCTCAGGGATATGACGATACTTGGATTGGAGATGACAAGCTCCACGTCCAAGTTAGGATTAATGGGGAACCATTGGCTTACGCGAACGCTTCGGCAAGTGCTATCGACATTGACCTTAAAACCCCAGTAGAGATTTACTTCGACACAAACGTAACCAATGACAAAGACCTGAATGTGACAGCATCACTGGTGTTCCACTACCAAGGTATAGCGCTGTTCTCTGTTGATGTGGTCAATGAAGCGACTGGAGTACCTTGGATTATTGCCCCGCATGATGTGGACATCGATCCAGTTACGTCGACTCTTGACCTTAGTAATCTGACTCTAGGTCCTGTCAGCCTCATCACCGCCGTTATCGAGGTGCAATTCCTTTTTGAATACACAGAGATGCCCCTACAGGATACAGGGGGCAAAGTTGACAAAATCTTCTATCTCAAGACGCCTACTGATCCCACATCCATATTGACATCGGTCACAGGAATCGCTGCCGTTGTGGCAACGGGAACAACGGCATTTAGCCTTGCGGCGAACTTTAACATGCTAATCGATGCCGTGAAAACTTCACACAAGCTTAGGAGTATCCAGAAGAAGGCTTCTGAACTGAGGTCTTTGCCTAACCTTGCCGTGCTGGGTGCATTACCCGCATTGTTCGCTCTCGTATCGGGGATGTCCAAAGGTATCAAGAGAAAAGAGGGCAAGGGTGGAGCAGAAGCACCTTCCGAGAGCGGCGTCAGCGAGTACGTAATACGCCAGCGACTCCGTGAAACTGCCGGCGGTGCGTGGCTTATGGACAAATGTCCGAAATGCAAGCGAAAGTGGAACAAGACGACTAACGAATGCAAGAAGTGCGGTTTTGACTTGGAAGATGGCCAAAGGGCTTATGCGGACCTGCTGACATCCAAGGTGACTCCTGCGCTTCGCTTGCTCAACAAGAAGAAGAATGTATCAATTAAGCAGCTTGCAAAGAAGACAAAGTCCAACAGCTACAATGCAGGTGTTCTAGGAGCTGCTCTCGTGGATACAGAGCTGAGTGAGATAACTAAGGTGTCGACTCCATTCAGGAGCTTTGTTATGAATATCGCAGGCCTCGCTTTTCTCATAATAACTTGGGATCAGCTTCTAGGAGGTAGTAGTGGTAGTTTCCAGACCACCTTGACAATCATTGGAGCTGCGCTCTCTCTCGGAGTAATAATAGCGCTTTACTTCACTCGTAAGTCACAGATTGAAAAATTCAGGACTGATGTCGATGGAATCATTCTTGAAACGCCATCCCCCGAGGAAGATACAGCAGAAGACGAACCAGATGACTCCGTAGATGAGGAACCATCTGCTGAGTCTGATGAAGCGGAATCTGATAAGACTGAAGCTTCAGAAGAGTCTGTGGAAGAGGAAGAGCCTGCTGAAGAAGAATCGGACGCAGAACCTGATGAGGCTGAAGCTTCAAAGGAGCCTGTGGAAGAGGAAGAGCCTGTAGAAACAGACGAAGCAGAGCTCTCCTCTGAGGAAGCAGCCGAGGACGAAGATTCCGTTGAACTCGATGAGCCTAAGGCAGACTCAAACGAAGAAGAGGGGTCTGACCAGCTGACTCCTGAAGAGTTGGACAAAGAACGTATGTAGTCCAGAGGGACGATAAGTTCCTCTGTTCTCCTTGGCCAGCTGATTCAACATGTAGATTCCCAAAGATTGAAGTTCATGCATTTGCCGAGCAGGGCTCACTAATGTTCCAGTTAATTTCGGAGTGTTAAGCAATGATCGAGCAGATCGCAATTATAGGATGTGGTGCCGCTGGCGCAACTGTTGCAATGCAGGCAAGAAAGTTCAATCGGAAGGTAGGAATCTCGATTATTAACAAGGAACCGTACTCTCAGTATTCCCGATGTGGCCTTCCTTACACGATTTCTGGAAAGGTAAAGACATTCGACGATCTTATCCTCATGCCG
>DAOVDG010000119.1 GCA_030669595.1 Candidatus Thorarchaeota archaeon
ACTCCATCCCGTTCACGATTCTTCCCTCTGCGGGAGTCTATTTCAGACCGCAACACCAAGAGAAAGGATTCTGGATAGGCTGTGGCGACAAGTTCGGTCGGGAGTACAAATACGTGCAGACCGATGAGGACCTTATTCCCGAGAGCGCCTACTACGAGGATTCAGTTTATCCGGTTCTATCCAAGTACTTCCCTGCGTTCACCGATGCGAGACCCGTCAATAGCTGGGCAGGAGGTTACAGTTATTCCCCGGACAGGATTCCCTTTGTCTACAAGAAATCGGGTGTCTTGGTCGTGGGCGGTGCCAGTGGCAGCGGAATCATGAAGGCGGACGCTTTGGCACGGATAGCAGATGCGCTTTATCGTGGAGAACCAGAGGCAGAGCTGTTTGGTGGAAAGACAATGCTCTCAACAGCGCTAGGCCTGAAGAACCGCAAGGTCGAAGTCGAGAGTGTGATAATTTAGTCTGTTCGTTCTTGGCGAATGCGGAAAACCCTAAAAGGACAACAGCGGATATCTACAGGCCCTAGGGTGAAAGGCACAGTTGTGTTCTAAGGTTCGCACGTAATAGAACCACCTATTCAGTTGGGTAAAGAAAGATGTCAACGATACGAAATCGCATACGAGGTGGATACGATGAGCGGTACAGAGAAGGAGCGACGTACTTTCACAATAATCGAGTTGGGGAGTGGGATAAAACATGACAGCCTTGATGCTGCTCCAGACGTACCGTTACTCATCGACCTAGTTGATTTTACTCTCGAAGATCTAGCAAAGATATCTCAGCGTTTCGAGATTGACCTCGAAGACTTGCAGGACGTCCAAGACTTGGACGAGAGACCTCGGCTCCAGATAGAGGACAAGTACACTATGCTTGTTCTTCGCGTGCCTGTCAATCTCGAAGTAACAGAGCGCCCATATTCCACTTACCCAATCGGTGTCTTCACTAATGGACGCGACATCATCATTGTGAAGAACCAGATTGTCCCCCTCAGAAAAGACCGGGTGTGGCTGAAGCTTCGAAACAGGACCACACCAGGTGAGGTCATTTACTATCTCTGGGAGACCATCATCAAGTCATTTGAATACACGCTTGACATTGTTGAGGGCACAATCAACAACATGGAGAGTCGCCTGCTAACCGAGCATTACCCGTCCCAGCTTGAGCGCTTCTTCCAGCTCTCAAGAGATGCAATCTTTATGGAGACGGCCCTTAAGACCAACATGAGGGTCTTGA
This sequence comes from Candidatus Thorarchaeota archaeon, assembly GCA_030669595.1. Classification (GTDB taxonomy): domain Archaea; phylum Asgardarchaeota; class Thorarchaeia; order Thorarchaeales; family Thorarchaeaceae; genus WTCK01. The sequence continues at coordinate 1,237 of DAOVDG010000119.1, forward strand.
GGAGGCTGAAGAGAGTTCATATGATAGGCAAGATGGCTCTCGATACTGATAGGCTTGAGGAACTTGAGGTTGATCTCGAGCAGCAAATGGCTCTGAGCGCGATTTATCGAGACTTAATCGATAACGCCATGAAGTCATATGACAGCATTGTTGGCCATAATCTGAGCGAGGTCATGAAGACTCTGACTGCAATCTCATTGATTGTGAGTGTGCCTACGCTGATAGCAAGTTTGTATGGGATGAACGTGGGTCTTCCGCTGGAGAGTGATCCGCTTGCGTTTGTCATTATCACGCTATTCAGCTTGATCATCACCGTACCACTGTTGTTCTATCTGAAGTTCAAGAACCTAGTTTGAAGGACAATCAAGAGTGGCTTGTCAAGCAAACATCATAGTCTAACCGATACAATGAAGAGAAAGCTCAGCTAAGCCAATTGTGAGCTTATGAAGCACACGGAGGAATCTAGAACAGCCTTCAAACATCTTGGACATTACAACCTCTGGGCAGGAAAAAGAATCAGAGCATTGGTCAGCAAACTGACTAAGAAGAAGCTCAACAAGAAGATCGGAACAAAAACAGCGAGAGGTCTAAGCGAACATATTGTCCTTGCGCTGGAAACGTGCTTCTACATTGCAGACGAATCGTCTGATAGGACAGTGTTCGAAGCAGTTGAAAAATACTCAATGGATGAGCTTCTAGGCCGATGGGCTCTATTGGATACCCGATTGAGCAAGACAATCGGGGAGATTCCACAGGGCAAAATAATGGTCCCGCACCTAACAGACAACCCATTTGAGGTGGACGTTCAAGACTTTTATCTACAATATCTATTTCACAATACACACCATCGAGGCCAACTTGTCATAACCTTAAGGGCGCTTGGTAAGGAGATCCCCGGTACTGATTACCTGATGTTCTTTGCTGAGAATCCTCCCGGTTGACACGCCCCGGAGTCGACCCGTTTGCATTCGCCAGAATGGCTATATCTGAGAACCCACATACGCTTCAGCTATGAGAATAGGAGTTCTGACTAGCGGCGGAGACAGCCCCGGGATGAATGCCTGTATTAGGGCTGTTGTCAGAATAGGCTGCAAGCAGGGATTCCAAGTATTCGGTATTGTTGGAGGATACCAAGGAATCCTTGATGAAGCGTACGTTTCTCTTGACGCAAGGTCGGTGGCAAATATCATCCACAGAGGTGGCACTATACTCACTACTGGCCGATCGGAGGAGTTCAAGACCAAAGCGGGTCTTGAGGAAGCGGCTGAGAATTTAGAAAAGAAGGGCATAAACGCGCTGATTGCAGTCGGGGGAGACGGAACCATGAAAGGGCTCTACGAGCTTGGGAAACGATGGAAAGATGGGTTGCTCATCGGTGTGCCAGGAACTATCGATAATGATGTCTTTGGTACAGACCATTCGATAGGTTTCGACACCGCAGTGAACAATGCTCTAGTTGCAATCGACAAGATTCGAGATACTGCAGAAGCATTTTCAAGGGTGTTCCTTATCGAGGTGATGGGGCGGCACTCGGGAGCGATCGCGGCACACGTGGGAATCGCGAGCGGCGCCGCTGCAATAATAATCCCTGAAACTCCCACGGATCTTGATGAAATTGCTCAGATTATCATTGACGAGCGAAGGAAAGGCAAGATGAGCTCCATCATTATCGTTGCAGAAGGCGATGAAGCCGGAGACGCTACTGCAATAGCTTCAAAGCTAACCGATAAGGTGGACGAGGGTTGCAGGGTTTCTGTACTTGGCTATATCCAGAGAGGAGGCAACCCCACCCATTGTGATCGAATTCTGGCAACACGCCTTGGTGCTCATGCCATTGACTGCATACTCGAGGGCAAAACAGGCATCATGGTTGGGGAATCAGGTCGAGATCTTGTGGAAATCCCCTTCGAGGATACATGGAAGAAAAAGAAGCACCTAGAAAAATGGATGCTTGAAAGGATAACCGATCTATCAAGCTAACACAGGCGGTCCATGTCTACGTGTTTATCAGTCCCTGTAAGCACATCACTGCATGAGGCGTTCTGTACAGACAAGGCTGGCCGACTTCGACGAGTCCGAGAAGAAAGAAGCCAGTCAACCTGAGCCTCCAGTGGTTGTGAAGCGGGAGCGTCCAAAAGGACAACTGTGGCAGAAGACAACCCGTGAAGGAGAGGAGTGGGGCGTCTGCAATCTCGACGACACTGTCTTTCTCGTACGCTTGATTGATGGCCGATTACATGCCCATGGAATGGAGGCTTTCTGCAAATACTGTAGTGGGATTCTTGAGATCCGCGAGAATAGTAAGGTGTTTTGTAGCGGACAGTGTGGACGGTATCAAGGTGAGTTCTCTGCGGACTTGAATGATTACCTGCGCTGGGAGGGTGCTAAGTCTTACACGCTACGGCTAGCAGTCGCAGAAGCTGAGGGACTGCAACTGGAAGAGCGGGACCTTGAACCAATTGAATACGCACCGAATTGGTCGGTCTTTGAAGAGTATGACGAAACCGAATAATGCAAGAAGGAATGCTGATATCGATTACATCGAGTGCAAACTAACGGGCTTTTTCCACAAAGCTGCTCTCTTCGGACAAATTATTAGCAAAGAGATACTAATCACGATGAGGGGAAGGCAAACCATTGATTGCGGTTCCGTATCTAGTGAAGCAAACAAGGGGGTCGAAAGTCCGATTCTATTCGATCATCCTTCTATGCTCCATTGTCGGGACAGTTTGCCTGACCGTTTCTCTGGAAACCTACGTTAAAGAACCAGTGGGAATCTGGGAGGAACTGAATAATCCGTGGGCCTATGCTCTCTACGACATTGCCTTCTACGATTCATCTCGCGGGTGGGCAATTGGAATGGCAGATGCTGGGCCAGGGGAACGTGACTGTGGAGTTGTGCTGCAGACTAAAGATGGAGGAGATACGTGGACCCTGTCCTATTCGAACCCGGATGTTCAGCCCAATTTCATCGAAATTGTTGATTCCAAGACAGTATGGATTGCTACAAGAAGAGGGCTCCTGAACACTCTTAACGGTGGTTTAACGTGGAATATCGACCTTCCAAAATACAAAGCAGCTTATGAATACAATCCCACTGTGGCATTCAAGAACTCCACGCATGGTTGGACAAGTATAAACTGGGAACTTCTCTATACTGTAGATGGAGGGCACATCTGGACGCCTGTCGAATCATGGCCCTTTGATACAGGGGTCTTCCAGATTCGTTTTGTTGGAGAACAACTGATGTGGGCGGCGGGTCTTGATGGGATATTCCACAGCCAAGATGGGGGACAGACTTGGACTCAGCAATTCAACAAATCAGCCCGTGGTCTTGCAATAGTGAGCGAAACTGAGGGATGGGCTTGCTACCTTACCCGTTTTTCACACATGATAGATGGGCAATACTGGATTGAAAAACATCCACCCAGTAGAGTGTCCCATTCAAGTTTGGGACCTTCGCACTATACGGATTTAGAATTCATCAACCCTAAACAGGGTTGGATGGTGGGGGCTGTTATGGGTGTCGTTCATACTCCAGATGGGGGGTTGAACTGGTATGAACAAAAGGTACTCCCGCGCTGCGGTAATCTGCGCGCTATAGACTTCATCAATGAAACACATGGCTGGGCTGTTGGATGGCATGGGAACATATACCGTACAAGAACAGGCAACCAATACGGTAGAAGGTTGATAGGGGAGGGATACGTGATTCGAGAGATGTTTGGGGGCGGTGTTGTTATTCCAAGTAGCACTGTGGTATGTGTCATTCTGGTTGCTTTCTATTGCATTGCATCACTTCTATTGATTGATAGATATCTGGAGCGGAGAAAATCCGAACCAATTCAAGCATCCCTGAGGATTCAATGGTAGGATTCTGTCATTCGACTTATTCCATAGAGCCCAAAAAGTGGGCCCTGTGGAATAAATCACCTCTGAGCACACTCCAGGTAGTTCAGTCGTTCGATGTTGTGCAGGACCACCTTGATCAACAGCTCTCTCCGCCGCTCCATCCGACCCCTCGAACTCAGACCTCCTCCGTATCTCATCTTCATCATGCTGAACACGGTTTCCACAAGACTCCTCTTTCCGTAACTGTGAACTCTCTTCCACTCCTCAGGATCTGCTCGATACTCCCTCATCAACCTCCCATATGCCCAGTGACTCCTTGAGTTGATTCTCGAACTACTCTTCGGCTCGATGGCGGGATATGCGCCCACATCAGCTATGAACTGGACATTCCTCCTTGAGATGTAGGCCTTGTCACCATAGACTGTCTCAAGACTACTCTTTGAAACCCTCTTGACCAGTGGGACCATGAACCTTGGATCACCTCCCGGCTTACCTCTCACCCGAGTCGCATGGATCAATAGAGTATCAGTGTCCACAGCGTTGTGGAGCGCATGGAAACGCCTTCTCCTGGTCTTCCTTAACCTCACAGAGAACCACTCTCCACCCGTGGAGTGAGAGAACCCGGAGGAGTCCACGGCCAGGTTCTCTGGAGGAGGTCTCTTCCTGGCAAGGAGTTCGTACATTCTGTGAAGGAGCTGAGTGTCAATTCTCTTCAGGGCCTTGTGGAGAGAAGAATAGCTTGGCGTTCTATTAAGGCCAAGACGTTGTGACAGATATGGGTTGAAGTCTACAAAAGCGACGAAGTCACGATAGCTGAGTTTCGTGTCGAACTTGAGTCCGAGAAGGACAAAGAGAGTGGGAAGGGGAAAATCGACGGGGCGACCGTGTTTGCACCTGGTGTCAGGAACAGTATTGCAAAGGCTGATAAGTTCGTTGAGCAGGAAGTGATAACGGCGGGTCTTGGCTGCATCGTATGATTTGGAG
>DAOVDG010000094.1 GCA_030669595.1 Candidatus Thorarchaeota archaeon
CCCGACTTAAGCACGCTCTTAACGGCTTCGATTTCCTCATCTCCGACAATGGGTTTGGCAAAAGGTATCATGCTAATCACTGAGCTCGCTGTAGACGGCGTTGTTATAACATTTTGTCATCGAACAACTACAACATCATAACAAAGGTCAGCCGCATCTGAATAATGAATCAACGTTTAGCTTACTCATCTTCTGAATCCGAATCGAAACTCTGATGCCGATACATCCGGGCCTCCATGACGCCCACAAGCCCAACCGAGAGCATCATCACTGCCAATGTCACAAGCATGTACAAGAGATTGCCTAGGACGAATACAATGGCAAGCCCAAGCCCGCTGAGAAGACCAGTTGATAACCTAACGAAATTGGTGGTCTTGCGAGATGTGAGTCGTTGTGACACCCAGTCAGTAACCGTCGAGAAGCCCAGAGCCAATGCTATGAGGAACCAGAGCCAGGTTTCTTCCCATGTTGTGCCCAGACTGATGCCTGCAACAGCCATAACACCGACCCCGATTGCTAGTCCCCCATATATCCCGGTGCAGCGACTACAGAAATACACTGAACGGCCCATGAAAGAGAGCCTATGACAGTGCCCGAAGTGAGAAGGCGGATGATGAGAGATCAGAGTGTGAAGGCTCTCCTTGATTTCATCCCCGCGGCTCCATGATTTTGAGTCTATCACGAGTTCATCTGGGCGCTCTGCTTTTTTTTCCGCATCCACCAAGGGCTCCACCTCAAGTTCTTGACGAATCATATCGTTTATCTCTGTTGCCGTTCAGGATTTCCTTACTTCATCGTCCGTCGGAGTTTGGGGGCGTCCTTCGTGGAAACATTCCGCCATTGGGAGGCGGCATTAGCCCGAGAATGCAGCCCAAGCTAAAATGAAGTAGTTGAATTGTTAAAGGAATGATTAAAATGGAGGCTTCAAGCATATTAGCTCCGCTTTAATAATTCAACAGGAGACAAGAAACCAATGGCGAAAATGCTACTTGTCGACATGGACAAATGCACAGGCTGCAAGCAATGCTCGCTAGCCTGTTCTCTCACTAAGGAGGGCTTGTTCGACCCTAACAGGGGCAGGATCAAGATCCTGAAGAAAGAGGTCATAGCTCTCGGGATTCCACTTCTTTGTGAGCAGTGTGATACGTATCCATGCGTTGACGCATGCCCTGAAGGTGCTCTAACCAGAGATGAAACAACAGGAATAATCACAGTCAATGCAGAAACCTGCACTGAATGCGGCACCTGTGTCGATGTATGTACGTACCATGGAATACGGTTGCATCCGGAAACTGGAAAGGCAATGATTTGCGATCTCTGTGGTGGCGATCCGTACTGTGTGCAACATTGCGTACCTGGTGCGCTCGAGTGGGTGGATAAGACAGACGACACGGTCAATAAGAAGAGAAAACTGCGATCTGCGAGAATGGCCGTGTATCGTAAACTGAAGAAGGAGGCTGCCTAGCAAATGTACGGTCATCAAGGTAAGATTCTACATGTGGACCTCAGCAAGAATAAGATCTGGACACAAGACTTGCCAGAAGAATGGAGAAAATTGTACGTGGGCTCTAGAGGCATAAACGCCCGAATCCTCTGGGACTATTGCAAAGACCCTGAAATAACTTGGGATGACCCGCGTAACATCTTAGTCTATGCTCCAGGAGCAGTGACTGGTACCACCGCACCTGCTTCAGGCAGAACATCCGTGACAACTGTCGGTTGTACGACAGGCCTGTATCTGAAGTCGAATACTGGTGGTCACTGGGGTGCTGAACTGAAGTTCGCAGGATACGATCACCTAGTTGTGCATGGTGTAGCTGACAAGCCCTCATACATCTTCATAGAGGACGACCAAGTCGAAATCCTTGATGCCAAGGATCTATGGGGCAAGGACATGATCCAGACGGACGCGCTCCTGAAGAAATGGCATGGTGAAGACTCAAGGGGACTCTACATTGGCCCAGCGGGAGAGAATCTTGTTAGAGGCGCCTCCATCCAGTGTTCGTTGTACCACGCCGCAGGAAGAGGAGGAGGGGCTGCGGTCATGGCCAAGAAGAACCTAAAGGCAATCAGCGTCAAAGGAAGCAAACCTGTTAGAGTCAAGGACGCCAAGAGATTTGCAAAGATTGCCAAAGAAATGAGAGACCTGTTGAAGGCAGATAGTGGCGCTGTATCCCTTCATCAGTTTGGGTCTTCAGGGTCGATTGCTGCTGTAAATGAGCTTCACGCATTCCCGGGTAGGAACTGGCAGACAGGCTACACAGAAAACGTATATCCGATAAGTGGACAGTGTTTGGTCGAGAAGGGCTATCTCAAGAGAAGAGTGGCATGCTTTGCTTGTACCATCGGATGCCACCGTTACTCAACGATAGACAGCGGACCTAATGCAGGGATCGCGAGCGGAGGCCCCGAGTATGAAACCTTCGGAGCTCTGGGAAATGGCCCAGGAGTCATTGACACGGAAGGAGTAATCATGGCCAATGAATTCTGCAATCGGCTGGGTATGGACACAATAACTGCGGGCGGCGTGGCTCAGTGGGCGATAGAGAGCTATGAGAGAGGCGTTCTCACGAAGGACGATACAGATGGCCTTGAACTCGGCTGGGGCAAGATTCCTGAGCTGCTGAAGACAATCGAGGCCATGGCGCTCCGCAAGGGCAAGCTGGGAAATCTGCTTGCAGATGGTCTCAAAATAGCCACCAAGAAGGTGGGACAGGACTCCTACAAGTGGGCAATTATAAATGCAAAAGGGCTCGAGCAGTCCAATGTTGAAACGCGTTCAGCCAAGGCGTACGCGCTGGCGTTTGCAGTCAACCCTAGAGGCAACGACCATCTAATGACCGAAACCTTTGCGGAGTTTGGTGCCAGTCCCGAGGCCGTTGCGTTGGTAGAGAAAGTCACCGGTGACAAGAAGTGGGCGGCGCCACACTTCACAGAGCACCGAGCAGAAATAGTGCGGTGGCACGAAGATTGCTACGAGATCACTGAAGCACTCGGCTTCTGTGTGTTCACATCCACCGCAGCGTACGGTGTGAATCCAGATAACATGGCTAGACTCTACGATGCGGCCACGGGAATATCAATGACTGAAGACGAGATGATGTTCACTGGACGTCGTGTCGTCACCTTGGAAAAGGCATTCAATATCACACGTGGAGCAACAAGAGAGCACGACAATTTGCCGTGGCGACTCATGAATGAGGGGGCAGCCTCAGGACCACTGAAAGGTGCAATGAACTCCCAAGAAGAGCTTGATGGAATGCTTGACCTATACTACGCGCAGCATGAATGGGATTTGAAGACAAGCTGGCCGTATCGAAATACTTACGAAAAGCTTGGCCTTAAGGATGTGGCCGACTACTTAGACAAGATAGATAGATTACCATAGAGAGGGAAGGCGGCGTCCCTCCCCCCATTTCATTCGATATATGAACCGCTGGTGATTTGAAAATGAAGGGATACAAGGAATTCGGACTAGCAATGACTGGGGTCTTCCCGGTAAGAGAAGCTGTTGAACTGGCCAAGACCTGCGAGCGAATGGGCTTAGGGTCTGTTTGGTTCGCTGAGGACTACTTCTTTCGCGGCGGGATTCCGTACATGGCTGCCGCTTCGATGGCAACTGAAAGAATCAGAATCGGCCTAGGAGTCGTAAATCCATACTCAAGGCATCCAGCACTCATTGCCATGGAGTTTGCGACAATCGATGAGATGTGTAACAAACGAGCGGTTTTCGGCTTAGGATCTGGTGTTCCCTACTGGATGTCCCAAATGGGATTCAGTTTCAAGAAGCCGCTGTCAAGAACACGTGAATGCGTTGAAGTTGTTCGCAAGATAATGACGGGCGAAAGCATCACGCACGAAGGGAAGTTCTTCACAACCAAAGACGTGAAACTAATCTTCGAGCCAGTGAGGAAGGACGCCCCGATTTACCTCGCGTTCGAAGGTAAGATGGGTCTCAAGCTTTCAGGTGAAATTGGTAACGGAGTTATACTCTCCATCTTCAATACACCAAGCTACGTGAAATTCGCCTGGGAACGAATAGAGATAGGTGCCAAGAAAGCTGGCCGAAGTATCGAGGACTTCGAGATGGTTTCCTATCTTCCTATGGTGGTCAATGATGATCTTGACAAGGCAATGAAAATAGCCAAGGATTTCGCAAAACTCTATCTCCCACACTCGCAAGGTGGCGGCCCTCTGATGGAGCACGCAGGAGTGACCGTGGATGAAACGGCATCATACCTGAAAGCTGCTGAAGAAGGAAAGGATGTAGCTGAACTAATATCAGATGAAGCAATACAGGCGCTCTGCGTTGTGGGCGATGTTGAGTCCTGCATCAGACAAATCCAAGAAATAGTGAATGCGGGGGCAAATACGCCTGTAGCATTTCCAGTTCCCGGAACGGACCCAATTGTCTTGGCGAATCTTATCGGCGAGAAGATAGCACCACACTTGACCTAGGTTCAGCAAACAGGTATGACTTTGACCCGGAGTTGGAAGAGATGACCGAGCAGGAATCCTACGAACCATTTTGCCTCGATATAGAGGGGGAACCCGACCTTCCAGACGCTGCCAAGAAGAGAAACAGGATTGTCGGGTACATTGCGTCCTTTCTAACCATTTTCACGCTTGGAACAACAGAAGTCTTCGCATCATGGTATGCAGGAATCCTAGGAGGAACATCCTTAGAGTCAGGATTGGCAATGGGAATGTTCGGTTTCATGTACATGTTCTCTCCAATCATCGGAGGACGCATTTCCGACATAATTGGACGGAAAAAAACACTGACCATATCAACGGCTGCTTACATTGTGGTTATCTCGTTATACCTGCTCCCCTCTATCGCACCAATTCATCTAATCGTGATACGTGCCATTGAAGGACTTGTCTTCGGGTTCATCGCCCCCACAATAGAAGGCATGGTGGCAGAGCTTAATCCCGAAGCGCAGGCGGCCGCGCTTGGCAACTTCTCGACAGCGTGGAGTGCATCAATGATACTCCCTCCATTCATTATCGCCTACATGGCAGGGGCATATGGTGAACTCTCAAGCATATACATCATCCTCGCAGTGGAGCTGCTGTCGCTAGTTGTTATCGCTGGTTTCATTCAGGGCTACAGGAGAAAGACACCTAGGCGAGAGAACGAATGCCCGAATAACAGAGGATCTGTTGATTCGCAGCCAGAGCAGATACACTCGAAGACCAGTCCGAGATTCATTGCCTCCTACATCTCTTTAATTCTCTGGGGAGTTGTATCAACAGTAATCCTGGCCCTTTTCCCTACGTACATTGAAACTCTAATTATTCTGGGGCATCCATTTGTCAGAGAGGATTTTGGTAATCTACTTCTAGTATGGAACGCAGCTCGAACAGTCTGCTTCATCGTGACCGCACAAATGGGAGAAAAGCACATGATCAAAGTGATTGTGCTTGGTGCTATTCTTTCAGCCATCTCAGGCATCATGTTCTTTCTGTTCGTGGATATCTGGGCTTTCACTGTGGCCATGGTCATTTCAGGTGTGGCAGTAGGATTTAGCTATCTTGGCGCCCTCTATCTCATTGTGTCTGCTACCGAATTCGAGAAGGGATCATACGCAGGCTTGGTTGAGAGTATGGCAGGAGTTGGACTCTTCATTGGGCCAATCGTGGGAGGTTGGCTCATGGGATTCGGATTGACACTGCCGTATCTGATGCTTACGGGATTATCACTAGTAGCGCTTCTAGTCATGGTTCCACTATTCTCACGATCAAACAGATAGGAGATCCAGTACACTCAGGATTTCAATAGCCCGTCAAAAGCCCCCTTGAGTGAAGGGTCTTCGTTTACGTCCCTCAGAGGAGGTTGGGGGTATGCTACTTTGCTATGGCTGAGTCCAGACTCTATCAGTAGCTGAGCCATCCTAATTGCCACAATGAATGGATCAAGAATTGGAACGCCAACCTCCTGCACGATTGGTTTAAGGTCAATTTCGTGAGAGAGTGCTGTGCACCCCAGAACAATGACATCTGCGCCGTCTTCCTCAACGGCTTGTCTGCTAAGTTCCAAGAGCTCCTTCTGAGCATCAGCTGGACGTTTTGCGATATCAAGAACAGGCAGAGTTAGATAGCGTACACTTGCACAGAATGGCTCTAGTCCCTCCTTGTGGACTCCTGCCTCCATGCATCTCTTGAGAGAGTCACCTTGGACAGTGATTATGCTGAATCTTGTACCAAGTGTTAATGCAAGGTGCAGTGAGGCGTTCCTAGGGCCCACGACTGGCACGTTCGAGACCTCTCTCGCAGCGTCAAGAATTGGATCGCACGCACAGTCAATCACTATCGCATCATAATCTTCTTTGCAGGCCTTTACCACTTGCTCAAGGATGAATGGAGCATTATAGGCTTCATCAACAAGTGATTCAACGCTGTGAGTTCCGTGGCGTGGCACGAAGTGTCCGATATCGTACCCTTGAGGGGTGTGTAGCTTGACAAAGGACTTCTTCTTCTCATCGACCATCCAATCGACGCCTGTTGCACCAATCAGCGCTATGCGTTTCAATAATCTTCACCAGTCCGACTGCAAAATGGAAGGGAGAGGGAAAAGAAAAAGATGACGCCTAGTGTAAATTACCGACTATTTCTTCCATAGGCTTGTATTCGAGCTCAGGATGGCCATATCGCTCTGGTGAGAATGCCTTCTTGCCAATCTTTGTGCTCCCTGCATAGCGGAGCCGCTCGTGAGCTGGCACTGCCGTAATCACGACCTTCATGCCTTCTTTCAATGCGGAGCTCATAACGCCATGACCATTCTCCGGGTAGTGTAAGCAAATCAGGTCTGGAAACATAACAACCGGTTCGCCATCACAAGTCGCCATCATGTATTCGTTCTTGACTGTCAACTTCAGCTTGCCCTTGATATCCTCAGACTTGATAGTCACCGTGACGTGCCAATGGCCTGCGCGGTCTTCTCCCTTGACGTCCTCAATAGTGCCCGTGACCAGCTTCTGGCCACTCATAATATCTAGGAAAGCGTCGATAGGTGAGGTGCCTCTCTCATTGGCATCCCGTACAGCCTCGCCTAGCTCAATGGACTTGCTAATGCTGTTTGGAATCACGCTCTTCTTCAATTGTGCACCGCTTTGGTGGTAATGGTTATTGGCACCTGCGCCACCATCATTGACCACAGCAAATCTGCCGATTTCGTCAGCGAGTGCAGGACTGCTTGTCTTCTCCACAATCACAATGCTGCCACCCTTGGAAACAACCGGCATTGGGCACAACTCGATACCATATCCCACAAACGAAATCATCTGCGATTCCGGCGCCGCGCGTCCGAGACCATCTCCGTCGACTGTGGTAATCCCTGTCCGTGCCGCGAGGGAAAGCATCACAGTCGTGTTTGTGCCGCCTAGTTCAAAGGGAACCAAGTGGTCGACTTTCTTCCCCGCAATCTTCTCGGATATCTTCATTGCCTCGTGGAGTTCGTATCGGGTTTCCCATTGTTCAAGCATATCACCTATGGAGGTGAATGCGTTCACGGAACCCATGTAGCCCCCACAGACGATGAAGGCGTCATCTTTCACCTCCTTGGGATCCGTCAGCTCATAGACTCTATCTCTTTGATAATCCCAGTCAACCATGGGTTTCCCGAAACCGACGGGGTCGCCCCCACCGCCTGTCCCTAGGATACCCACACCAATCAGCATGTCATACGCATTCTGTCTGGACATCTTCATGCTTTATCACTTCAATGTCTATTCAAACCAGCGTCTGGAGCTATTCTACTTCCTAACACCTTCCATAGAATGCACAAACTTGTACCAGCGCTTTCTCGTTCCGATTTTCGCCCGTCGCTTCCAACCTCCGGATTTTGGCTCGTTCTCAATCAGCTGCCTAAGCTTCTGGGCTCTGAACACAACCAAGTCCTTCTGTTCCTGTGTCAGTAGTTCCACTGTGGGCACGAAGTCAATCAGCTTTTGGATATTAGTTGTCACAGTATAGTAGAAACCCCAATCATCACGAAAGCGCTGCGCTATGTAGTACCCGTTGACTTCGCTATCGTCGTCTGTTTCGCTGATATCGTAGGCAAGGAACGTGATTATGAGATCTTTCAAATCCTTGGCGTTAATCTCAACAATCTGTGTTTTCTCAAGGAACAGCTCTGCTAAGGGAATTGTGGGCGCGTCTTTCTCAAGCCTTTTCTTCTTCTTGAAATCGATATTGTGGCAGAAGTCCAGTTGATCATAGAACACGTCGATCTTTCTCTGGCGATTCTGGTCAATGAAGAGGTCTCTGAGCGTTGTAGCCCTCGCAAAGCTAGGAGGAACCCAGTGGTAACCCAGCTCGTCCCGGAAGAGGTTGATTATCTTCTTCCGGTGTTTGTAGAGGCTCACAAAATCGATGTCTGTGACCTCGCGACCCATCTTCTTGTGAAGGTCGACATAATCGGGTGCCTTGATTCTGAACGCAAGGCAGCCCATGATTCGTAACGGCACATCGTTCTCTTCTGCGGCTGCTACGAGTCTCATGGCTTCTTCAAGAAAATCGTCCTTCATTTCACCGTACTTGCCTGACATCCAATCAGTCTCCTATCTCCAGAACGGGAGGTAATATCAGCAATAGAACTGTGTGGCTTTAATATCTTCTGACAGACTGCGCCTTTGTTAAAGTGGCCAATAGCAGCCAAACCATTAAACTCTTAACTCGCTTTTGACCCCTCACGGATAATCCTATGCGGTAGTGTAGAATGAACACTTGAGGTATTGAAATGAGAATTTTTCATGCATGCGACCCACATGGCAGCCAACAGACTTGGGAGAAGATGTGTCAAGCTCCGAAAATCTTCAAGGCTGATGTTGCGATGATGTGCGGCGATTTGACTGGCAAAGCAATCATGCCAATCATCCAAGAAAAAGAAGACCGG
>DAOVDG010000137.1 GCA_030669595.1 Candidatus Thorarchaeota archaeon
TATCTCATCCCTAGTGTGATCACCTTGATGTACCTTAATCGAGCAAGTGCTCCCCTGTACCTAGTTCCATAACGTACCATTCCTATAGGATGCCAGTCAAATAGGTCAGAGTTAGTGAGGTCCTTGAGTTTGTTTCTACCGTGGAGTTGTCTATCAGCCTCATAGAGGATATCTATCCCCTGATGTCTGGTGATCACAATGGGTCGAACTTCACTCTCTTTGATTTTGAACTCTGCGAGAGCACCTATCTCATCAAGTGGGGAAACTGTGCTAGCCCTGAGTAATGATCTTGAGCCCCATTTCTCAGTATCTAACTTGATACATCCTGTGATGAACCTGTTGTCATATGGACCCTCTTCAAAGATATACCAACGATATGACCCAGGATTGGGTGTCTTGATGTCCACACGCAATCCATATCTCACATTCGATAGTGCAGTCGTAGCTGGTGAGGGAGTATTATTCCAGTATCGTGCTTTGGCCCAGAGTTGCTCATACACAGATGCAGCATCATATTTCGAGTATGGTCTGGTCCCTGTTCTAGGTCTTGCTCCCATCTGCATCGTGACCCAGGGTCTGACCATGTCCCAGAGAGCTTGAATCTCTGTCTGATAGAGTGCAAATTGCTCGGTCAGGCTTGCTATCATCATTATCAGATAGTTACCATAGAACAGGAGAATGTCCTTTCTCTTGGACTGCAGCGTAGCGAGGTCTTGTTTCATACCTGCAGGCATAGGCCATCCATCCAACCAGTCCCGACACCAAGTCAGTCTATGCCAAATCTGATTGGAGTATCTGCTATTCTTGAAGAAGTCCGAGATCTTACGCAGTGTTTTCATGGGTGGAAGTCTCACGGCATCAGCGAGAACTCTCACGAATTCATTGCAATGCTCAATCAAAGGACTAGAGCTGTTTTTGAACTCTAGAAGAAGTCTTCTCACTTCCTGCAATCTTGCGAGTTCAATCGTCTCAGCTTCTCTACTTGAGAATCCACTGTAGGTCAACCCAGTATCGCGGGGAGGAAGCGAGATTGATTTCAACGGTTCGAGTTCTAGCTTTGTAGTTCGATACTTTCTTCTCGCGTTTATCTTGGAGTCTCGATGACACTTGTTACTAGATGGTATGCATAAGTCCTTTGAGAACGTGAGCCGGGATAAGACACCCTTGTATCCTGCAATTCTTTTTCTCTTTCCAAGTCTTGTCTTCTTGACCCTTAGACTCTCTAAGTTCTGGTCAATCTTCCTAGTATGTAAGGTCTTGGATTTCTGAAGCCAAGGTCTTACGAATGGAAACAGTTCCATGACCATGTCCTCACTGAATGGAGGGCTGGCCATGGTCTTCAACCAACGAGAAGTACCATGTGGTCGGTGTCTTAGCTTGTCCTTCATTATCAGTTCATCATCAGAGAGATCTCGCGACAGAAATTGTTTTGACCAACCAATCAAGGGTGGAATTCCAATCGTGCTAATATCTAGGCCTTTTTTCGTGTCTGGGGTCACAGACACAAGTCCTCGCGCATAGTCGCACCTGGGAACTTCACTACCGCCCTTTCTTGGAGGAAAAGACACGTTCATCACTATCTCATCGATGTAGGATTGGAGTGGTGAGTCGAATCTGAATGGTCGAAGTTGTTGACGTTTGTACAACTTGGAACCCGTGGCTAGCAGAGAAGGGGTTCCAAACCATATTGTGCATGTTGCCGGTTGTGATGTGGCTTCAGCAACATGGATGGCTAGCGTATCAATGAGGCCTTCAAGTTCCGTTGGGGCTATTGATCTAATAGTATCGATGCCAGACGCTAAGATAAGATCATAATTCTTGATTCGTTCCCTAATCGCTTCAACTAAAGGTACTGCCCCTCCTGAAAACAGGGCATTCTCAATCTCCGTTGAGAGGTCAATGAAGTGAATGTCATCATAGAATTGGCGAATCTCTCGGTGGTGAAAATCCAATCGTAGCATGGACGGTCGACATAGTTCATTTGTGAGCTCTCCTGCAAGGTCGACCCATGCCACCCTCTCATATCCATGCTCTTGAGCACACTTGTGTGCGAATTGTAATCCATGCCAGTGTTGTCCAATCCATCCAGCACTATCTCCAGGCGAGCTTAAGGAGTCAGCAGTCAGGTACAGAATAAAGTGTCGTGAGTCTTCATTTCTATTCTCAAATGGGTCAGGTTCATGAAGCGTTGACTGTGTTGATGGTGTGGGGAGTATACTCTGAATTGCTCCGTCTATTGGTACCTTGAAGGGGAATGTGACAATGGCAAGTCTAGTCTTGACTGACCATCTGAGTGTGGGTTCAAACAACATTCGTGGGTATGACAACTGACTTCCTGGCGTCCTGGCTCGCATCTCCCAGATGTCTTCACGGACTTGCTCATATACAGCCTTGATGAATCTTGGTAGTAGTCGTCGTACTCTTGTGGGAAATTCAGAACCGTCAATGAGGATGACTCCCTTCAGTCTCGAAGCAGGAGGTTCTGAATCCTCTCGTGCAAGAGTTCGATACTCTTGAAGTAGTCCATCTGCATAGGACTCAATCTGTTGCTTCTCGTATGAAGAGGGCGTGGTCTTGACTGTGACTTCCCACTCGTCATCAGTCAGCTTTCTTCTCTTGAGTGGTAGGTCTACGACAATGGATCCTTGTTGGTCTTGGGTCTTCCCAGTAATCCCCCAGTCAAATGATGATTTAGTCTTAAGATCCAAGACAAGTGCAGGAGACCATAATCCACGTGAGGAGCTAGATTCTTCCGCCTCATAACCCGTAGTCTTTCTAACGAAGAGGGCATAGTCTGCTCTCCCACGTCCTGAATACACAGGGACCTCTGCTGCCAAGATGTAGCCGGTCCTATCACGAGCCAAATAATCACCATTGAGCATGATGCTCATAGCTGAGAATGGCTTGACTGTTCCCCATGAGATTCGTTCATGCGCTCTTGTTCCAACGCGTGAGGCCACCTTTACCATTTCGTGACTGAGTTGGGCTACGTCTTTGTCAACAATCAGTTTCCTTTTCAGTGCCAATCGTTTCAGAGTTGTCTTGATTCTGGAGTCATCAACCATATCTATTAGTTCTGTTATGTCGAGAGTTGAATCAATCTCAAGACCTCGTTCTCCTGTCACTCGTATAGGAAAACCAGCTCTAGTACCGTGCTGCCCCTTAATCATCCCGATTACAAAGGCAAGTTCTGTTTCAGCTCTCTCTGCAAACTTGACCGTTCTCTTTTTTTGGTCAAAGCCTGCCATGTAGAACCGATCAAGTAATGGACGAAGCCTGAAGATTAGGAGATTGATATATCGAGAAGCATCACTTGTAGGAACTGAGTGGATGAAACACTGCCTGCAAAGCTCTACTAGATGTCCTCGAATGGCATCCACAAAGTCCAGTGACGGAAGAAGAGGGTGAGTGACAATGACTGTTGGTCGATGCCTTGAGCCCCCATATGCAGAATGCCATCGGAAGTATTCATCTTCTGCCTTTGTCGCTCTTCTGACCTCTATCCTATCAGGTTTGGGAAAGGGATATCGTGTCATGGCTAGAAATCTGAGCCGGGCTCCAGCTATGTTCAGGAGAGTATTCAAAGGTCCTATTGTTCCATCATGCCAAGAGTATACTCTCTTGGTCTCTGTGTTTCCATAGAGTGCTGTTGTGTTGAAGACTACTGTTAGGAAGTT
This sequence comes from Candidatus Thorarchaeota archaeon, assembly GCA_030669595.1. Classification (GTDB taxonomy): domain Archaea; phylum Asgardarchaeota; class Thorarchaeia; order Thorarchaeales; family Thorarchaeaceae; genus WTCK01. The sequence continues at coordinate 3,678 of DAOVDG010000137.1, forward strand.
CTTCCTGAGGTGTTTCTCAACATCACAGACAGGCACAAAACGATCTGGATCTCTTGCACGACTCAGTGTTTCTCTCTTGGTCTTCGCCTTTTCCCAGAGCGCCCATGACCGTTCATATATCTCAGGGAGTTCATCAGTCCCTCGTCTGATAAGGCGAAGAAGAGTACTCATTGCTGCCGTTTTCGCTTGTCGCATTGCTCTATCTGGATGGAGGATTCGTGATTTGCCTCGCGACACAATGACTCCCTTTTCTCTCTCTTAATAAAGACACTTCAACCACGGGACGAATATGGAAAAGCGCGATTTCATGCCCATGATGGTGTTTCATCAGACGACTATCTAATAAGTGTTCAAGTTATTCAAGACTTCTAGAGCTGTTGGCAACCCTGAGAGCGAAGATGTGAGCAAGGCCGCCACAGTAACTGTACGTTCTGAGAGCTTGAAAGACATACTTTGGTACTTCGACCCAGAATCCTAGGCGGAAAACTTGCGGAGCACTGTACAGATGTGCTCTATCTCATCCTCGGTCAGCATTGGATGAACTGGTATGTCGAAATGCGTGGCACCCACCTCTTCTGAGATGGGCAAGCTTACTTTCGAGTAATCTGGATAGTTTATGTATTTGGCCCAACGCCACTTGCTGATATCCAGGTATGTATTCTGCCTGTGACAGGGGATAGCATAAACAGCTCTGGATCCGACACCGTTGTCTCGCAGTGCCTGAACCATCTGATCGCGGCTCATCTTGTCAGAGTGCAGTCGGGGGGCATACAAGTGATAACCTGATTTGAAACCCTTGTCTGCTACTTGAGGTCTGACCGAATCGTACTCCGAGAAAAGATTATTGTACATCTGTGCTGTTGTTCGGCGCTTCCTGACCACATCGGGCATTCTCTTCAGTTGTTCAAGGCCAATGGCAGCAACCATGTCTAGCATTCGACTATTGTAGCCAATGCGGAAATGACTGTAGCCCCCTTGCTTTCCCCGTCCATGATTCTTGATACTCAACATCCGGTCAAGCAGCTCTTCATCATTTGTTGTAACCATCCCGCCCTCGCCGGTCATCATGTTCTTCGTGGCGTAGAATGAGTATGTTCCAGCGTGACCGAATGAGCCAACCATTTTGCCATCAATTGTAGATCCATGCGCCTGACAGGCATCTTCGATAACAAGCAGATCGCGCTTGCTGGCAATCTCCATGATGCGCTTCATGTCCGCAGGCATTCCGAAGATGTGAATGGGCATGATGGCCTTGGTTCTGGCAGTTATCGCGGCCTCAATTAGATCTGGGTCGATATTGTATGTGTCCCGTTTGATGTCAACGAATATCGGGACAGCTCCAAGCATTGCGATTGAATTCGCCGAAGCTATGAACGTGAAAGGACTTGTGATGATTTCGTCTCCCGGCTGGATACCTAGTGCTTCGAGCGCCGTGCTTAGTGCGGTTGTGCCATTGCTCGTTACGGTTGCAAACTTTGTACCCACGTATTTGGCAAATTCACCCTCAAACTGCCGGGCAACCTTACCTTCCGCGAGCATGCCCGACTTAAGCACGCTCTTAACGGCTTCGATTTCCTCATCTCCGACAATGGGTTTGGCAAAAGGTATCATGCTAATCACTGAGCTCGCTGTAGACGGCGTTGTTATAACATTTTGTCATCGAACAACTACAACATCATAA
>DAOVDG010000146.1 GCA_030669595.1 Candidatus Thorarchaeota archaeon
TCTTTGCTGAAGTTTATTGCAATCTGACGAGGGCGGAATCTATCGAGTTCTGAAACCAAGTGGTCTCTGATATTCTCGGTGTACGGAACAACTCGGTCATAGATGCCCTTTGCATTGATTGCGTCAGCATCAAAGTTTCCAACAATACCAACCTTGTCACCATCCTTGGTGAAGAGGAAAGCAGATTGCCAAACCACATCACTGCCCAGGATTAGTTCCAGAACTGGGTCTGGAGTCTGAGAGGTCTCACGGGCCCAGACAAGCCAAGATGCGATATCGAGTTCGTCAAGTATCTTACATGCCTGCTGACTCTTCTCAATCTCAAGTTGGTGATCCATGCGCTTGGCTCCCTGTCTATTCATGTGGTCTGATTACAGCTTTCAGTGACTTCTGATCACGTTGGGTCTCAAGGCCTTTCTGAGCCTCATCAAGTTTGAAGCTATGTGTGACAATGTCCTCAAATGGAAATTGAAGGGGTTCAATAGATTGCCCTTGATGCGAGTATCCACAAGAGGAAACATAAAGCCCAAGAGTTGATTGTCCAGTGTGGCGGAGCCAAGAAAATCGATGACCACGTTTCGAATGAACCTTGAGGACATTCAGCCCAGTCAACTATACATTAGTCAAAAGAAACTCGATAGAATCCTGGAGGCCTTCGACAAGGATGAAGCGCACAAGATCCCACCAGTGCCAATCAAGGAGCTAGATGGGGAGATGATATCCACGGATGGACACACGAGAGCCCTTGCATGGTACCTGAAAGGACACTCCGATATTCTATGTGAGTGGGAAGATCTGGAGATGGATTGGGAGGAGTACAGAATATGCGTCGAGTGGTGCAAGGAAGCTGATATTCGCGGAATCCCTGACCTTCGCGACAGAATCATCAGTGCTGAGGACTATGAGATTCTCTGGCATGGTAGATGCCGGGCCATGCATCAAGAGCTAGAGCAAGAGAGAACGCAGGGCAGCGCGGAAACCAAATGAGTCAAGATGGAGAAACAGATATGCTAGAAATACGCAAGGCCATTCAAACTGATAGGAACTTATTGGAGAAGATGCGAAAGGTTAGTCTGCAGTTTCTTGTACCTCTCGAACACAGCCCCATAGCAGGTGGTAGCCATGTTCAATCATCTCGCGATAGAGACCTGAGTCACTGAAATCTGAGAGGAACAAACACCATCCTGCATCATAGAAGTCCTTGTAATCCTGTGCAACCCCATCATAATCCATCGCTTCGAGCTCAGATAGGATTCTGGTGCGGTTCCATGTCCACACCTCATACGGGTCTTCGTGTTTCTGAGTGATTAGTCTGACAGGTGAGGGGGAAACTCGCCACGTAAGGCGTCGAAGCAGGTTCCACAGGTCAAGGCCAGTACGGTCTATGAGCGTTCTCGGAATGTCCTCAAGAAATGGCTTCATGGAGAGGAGCTGTTCGTAGTCTATCTCGCGAATTCGCTCCGCTGAGAGTGGCTTGGTATCCTTGAAGCGACCAATCAGCATCTGGACTTCCGATGCTCTTGGGGCAACATAACTGATCATATCTTCAAGCATCCGGACGAAAGTAATCTGAGTTCGTGGGATATGTAGGTGCTCTGGACTCGCTTCCAAGAATCGCTCCTCATACTCCACAGAGGTTTTCATTGCCAACTTGAATGAATTGACATCATCAGTGGTGATGGGAAACTCTGGTTTCAGATGGACATGGATGTCCACGTCACTGATGAGAGGGACATAGTCGATTTCACCGTCCCACGGCTTCACACCCGATCCCTTCGAGTAGGCACAAACCAAGCTGTCGCCATAAACCGACCCAAGCAAATCGGACCAGATCCCAATGCAGAGATGTACGTCATCACGTGCTCGCCTCATAAGTTTCGTGAAGTCGGGCATAGCATCCGCGGTGTTGTACCCTCTTGAAAATGCTTCTGATTCTTGTCAGACCTATCCTAAAAGTTATAAGGTTCAAAGGCGAGTCTAGCCTGAACTTAACGATGGTTAGGTGTTATCGGGATGAATGATGCTGAACCAGTCAAGACCTTGGACTGCGTGGGACTCTTCTGTCCTATGCCGCTCCTGCAGACACGAAAATCGATTGACTCTGTCGAAGTTGGAGAGATTCTAGAGCTGCTTGCTGATGATCCAGGCGCAGAGTCGGATATCAAGAGGTTCTGCAAGCGCACAGGTCATGAACTCAGCTCCTATGAGAAACTTGACGATGGCGTGCAGCGCTTCCTGATTCGCAGATTGAAGTAAGGTGACGTACCAAGATGAATACCTCTCGCCCTGAAATCTATCTGGACTACCAGTCATCGAAACCAGTCGACCCTAGAGTCCTAGATGAGATGATTCCTTTCTTCACCGAGAAGTTTGGAAATCCCTCAGCGCTACACAAAGTGGGTGACATTGCCACAGATGCACTGGAAGAGAGCAGAAGGGAGATTGCGAAATTCATCAATGCTGACGACGATGAAATTGTCTTTACGTCTGGTGCGACTGAATCCAACAACTTCGCCCTGTTAGGATACATGCTGAAGAACAAGAGAAAGGGCAACCATGTCATCATATCCGAGGTTGAACACATCTCTATCCTTAACATTGCCAAGTACCTACAGATGCAGGGCTTCAATGTTACACGAGTACCCGTGGACAGGTATGGTAGAGTGAGCATTAAGAAACTCGAAAGAAGAATCACAGATCAAACAATACTGATCTCCATAGGCTATGCGAGCAATGAGATAGGTACAATCCAGCCAGTTGCAGAAATCGGAAAGCTCGCTAGGGAGAGAGGAATTAAGTTTCACACCGACGCAGTGGCCGCCGAGGGTGCAGTTGATCTGGATGTCAAGCGTGACAACATCGACTTGATGTCACTATCGTCCAACGACATCTATGGACCAAGGGGCCTAGGCGTTCTATACATCAAGAAGGGAGCCCGCCCCAACCCTGTGATTCAGGGTGGAGGACAGGAGAAAGGGCTTCGCTCAGGTACTGAGAATATGCCAGCTATTGTTGGCATGCAAGCTGCTGCGCGAATCATGAAGAAAGAAATGAAGAGCGAGGTCAAGCGATTTAGGGGTTGGCGGGATAGAATGATTAAGCAAATTCTAGAAGAGATTCCAGATAGTTATCTTAATGGCCATCCCCAGGGACGACTTGCCAGTAACGCTCACTTTAGATTCGATGGAATCGAGGGAGAATCGATACTGATTTCTTTCAAAGATGAGGGAATATCAGTATCAACCGGGTCAGCTTGCAGCTCAAAGACCCTGGAGCCGTCGCATACATTAATAGCAACTGGCTTGTTGCATGAGGAGGCACACGGCTCACTGCAGTTCACGGTTGGACGCTTCAATGAAGATAGCGATATCGACCGGGCTCTCGAGGTGGTGCCCAAAGTGGTAAATCGCCTGAGAAAATTATCGCCAATCTACAAGGCTAGAAAATAGGTGATGACTAATGAAGTCAACAAAGTACTCCGAAAAGGTTCTGGATCACTTTCGAAATCCAAGAAACGTTGGTACTCTCGAGGGAGATGACGTGGCCTCTGGAGTCGTTGGTAATCCAACATGTGGAGATATTATGGAGGTCTTCATCAAGGTGAAAGATGACAGGATTGTGGATGCCAAGTTCCGAACCTTCGGTTGCGCCTCCGCCATTGCCACAAGCAGCATGACCACGGAGATGGTCAAAGGAATGACCTTGGATGAGGCAATGAAAGTCAAGCGTGATGATGTAGCTGGAGAATTGGATGGCTTACCGCCCATCAAACTGCACTGTTCGAATTTGGCAGCGGATGCTTTGCACGAGGCAATCGAAAGCTATCGCCGCAAGGAGAGTGGAGAGGTGGATGAGTCTGAGTGTGATGACATTGCTCAAACAGAACACATCGTGAGCAAGACTGAGTTTGAGAATAACGGGTTGTACCGAGCAATAGGCGACCCGACTGTATTTGACGATCAGCGAACCCTAGTAATTTACACGGGAGAACCATCAATCAAGGCTGCAATCAAGCTCACAGATCACACTGATCGCGTGATTCTGCTGACATGTGACAAGGACATCAAGATGCCGGATGATCTGAATACGCTCCTCTCTAACGTTGGAGTCAAAATCCTGTACCAGTCAAAACTCCTTGAGATCAGAGGTGACTTCGAGGTAGAACGTGCGCTGATTAAGAACCTTGATGAGGATGAGGAATACGAGCTGTTCATCGATGCAATCGTAATTCTCGCGTAGAATCTGACGCAGAGTCTTGTATTGATGGCGCGCCTCGAAAGGTTAAAGGCTGGACATTCATAACTCTCGTCAGGGGCTCCCGTTGAGTGACAAGAAACACTCCAACTACTACATCTCTATGAAACCAAAGCTTCTCAAGGACTTCGATGAGATGAGCAAGTCAGTGAGAGAGGCAGGCAAAGCATACTTCGATGATGCGACTCTTGATACTGTGATTGACGAAACCAAGGATGTCTTTGAAAATCTCATACCGCAGATCCCGTATGTTGGCGGACGAAAGAACCGGTTCTCGGATATTTTGCCAAAGTCAGCGATGAGCCTGGCCCTCTACAAGGTCCTGAAAGCCCGTGGAATGCCATTGGAAGAGATTGGGCGGCTGAACTACGAAATTGCTGAGCATTACTCGAAACACGTCCCGAGGCTTCTAAAGATTCTACAGCCCCTCCTGAGCAGACTCCGCTTTTCCCGCATAATCAAGCGCATGTTTAAGAAGATGGCTAAGAGGTCTCAAGAGAGAGAGTACCGTTGCCCGAAACTTGTACAATCCTGGACATCAATGTCCTTGACTGATGTTCGGTTCCTGCTTCATCGAGGTTGCTTTTTGTTAATTCTGAAGAATTAACTGAAAGTCTTACGTCCTCTCCACGGGCATTTTACGTCCC
>DAOVDG010000067.1 GCA_030669595.1 Candidatus Thorarchaeota archaeon
CTTTTGATGCCATGTCGACGCGTTCATTGATTTCGAACTCGAAGCGGCAGGCTGGACAAAATCATACCAGACGATTGTGTAACACCCAATCATGTCCATAACCATGTGGTATCATAAGGAGATGAATGTTGCTCAAAAGAGCGTTTGCACACCTTCGTGTTTCATAGAGCCCTTAGCCTTGAGATTGGCCATCCGAATCAATCACCCGCTACCATTACTTCTTGTTCCAGCATAGCAAACAGTTTTCATAAATGCTGATTATCACGAAAATGCTAGTTAAGTGAGAGAACGGTCTATTTTGCTATGAGCTCATCTGTTCCAGCTGTGGCGTCGTACACGAGATTCCCCCACGCCCTTTCAATGGACGGAGGATACTCGACATCCTGTAGTCCTCTACTGCGGCCTACCCATCGCCAGCATGGAACATTCTCGACAAGCTCTAGCTTGTACAGATTAGATCTCATGTCATCAAATCGAACCTCAAGACCGGTGCCTTCTGTAAACCCAAGTGCGTCTATGTCAACTACCTCAAGCGGTATGCGACCTGTGACATTGCCCTGAGGAAATGTAGACAGATAGTACCGCATCTTTTTTCCAGTCACAGGGTCATCCAGTATGGCAGCAACATGCGGCCTTGCATCAGAATCCCAAAAGCGAGGAACGGCTGGCCTGCGCAGTAGAACAAACTCATCTACCATTACTTGATGGTTAGACACACTTGACTGAATCGCGTTCCTCTCCGATATTAACTTTGAAATCTTACATATAAGCCAGTGTAGCACAGCAGAGTGCTTCAAGGATGCATTCTAGTGGTGTTCTAACGCGGCCTAGCAAAGGCAAGAGGAAGCAAGGTAGCTCGACTGTCGAAACGTGCCGCTCAACGGTAACGATTTTGCTGCTGGTACTTAACAAACGGACAACACAGATTGAACACTATTCCACGGCTGCAAGAGCGCCACTCAATTCTCATCGGGACTATCAGGAAGTCCAATCACCAACGGGCGCCCCTCATAGATTGACCGCACCACCTTCTGCCGCGCACTGAAGAGAAGCCGCCATATTGTGCCCCTGGATACACCCATGACCGCTCCGGCTTGTTCTTGGTACAGCCCTTCCAAATCGACTAACCTGAGAGTTTCAGCTTCCGCAAGATCTAGGTATAGTGCTCTATCATCTACTAAGGGTTCAGGATTCAACCGGCGTGCCATAGGATGTTCCTTGATGTTAGGTTGAATTGGAAACCTACCTCTTTGGCCACTTCGTCTTCTATGCATTAGGTTCACCCACATGCGGTACTCGATTTGCATGAGTCGCCGCGCCGTTAGTCATCATAAGCGACATACTTAAATTCGTTCCTATGCACAGAAATAATGTTGTGTATATGCACAAAAATAGAAACTTGAAGGTGATTTGAAAATGGCATATGGTGGTTATGGTGGTTATGGTGGTTATGGTCGCGGCGGAGGCCGTGGTGGAGGACGTGGCGGCGGTAGAGGCCGTTGGCCAGGCAATGGACCGTTCAGTCATCTCCCCCCATGGGAGAGACCGGGCTGGCTCTATGGGCGGGGCTCCTGCTGGAGTCTAGGTTACTGGAATCCGGCTGTAGGAAGCAGTACAGCTGCGCAACCAATTGTTGCTAGTAACATTCAGACGCTGCAGCAACAGAAAGACATTATGGAAGCCCAGCTAAAGTCGTTGCAGGAAACTCTCTCTCGAATAGAAGAGAGAATGAAGGAACTAGAGCAGCAATAGGTGGAGGGGGCCTAGTCCCACCTTCGCTCCTGCTTCTTATTTGGGTAGGTTCTTTTCAATTCTACTCCAGATCTTAGTCAAGATTTCTGTGAGTTCGTGCTTGGGTGCGAACTCAGGTACCGTCTTTGCGGCGACCATTGATTTTGTCATGGTTCGATCGAATGGAACTCGACCGAGAACTGTGACCCCAATGCTTGCACAGTACTTCTCAATCTGCTCTGTATTTTCTATGTTGATGTCGTACTTGTTGATTATCACTCCGGATTTTACGTTGAAACGCTGCAGCAAAGAAAGAATGCGCTTCATATCGTGAACTCCGCTGAGTGTAGGCTCAGTGACGACAACCCCCATGGTGAGTCCAGTGACTGTTGCGATTACTGGGCATCCAATTCCCGGAGATCCATCGATAAGGATTCGCGTCTTTCCAGCGGCCGAAGCGAGCTTTATGCCAAGCTGTCTCACATCTGTGACTAGTTTTCCCGAGTTGCCTTCACCAGGCAGCAGCTTTGCATGAGACATCGGTCCGAAGCGCGTAGTTGACTCGAATAGATGTCCAGATACACGGTCTTTCATCTCTATTGCATGCTCAGGACATACAAAGGCGCAGACACTACAGCCTTCACATGCCATTCGGTCAATCTCTGGAGGGTGTGCAGCCTCAAAGCGGCAATGCTCAGAGCAGAGACCACATTCAGTGCATAGTTCCGGGTTTATGTAGGCGACTTTGGAGGCCACAAAATCCGTCTTGGTCACAATTTCTGGATGAAGGAGAATGTGTAGATCGGGCGCATCGACATCGCAGTCAGCCAGTATTAGGTTGTCTGCAATGGCTGCGAAAGCAGCAGCTATCGTTGTCTTCCCCGTACCGCCCTTCCCACTTACGATGGCAATCTCAACGACCATCTTAGATCGCCTCCTTAATCTCTTCGAATACTGCCCTGAATCTCTCTGACCATTCAGGCATCTCCAGAACAAAAGGCACTCCTCTGGAGTACAACTCCGCAATCTTCCTTTCAAAGGGAATCTCAAGAAGTATCGGTATATTTTGTTCTGCACAGTACGCGCGAACCTTGTCGTCGCCAATGCCAGCTCTATTCACTATCAAACCGTATGGAATTCCCAGTTTCTCAATCACATCGACAGTCATCGCCAGATCGTGAAGTCCGAAGGGCGTTGGTTCTGTAACGAGAATCAAGTAGTCGCTTTCTCTCATGACCTCAATCACAGGACAGGCAGTTCCTGGCGGAGCATCGAGGATATTGATAACCTTTGGATCTATCTCATTTTTCACCGCCTTAATTAAAGTGGTAGCGATTGGTTCCCCCACTTTTAGGGCGCCATAGACCAACCTAATCTCGCCAACGTCAGCTGAGTGTACCTCACCGACCTGCCTTCCGACTTCGGTGATGGCTTTCTCAGGGCAAACAAGTGAGCAACCACCACAAGAATGGCAGAGCTCCTCATAGACAAGAACGTCTGTTTTTCCTACAAAGAGTGCGTTGAACTCGCAGAATTCGGCGCATTTGCCACATAATGTGCACTTCTCAGAGTCAATCACTGGCGTCGGAGACAGTACGGGAACTGATTCTATGTCTGCAGGATGAAGCAGAGTATGCGCATTTGGTTCCTCAACATCACAATCAAGCAGCCTTGCATTTCCGAGTGAGAGAGCAAGATTTACTGCCACGGTGGTCTTGCCTGTACCACCCTTTCCACTAGCCACTGCAACAATCAATAGCATGCACTTCTCCACGATTTGATTGCTGTCTATTTGTGCTGTGCGTCTGCACAGCCTTCTGTGAGATCCTCAAGCTCTCGCTTGACAAAGGAGGTTATGACGTCATCGACTGAGTAGCTGTTTGCCTTGAGGACAGCAATATTCTGACTCTCGAAACTTCTGATTCCTCGGGGACCCATCCCGCTTACGATAATGACGTTAGGCTGGTAGCGCAGCACATTATCGTGCGCATGTCCTCTACCGCCTGAGTGTTCGCTAGTACTGGCATGAACCGTTTTAGCAGAAAGCGAACCATCGTCGTTCAAATCAAACACCGTGAAGTATTGAGCGCGACCGAAATGCTCAGCAATCACTTTTCCTTCTGAATCATCTGTTGGGATTAGGATCTTGCTCGTCAATTCTACCACCTACCGCGACCTCTACCGCCGCCACGTCCTCCGCCGCGACCACGCCCGCCACCACGGCCCATACCGCCACCCATTCCAACTCCGTAGCCCTTTTGAGTAGGTCCGGCAGTAGCAAGCTTGGTCAGTGACCCCTGCTTGAAGCTCTCGATTGCATCCTTAACTGTGCCTGATACGCCAGTCATGATTTCGATGCCAGCATTCTGAAGTGCAGGATAGGCGTTTGGGCCAACATTACCAGTAAGCACGGCGTTTACACCCATTGATGCAACCGTCTGTGCGGCTTGGATACCGGCGCCGCCAGAGGCATTCATGGCCGAGTTAGAGATAGCCTCGAATTGCATGGTTTCTGGGTCGGCGATGATAAAGTAAGCGCATCTACCAAACCGAGGATCGATAGGAGCAGATAGGTCGTTACCTTGAGAGGTTACACAAATCTTCGTCATTTTCACACCCCGTATAATGAATCTGGATTCATACTAGATTGTGAATCTGGATTCATAAAAACTCATCGGTATGGAACGGAAGAAGCGCGTGGATTGCCGAGAGAGGAGAATGGGTTATCTAGACGTTAGAGTGAATACTTATCATGTAGGATGAGTAACCTAACGATGTACAAGGGAAGTGAGTCACGATGGGATTCAGTGTTGGCATAGTTGGCAAGCCCTCATGTGGCAAGACATCTTTCACAAATGCCGCTTGTATGACCGATTTCAAGGTAGGGAGTTATCCATTCACAACAATCGAGGCTAATGTGGGCGTGACCCATGTCCGAACGCAGTGTGCATGTAGAGACTTCGATGTGACAGATAACCCACAGAACTCAATCTGTATTGATGGCATCAGACTTGTGCCCATTAAGATGATTGACGTACCGGGCTTAGTACCAGGTGCTCATGCGGGCAGGGGGATGGGTAATCAGTTCCTAGACGACCTCAGACAGGCAGATGTTCTGATACACATTGTTGACGCTAGCGGGGCCTTGGACGCCGAGGGTCAAGAGATGGATGCAGGCAGTTATGATCCCGTTGAAGATGTGAAGTTCTTGGAGGAGGAAATCACTGCGTGGACACTGGCCATTGTCCAGAAAGACTGGAAGAGAATTGTTGGGCGGGTTAGAGCTGAAGGAGCGAAACTCGACGAGCTACTTCTGGAGAAACTCTCGGGGCTCAAGATATCCAGAGGACACATACTCAAGGCAGTTCGGGACTCAGAACTGAAGGCCGAAGCTGCAGATAACTGGAATGAAGAAGAGATGAAGAAGTTCGCCAAGACTCTGCAGAGGATAGCAAAGCCGATAATCATAGCGGCCAACAAAATTGACAGGCCCACTTCTGAAAAGAACTTCAAACGCCTGCAGGAAACATTTCCCGAGCTACTGGTCATTCCCGTGAGCGCTCTGGCTGAAAAAGCGCTCAAGGATTTGGACAAGAAAGGAGTAATCCGCTACATCCCTGGCGATGATGATTTTGAGATAACGAAAGCGGATGTGCTCAATGAGACCGAGCTGGCTCAGCTGGAGAAGATAAGAGAAAAGATTCTCAAGAAGCATGGAGGCACTGGTGTACAGAATCTGTTGAATAAGGCTGTTTTCGATTTCCTAGATATGATAACTGTCTACCCCGTGCATGACGTCAATGCCCTTGCAGATGGGAATGGAAATGTCTTGCCAGATGTCTTTCTAGTGCCCAAAGGAATAACGGCCAAGGAATTCGCAGGCGTCATTCATACAGATTTAATGGATAGCTTCATACATGCCATCGATGCACGGACAAAGATGCGAATCAGTGACAAGCACGCTCTCAAGGATCGAGACGTAATTAGGATTGTGAGCGCAAAGGGCTCGAAATAGGGTTATTTCGGCGACTATGTGAAGGGGTTCAGTATCCTATAGGGCCGGATCTAGCGCAACTGTTCTCCCAATGCCCAGTATTTACCTATCAGTGGTAGATAGGTGAAAAGGCGTGCCTTCGAAGGATCCAGACGCCCGTTCTCTCCTAGTATTGATTCGTCTATGTGTACCGCAACAACTTCAGCAATGAACAAATCATGAGACCCAAGTCCAACTATCTGCGTTGTCTTGCATTCTATATTGATTGGGCACTCTTCTATCATTGGCGATGTTACTTTGGATGCTTTTGCAGCTGTGAATCCACACTCTGCGAACTTGTCAAAGTCACGGCCTGACTTTGTGCCGGAGAACACCGTCGCCTCAATCTGCTTGGTTGAAGGTATGTTCAGGACGAAGTCACCGGCCTCTTGCACCATCTTGTGGCTGTAACGATTTGGCCTTATGCCAACTGCAATTGTGGGTGGCGTGCCACATACATTAGCAGCCCAAGAGAGCGTGATTATGTTGGGTTTTTCCTCTCCTATGACACTGAGGAGGACAACAGGACAAGGAACTAATGCCGTGGAAGGCTTCAACTCGCGCTTCATGAGCGTCAAGACCGTATCCAGACTTAAGAAAATATTGTAGTCGTCAAGTTTAAGATGGTAATGGTCTGACTTGGCGCGTCGTCAGATCGAGAGGTTTCAACGATGGCTCGAATACTTGTTGCAGATGCATTAGCAGAATCAGCTGTGCAGAAAATGAAAGATGCAGGTCTTGAGATTGTTCTCAGAAACAAGGAAAAGGATGGCCCCATTGAGGAGCAAATCAAAGGGTTTGATTGTGTTGTTATCCGAAGTGCTACAAAAATGACAAAGGATGTCATAGCCGCTGCTGATAATCTAAAACTGATTGTTAGAGCAGGAGTTGGCCTAGATAACGTGGACCAAGAAGCTGCTAAGACGCATGGAGTGAAGGTTATGAACACACCAGAGGCTCCATCCGTGTCTGTGGCTGAGATGGTCTTTGCTCTGATGTTCGCTCTTGCTAGGAACGTTCCCGTGGCGGACAGCTCTATGAAGGATGAGAGGTGGGAGAAGAAGAAGCTCAGGGGCACCGAACTCTGGCAGAAGAAGCTTGGAGTGATTGGCTTCGGACGGATCGGTAAGGAAATCATCAAACGCGGCAAAGCCTTCGACATGGAGGTTATGATTGTCAAGAAGGACAGGCCAGGCAGAGAGGAGGAGGCAAAGAAACTGGGCGCCATACAGGTAGAGCTTGACGAAATGATTGAGCAAGCAGACTATCTCACACTGAATGTGCCCATGTCACCGGAAACCAAGGGCATGATTGGTGATGACCAGTTCAAGCGTATGAAGAAGACTGCGTATGTGATAAACACAGCTCGTGGAGGTGTCGTTGATGAAGCGGCACTCCTAAGAGCGCTTGACGAGGGCCTGATAGCTGGCGCTGCTCTTGATGTCTATACTGCTGAGCCGCCAACGGACTGGAAACTCGTAAGACACCCGAAGTTAGTCGCGACGCCACACCTCGCGTCATCCACTAAAGAGGCGCAGATAAGGGTCGGCGAGCTGACCGCTGAGAAGGTCATCAACGAGTTCAAGTAAGTTGCATCGCTAACTCTTTAAGCGAATTTCAATGGACAGGGATTGGCTTTGGTCAGGAATGCTTGGTCAGGCCAAACCGTTCCTTTGTGTTGGCGGATACGTCCGCAAGGGATGTGGCCCATTAGGGCTGAACCACAAACAAAGCGAATTTAATCACTGCAAAGGAAGGCAATTGAGATGTCGGCTTATAGACACATGAATGTGGCCTGGATTAACGAGCAGAAAGAGCGCTCCGAGATTGTTAGAAGCAGATTGATGATCTGGAGAAAGCAAGGTAGAATTGTAAGACTCAAGCGACCAACGAGGCTTGGCAGGGCGCGCAATTTGGGTTACAAGGCAAAGCAAGGGTACGTGATTGTCAGAGTCATGACTGGCAGAGGACCGCGTGAGAAGGTAAGGCCCAAAATGGGCAGGAAACCCAGGAGTATGGGTGTGGTCAAATACACACCTCAAAAATCACGGCGGTGGATTGCTGAAGAGCGGGCTAGTCGGAAGCTTCCAAACCTGCGTGTACTCAACTCGTATTGGGTTGGTTCGGATCACAAGTGGGTCTGGCACGAAGTAATCATGGTGGATCCAAATCATCCTGTCATCTATAATGACCCGGAGATTAACTGGATCTGTGACGTTACTCAAAAAGGACGTGAAAGTCGCGGACTCACTTCAGCCGGTAAGAGAAGCAGAGGCTTGAGGAAGAAGGGGAAAGGCGCTGAGAAAATCAGGCCATCTCTTGGTGCAAAGGGTAACGTAGGCAAGTAGTTGATGAAAATCCTCTAGCGGGGTCTAACATGCCATTCGTTAGCCGAATAGAAGCCCGGGCTTACTCGTATGCAACCGAGCGCATAGAGAGAGTAAGGACTGCTGTGACAAATGTCTACGCGGAAGAAATTCGTCAAGACCTGAAAATAGAGATGAACAAGACGCAGAGTCACAACCAAGTTCCAATTGTCATTGTTTCTGCGATTCTGAATCGGAAGAAGGACTGTAAGCTCACATTTGACTATCTAATGAAGTCGTTCCCTCAAGAAGATAGACTCGAAATTGACAGAACATTGCATAAGCGCCTTAGCGATCGGTGCGTGCTCTTTCTCAGGCTTGATAAGCAAGAAGCCTTCTTGGAACGAATCACGCTAGCCAGAAGCCCTGATATCGTTGGTGTCAAAGTATATCTAAGACAGTATCCTAGGTGTGTTCTTGATGATGCGATTGCTCTAGTCAGGAGCCAACTGCAGGTTTCTGGAGGACAGTCTTAATGCCAATAGACCTGAATGTGAGAATTCTTGGCTCAGAAAGGCTAGGTGAATTCGAAGACATGGCAGGCAGGCTTGGAATCACTGGAATCGCACCTTCGATTGAGCTTGATAAGCCCGTTGTGATGAGCGGAAAAGGACTTGCTCTATACTTTCGAGCTGACTTGAAGGGCAAACGCATACATTCCTTGAGGAAGGAACTAGGACTTCTAAGAAGACGTGCAATGATTGTGGCATTTCCATTGGCTGGTGTGGAAACCTCAAATTGGGCGGCTGAGGATCGCAGGGTAGACCTGCTTACCTTGGGATCGGATAATATTGGCCGCACACTAAAGGATAGCACGGCCCACATGGCTAAGCATTCAGAAACTGCCTTGGAGATTCAGTTTGCGGCTATTCTGCAGTCCACAGGACTGAATAGGTCAAGGGTTTTCAAGGGCTTCAGAGAAGCTGCAAGAACTGCACTTGATGCAGACATGAAGATAGTGCTATCGAGCGGAGCGAGCCATCCAATCAACATGCGATCTCCAATGGCCATGACATACATTGGTCTTATGCTCGGCATGAATAGAGTAGATTCTAGAGAGGCCGTGTTTAATACCCCTCAGCAGATTATTGAGCATAATGAGAGAAAGCTGAGTTCGGAGTTTGTAGGCCCGGGAGTTGAGATTGTGAAGCGAGGGGATAAACGTGAAAAAGACTAGAAAGCGGTATCTGCAGTTCACTCTGCACAGGAATGGTGCAGAGATCACGGAGAAGCAGTTCTCGAATGCTATTTGGTCAAGTTTACTCTCGCTATACGGCGAAATATGCACAGCAGACTCCAAGTTCTATTTGAACAGCTACGACGCAAAGAAAGGGACTGGGATTTTTCAGTGCAATGCAGCTGCGCTCGAGAAAGTA
The DNA here is from genome assembly GCA_030669595.1 of Candidatus Thorarchaeota archaeon. Taxonomy (GTDB): domain Archaea; phylum Asgardarchaeota; class Thorarchaeia; order Thorarchaeales; family Thorarchaeaceae; genus WTCK01. The sequence goes on from DAOVDG010000067.1 coordinate 9,507, forward strand.
ATAGCCTCTGCTGTGATGATAAATTCAATTGGAAACATACGTGTATCGTTCGAACCTAAGAAGGTTTCAGGCACGATAAAGGGATTGGGCTAGCAAGCATCCGCCATAATCATTATGGGGATTTCAACTGCATCATCCAAGACAAAACCCTTACTGCTCCAAGCTCCTGATATCTTCGAGGCTATCAGCCAGATAACTGGATTAAGTCGCATGTTGTCAAGGTCGGAGGATGAAGGTATTGGGGCCGCCGGATGTGAGTGGAAAATTTCGACCAGTTCTTCTCCTCGCGCTTCTGCATCAATCAGAAGTTGATACTCCTCTTCTGGATTGACGCAAAATGACGTTGCTGCTTTGTCAGACTCATTTCTGACACACTCGATGCGCGTAACGACTAATAGATGTCCCTTAATGACGCCAAATAGAAGTGCGACTGATTCAAGGGGTAGACAATTTCCGGCATGAGTGTGTAACAAGTTCAAGTCACGGTTTCGAAGATGCAGTGTGTATTGCACCTTTGCAAGCCTCGCAGTTTAGGTGATTGTCTTGATGTCTTCAAGAATGATGCAGGTTTCCACTTCACCCACACCTGAAACACTGCCCAGTTGCTTCTCTAGGAATTTGCGCAGCCCCCCAAGGTCATCAACAGTAACTTTCAACATAAGCCCACAAGCTCCATCCAGGAAATAGGCCTCATCGACCTCATCGTACCCCTTCACCGTTTCGGCAATCAGGCTGGCCTGTTTCATCATTGTCTTGACACGAACGACTGCACGAATCTTGCGTCCAGTCTTGAGCGAATCTAGAACGACTGTAAACCGTTTGATAATCCCTTCATCCACAAGTCTGCGAACGCGACGCCGAATCGTAACTTCTGTGCGTCCTACTGTTTCTGCTATCTCAGAGTAGGAGCGTCTCCCATCTTTCTGCAACATTGTGATAATCTGCTGGTCAATAGGATCAAGTTTCATCGCATCATCTCCAGAGTGTGGCAGACCGGTATATGCGTCAGGACTTCGTGCTCGTTCTAGCTCATATATATTAACTGTTTGCACGAAATCGCACTGAACTATGTCCGAAAGTGACAAGTTGTAACTAAGGAAACACTAGAGAACTTTTAGGGGCTCTTCGATGATTTTGTTCTCTTTGGCAGACATAACAGCATAGAGCTCTATGTGGGCAACAAGAGCTGCTGCATTCCTGATCTTCTTCTCTAGTAGTTCTTGAATCTGGAAGATGCCCGACGCATTATTCATTGTGACCTCGATTCGAACTGTCTTCTTTGTTCCCGGACGAATCTGAACTTTTTCTATTGCCATTGCAGATGCGGAATGAATGTTGACACTTCCCGCCTCGAACGGAATTCGTGCACGACCCTTCGTCATGTCCAGCGCGTCTGCGATTCCGACTATTCCAGCTTCAACTGTCGTGGGAATTGCAGCTTTATCGTGACAATAGATGGCATGAGCTATGTGTCCTCTGATGTGAACCTGCTTGTGTTTATCGCCGGGGTATACTTTCGCCAGAATTCTGTCGAGAATAGGAAGTGCAAACACAACTGAGAACTCGTCATGGTTGGTTCGACCTGTGACCATCCCGATGTCATGCAGATAGCACCCGAGCAACACGACAAGCTCTGCGTCTTTGATATCCCCAGTTGCCTCGTGAACTATTGTTGGCTCAATCCCCTTGCTGAGTTCTCTGAGGAGCTTTATACCATTCATAGTGACAATCAGTGAATGTGTATGTCCGTGATCGGAATAGCCCAAACGGTCGATTGCCATCCTGTTAGAGTCCTCCAAGAGAGTCTGGACTTCTACATCTCTCTCCAGTTCATCAAACGCCACCTCGCATAGCTTATTGGCCTTAAACTGGCTACGAACTCGAGCCTTTAGTGTTCGCCGTTCTTTCTGGGTCTTTACCATTTATCTGGCACTCCCTCTATCTTGATGTGTCTTCTCACGTTTCTATCTTCCCCCTGTAGAGATTTGGTGATTAGGTGCTATAAAAAGGCGTTTCTAATGGTGCACATATTCTCGTCATGTGGAAATAGTGCTAGCAGTGATGTTGTCTTTCCTATCAGATGCCTATTTTCCATCAACTTCGGCCGTACGCCTGTTTCTGAAACAATGAAACGGCAACACGACAAGCTAACCAATATACGCAATGACTTCTGGCGCAGAGGATGGAACTGGGGTATGTCAGAACTGTACTCGCATCTTCAAGCCAAATCAGGAACTGGAAAAGGCATGAATGTGCTAGCAATGAACGAGCAGATAGTGTTAGGCCCTAGAGCCGTATCGGATTCGGGCCTATGTCTCTAATCACGTCTGCAAACTGGTTGATCTCTGCTGCGAACTTGTCACCTGCTCTCTATCTCTTCTACTCGATCATTCGCTTCATAAAAACTGCGACTTCGAAATCAGTGAGGTCGCTATTTGTATAATATGAAAGGTCGATTGCACCAACTTCATACCCCACCTTTCGATAGAACCGGATTGCAGGTACATTGGTGTTCTGAGTTTCGCATACCATCACCCGACAATCAGCACTTTTCCCAATCTTAGCCAATCGATCCATTAGCTGTTTACCTATTCCTTTTTGACGGTACTCAGGCTCTATATGGAACTCCCAGACCCATAGAGTGCGGTTCCAAGCTTGTTTTTCAGCAATCGCAAGACCGACTAATCTTTCTCCAT
>DAOVDG010000046.1 GCA_030669595.1 Candidatus Thorarchaeota archaeon
TACAACAATGAATCTCCATTGATTCGCCGCAGGTATCACACTCATTTCTTCTCCGCCATCCCCGTTTCGATTTGCTCTATCTTGCGAAGCACTTTCTTCACTCTCGTCTTCTGTGACGCTGAGAGACCTTCCACGCGTTTCGAGATTACTTCCACGAACTGCTTCTTGTTCCTCGCGTTCATTGCTGCCATGCTCTTCTCAGAGTGCTGCGCAATCTCTTTCGGTCTGCACTCCTGCAGGTGTTCCAGTAAGTAGGGAACTATCTCCTTTTCACGAACTTCTTCTGTGGACGCTAGTTGAGCAAGCACCGAGATCCCGTTGTCAATGGTGATGACAGAACCAGTTTCGATAGTTCTGAAAACGAGGTCAATATTCGCGTAAATCTCATCTGCTCGATCTGTAGCAATCGTTGACAAGGCAATCATGGCCCCCCACACCATATGGTTGTCCTTGAAACGCAGAAGATGCAAGAATTCGGAAACGTATTTTGAGATCAACCCGGCATCGTCGTATCCAATGGAGTAGAGAACTTTGATACAATCGTGTTGAATCGCTTTGTTATCACCGGAAAGATTCTCAACAAGTTCGGCTATCGCGTTCTCATTCCTGGTGTCACGCAGTTCTCGGGCCAACTCCAAATTGGGTCCTTGGTCCTTCCGACCAACGGATGAGGATAATCGACTAATTACAGATATGTAAATTCTCCTCCTCTGAATCTATCTCGTACGACTCAATGATGGCATGATTTGTTATTACTTTGCTCATCGCTTGGTGTTCGTAAAGGCCCGATTACTAAGGAGCTGTTATCTTGGGGGGAGGAAATGCAAACATCATCACTAGGCCAATTAGCAACAGCACAGGAAAGGGCAGGATTAGCACATAGAAGGGACCCGGCGCCATCAGAATCGTCAGTATCGTTGGGAGTGATGGACCAATCTTGAGCAACTCCAGAAGGATTCCAATGGTAATTGTCTGAGCCCGAGAAACCTTCTTCTCATAAAAAGACCACATCACGTAGACAAAGAGAAAGTGGATGATGATGTACAGGAGAGAGTTTAGGAACACACTCAACTGAATAATCGCGAATCCTGTGAAGTTGCCGCTGACGCCGTACTCCCAGAAAAAGGCCCGGATTATGTTGCTTGCGCCAAAGCCAATACTCGTTTGATACACGAAAGGCACCAGCAATGCGACCAGAAGCATTATGGTTACGACCAACGTGGATTCCAGTGTCTTGGGTGTCTGTGCCGTTCCAGATCCTCTCTCGTTTACGTCCAATCACCCACCTCGACGTGCCAGCTCCAATACTGATTCTTAATTATGTTGCCTTCAATGTACCAAAGTCCACAGTAACACAAATACTCTTTTGAACTGGGTCTAGTTCTCCATCAGAAATTCAGCAAAAAGGGGACAGGTACACAAGATGCGCCCAACGGATGATTGGACAAGAGCCTCTAACGGGGAGTTCGTGGATGTTCATAGAGAGCTGGTCCCTTACTCTCGTGCCCTTGAATTGCTTGAAACTGTTGAAAGGGAGTTTAACGTGAAGGAATACTGCAGCGGCTCAAACGCGGGCGGACGATGGCTATTCCAGATATTCAATGAGGAGTTCGTGCGTGAGCTCGCGCACGTGATAAACACAGCCCTGAAAGAAACCGGCAACGAGGGCCCCATACTAGAGGTAATGGGCGGAGATGGTCGACTCTCTGATTTTTTGATCCAATGGATTGAGAAAAAGATAATCGTCACAGATGCAAAATCAGAGCGCTACAACATTGCGTATCCAAAGCACATCGAAAGAATAGATGCTCTGGAGGCTATCGACCGCCATAACCCCTCTCTTGTAATAGTCTGTTGGGAGCCACAGTGGTCCATGACTGCCTTCGACATCGTGGAGAGCAGAGTGCCAGTGGTATGGATAGGCAATCCGGACAAATGCGGACATCCAGACCTCTTCGATATCCCACACCTTAGAAGACGCACTCGCTACGCTCTAAGTCGCCACGACAGTTTTGCTGCCAGGGAATTTCGTACTGACATCTTCTTGTTCAACTGTGATATCTCTTGGTTTGAGAACTGATTTCACGTGAGAAACTGTGTTACTCGTTTTCTTATCCTTCTGCGAGATGTGGATTTCATAAGTCCGTAGAAGGCCTCTCAATGGTGAAGGCGATAGTTGATGTGGTTGACATAGACCCTAAGACAGGTACTGCCCTTGGGCTCTATACGTTCGGCAATGAACGACCAAACGTACTGATAGCGTCAGCAATGGACGGCCTATCAGCTTCTTGTGTCTACTCGAGCTACCTGCTGATGAAACATCTCGAGAGTCTGGGCAGGGTGAACGGATCGGTGACACTACTCCCAGTTGCGAACCCACTTGCATTCAGGCTTGGCACAAGAATCTCCCCACTTGATTCAAAGGACCTTGACACGTTGTTTCCAGGTAGCGAGCATGGAACAGTCAGTGAGAGAATAGCATGGGAAATATGGAGAAAAGCCTCACAAGCAGATTATGTCATTCACTTGCGGACAGGGCATCAAGCCTGCGTAAGCCACGTTGAGGCCATGCACCGAAAGTACATCCACGTGCGAAACCTTGCATCGCAAATTGGGCTGCCGCTAGTCGTTCAGAGCTCAGGTCAGAGAGGTGCGCTCACCACAGAAGTAGCACACGAAGGAATACCTGTTGTCACAATTGAGATGAGAGGGGAGAGGAGCCAAGTCGAACCTCAGGCGGCAGTTCAGGTGAGAGAAGCTATTCTCAACTTCCTACGGATCAAGGGCATACTCTCCGGAGAGAGCATAGAGGTTTCAAACACTCTTGCTGGAAGAGTTCAGCACATCAATGTTGACACAGAGGGCTTCTTCGTCCCCATTGTTAACCCGGGCGAAGATGTTAGACGCGATGAGGCGATAGGTCAAGTTCAGGACAAGGATCCTGTTCTGTCACCACATGAGGGGACCATCATCTCAGTGAGCAAGATGAACTACGTCTTCGAAGGAGACCTCATTGCACGAATTGCTCCACCACTCGTTGACCAATGGACAGAAAAGGAGCATGAAGAGGACAGGCCTAAACCCATCAGGAGGAAATGGTAGGCTTGTGCGGATGCCACTGTGATGAGAACCTAATGAGCATAAATGTGGGCGATCGAAGGCTGAGAGAAAAAGGGCAGTTATTGTTGATTGGCAGCTGCATGAATAGTCGATTCCCAAGCATAGTTGAGGAGTACAGAGAGAAGGATGGGGGTCAGGCAGTCTTACACGTCTGCCTAGAAGAAATGCACGTGAACCACGCTGGTTTCAAATTAGGCTCAATTATCAGATACTCAAAAATGGATAAGGTCACAGTCCTGACTGTAGATGGTAGCCCACATTGTGTACAGCTTCATTTCGTCGTAGAGGACTTGAAGAGTCACTTTACGACGGACATCGAAACGGCCCATTTTGTTGTTGAAAAAGGTAAGGTGCATCAGGTCTCACCCAAGGCGGTCAAGAGAGCCAGACATCTTTCCAAGCTGGAATCAACGCTCAAATGACCACGATTGCCACATTAGTCCTTACGAGAGTTCAGTCGTGGCAATAAGAAACCAGCCCTTTTACGGTAGGCAAGGTATTCCGTCCCATATTGAATAACAAGCTTGCGCTCTTCGAGATATGCGCCGATGACAATATAGACAACGAAAGCTAATGAAAAGGTTAGTATGTTGGAGAACGGATAGAAGGCGACTAATGACAGCAAGAATAAGATAGTCGCGAGGTAGAGGGGATGTCTCATCCGGGCATAGAGCCCGCCCGTTACAAGGGTTGGCTTACGGTCAGTCCGCATATCTGCAACTGTGCTCACTGAGATTGACCTTGATGCTAATATGGCGACCACAACGCTAAGCACAAGAAGAATTGCCCCTAAAAGGAAGAGAAGAGGGTTGACTAGTTCAGGAGATTGAAGAAAGTAGAGCCAGTCCCGGAAGTTGAGAGACAAGGAAGCGGGAACAAGAGCTAGAAAGGAGGTGACATTGAAAATCCTAGAGTAGCCTTCCTTCCCCCATCTGTCAATGATCCAGTGCTTCACTCGGAGAGCCGAGATGCCGCTGTGCTGAATGCCAAAAATTGTTACAGATGCAACAATTGCCAGATGCTCGAACATAGACGTCACCACTCGTGCTGTCGGGTCTAGTACATAAAGCTTATAAATAACCATTGTTAAGTGCATGCAGTATTAACCATCGTTAAGCGGTGATTGACAATGAAAGATAATTCAGCAAACCCATTTGTGCCCATTAAACTATGGGCAAACACATCCGTTAGCATCAAGGATGATAAGGATGACGAGTTCAAGAATGCAGATGCCAAGCACTACCACGTGAGATACTTGGTCGGCGAGAGTTCAGATAAAACCTACGTGGATAGTGGCGAAGACAATGTGGAAGCATTGAATGATACAACCATGTATGTTGTACCGTCAATCCATAGGCTCAAGGGCGAAGCTTTCCACTACACTGTGAATGAAGTACACAGGGTTCAAGGAAAGAACCAGATCAAGGAGAGAACCAAGCAGCTCAACCACGTGGATAAATGCGCTGAGCATGAGATAGTAGAGGTGACCTTCATGAGCCCTGGTGTTGAGTGTTGCTCAATGAGCAAGGACGAAGCCGACAAGCAGCAAGTTCCATTGCAGTATATTGCTGGCTACCTGCTAGGAAAGAGCGATGGCCTCATCAAGATTGCACGCGCTAAGACAGAGGTTTCTGAAACCAATCACACGGTCTACGGAAACATCCACATCATACCGGAAGCTGTCGTGACTGAGATTGCTTGCTTAGAATAGTCAAGCAAACTGAACAACTGGCAACAGGTGGGCACTCACGAATTTCTCTGTGGGGTCTATCGTGCCTTTACTTTTTTCAACTCAATTTGGTGTAGTTGATACCAGATTTGGATTGTTCATACTATATAGTGAGGATATAGTGCTTTTCTCTGAAAGAATGAGCGACAAGCCTAGTACATCAGAGGACCGATGCTTACACTTATATGTATAAAGAACTGGAATTCGCGAAGCGCTTCTTCTCGGAGTGCAGTTTTAATCGCTGATTGTAGGCCCTTTTGTGGGACCGCATACAGAGAGGAAGACGAATAGGTGAACACACATGGCAAAACCAGTCCGTGCTATAGATAGGAAACAAGGTATGAGAGTTTGCACCATCTGTGGTGGCAACGAGTTTTACCAAGACAGCAGCCGGGGTGAGAAAACCTGCACGTCGTGCGGGTGTGTGATCAGTGATAGGCACGTAGACACTGGTCCCGAATGGAGAGCATTCACTGCTGAAGAGAGAAATGCTCGAGCCAGAACAGGTTCACCAATGACACTAACGATGGCAGACAAGGGTCTTGCGACGACCATTGGTTGGAGCGATAGAGATGCAAGCGGACGCTCAATTGCAGCTAGCCAGCGTGCAGCAATTTATCGAATGCGCAAGTGGCAAATCCGGACCATGGTACACAGCTCTCAACACAGGAATCTCAGCATCGCAATGAGTGAGATGGATCGCCTTACATCCCAACTGGGCGTTCCTCATGAAACCAAGGAAACAGCGGCCCTCGTCTACCGAAAAGCCCTGAACACACGGTTGGTCAGAGGTAGGAGCATTGAGGGAATGGTTGCGGCATCAATCTACCTCTCGTGCAGAATTCACAAGATACCACGCCAGTTGGATGAGGTAGTGACTGAGGCGAGAATCAACAGAAAGGAGCTTGGCCAGTGCGTAAGGCTGATCCTACGCAACGTCAAATTGAAGGTGCCCCTAGCATCTGCAAACGACCTAATGCCTAGAATATCCTCAGACCTAGCATTGGACGGCAAGACAGTCCAGACTGCAATAGGAATAATCAACAATGCGAGGGCTAGAGGTCTCACCGCAGGTAAGGATCCGGGTGGTCTGGCGGCTGCAGCGTTGTACATTGCTGGTATCATCGAGAATGACAGACGCACGCAGCGTGAGATTGCAGAGGCATCCAACGTGACAGAAGTCACGGTGAGAAACCGCTACAAGGATCTCGCCATAAACCTCCAGATTACAATCAAACCATAGTGGTTGGGAAATTTCCCAATCACTCTTCATTTCTTTGTATTTCGCTAAGTTCATTTGAAAGCGATTTCTTGACGTAGCAGATTGTCAATGAATCAGTTCATACTAGCCCTTTGTGGGCTACCTGCATCTGGAAAATCATCTCTGGCAGATGCCATTAGATCAACAGTTTATTCGAAAGGACTTGAAGTTGAGGTTGTCAGAACTGATGAATGGCGAGATGATGCCTACTACTCAGATTTCGTACCGGAGAAGGAGGGTTGCATACAGCTGCTGCAAAGCTGGAAATGCCTGGATAATTCTATTGTGGGCTTTTGGTAGAACAATACGACATTGATCTTTGAGGGATACGACATACCTGTGTAGGTTTCTCACGGAGTAGTCCAATGCCGTTCTCTGGACGTACTAGACTTCGGTGTCCAACTCTGTACAACTTACGATAAACGGTGTGGTGTGCGCCTGTCGGTTCATATTATTCATAGCCATTTATTATTTCATAGTCATGGTTCTGATTTCCTAGAGATATCATCCGGGGAAAGGGAGTTCATGGACATCCAAAGTGTGTGTGCCATTGAGTAGAGATGATATATTTGTTACTACAAATAGTTATATGCTGTTTATTACTAATATATTACAGCAATTCTTTACTCCAAGAATGTGTCATGCAAATAACTCGATGGAGACCATAGTCACTTGATTGATGCAGGTATCTTCCAAGCTTTGAGCTCATCATATGGAGCGTTCTCGTGCAGGACGCCCCCCGTTCCGAAACTCTGGGATTGCGTTGACCGTCCGCATGTGGCATTGCTTGTACCCGTCAATGATGAAATCTTTCCAGTCTTCCTTTCTCAGCCCAAGCAGACCAGAGCCGGTGAAACGTTGGAGATTGCAGCCCTTGACTCTCTTCCTCCCGCATCAATGATTGAGATTCGACATAATGGCGCAGACTACAGATACTATCGTCGCGACCAAGCCATGTGGACAAAGGTCGGTGAATCGCGGAACCCATTCCTTGTTGAGGTTGAAGCATTCCCCCACGCAGGGGGATCTATCACACTACATAGGAAGCGCCGCTAGGCCTGCGTTCTTCACGAAGTCCCATATCACTGAGCACTTTCGGGACTATCATTGATCTCACTTTGAGCCTCTATCATACGATTGTATAGAGTGCTGATGTTGTTACTGCTGTTGATAATGCACTGTGTATGCTCAAATCAATCCGACGTACGTAATCGACACGGCGTTCAGAGGAAGTTCTGAATGACTTCCTGTGTGCCCTTCTTCCACTCGATGCATTTCTTTGCCAGTTCTGTAGCAAGACCCGCAGGTGGTACCTCATCCTTGGGCAGTGGCTCTATGCGTGATAACCATCCACTCGTGGTGAGTGTGATTGGGTTGAGTTCATCACCTTCAGTCGCCTTGATCATCATCTCTCGGCCATGTGCCAGCTGGAAATAGATGTCGCTGAGTGGGGCCTTGTTGAGTATCTTGTAGATAATCCGATCCCAGCACGTTTTTGCAATGAGTGCTCTTCGGAGCTTTTGTTTTTCTTCATCTGCAAGACTGAGATACTTGTCATTGGCTTTTTTCAGGGAATCCATTGTACTATCCAGATAGGTACCGAGGACAATTTCGTCTTCGCCCCATCCAGTTATCTCAACAGAACCTTGTTCCTCGTCGACATCGATCTTTATTTTGGCGGGTTTCTGGTCAATCCGCGCAGTGAACATTGCTTCGCCTTTGAATAATCGGCTCTCGGCCTCGCTGTGATCAGCCAGCAGGACACCAGGCTTTGATGCTATTGTGTACCATGCAAGTTTGAAAACCGTGAATGGGTCGGTCTTCTTGTATTCGTGCGTGCGTGAAACCTTTACATTGCCTTCAAGCTCATTCAAGCTCTTGGCCCTCCGTTCAAGCTGTCTGAACTATCGACTGGTTTCCTTATGAAGCTTCACTGTAGCCTGCTCTATGTGTTCTCTCTTCGCTCCTATCGCTGCATTCATCACGATGGAGTCGTGGGGGTAGTTATCGACGGAAGAGCCCTCTTCTCCCTTTTCCACAACACGCAGCCCTGTCACTCTCAAGTTGTAGAGCCGAGCGCCTATTTCTCTTGCATTCAGACCATCCAGCGTCATAGCACATGCCACGTGATTCTTGACCTCCAACAGCCTTTGTCCTATTGAATCTGCAACGGAGCTCAGTAGTTCCCTCAAGTAAGTGAGGTTTTCAATCTGCTCAGCCTGAAGCCGTGTATACTCCTCATGGCCAGTCAGTAGCAATGCACCATGGGTCCTTCATTGGCAGCGACCGTCAGGATTGCAGCGTCAATTATGTTCGTCCCGGACACAACGCTCCTAATGAAGTCTGCATGGCCAGGAGCGTCAACGAGCGTAACAAGATACTTGTCCAACACGAACATTGAGAAGCCGAGGTCTATTGTAATGCCTCGACTCTTAGCCTGTGGATGACCGTCCAAGCCCGCTGTGGAAACCTTTTCGCTCAAAGCCCTAGCTAGCTCAGTCTTGCCATGGTCGATGTGACCAAGCAGGCCCACATGGACAGGAATCAGCTGTTCCATTTCGCATCATCCAGGCAATGTGCATGAGCGGTGTTAACACATTGGTCATTAGAATTCAGCTTAGAGCAGTTTATTGGGAGGTCCACATAACAACTAGGCATGGTGTCACGGTCTCTAGAGAAGCTGATGCTGATTGCTATCGGCCTCACAACAGTTGTGCTTGTTGGGATCCCTATTCTGTTGTACGCAGTCCACACGCTGGGAAACGCGACCCAGCTCGAGTTAGCACAGAATTTCTCAGAACGCGTTCATAATGAAACCCAGCTTGTGGACACGGGAGCAAACAATACTATCATTGAGATTAATGTTCCCACCGGTGTGATTGTTTCTGCGGAAGGGTCAACTCTCACTGTATCAGTTCAGAGCTCAGGAGGACTGATTACTACTTGGGAGGAGGACTACGACCATACGATATCCTTACAAGCTCCAAGTAGACCAGGACCACATCTGATGCACATTGCAATGGTTGCAGGCATCATCGAGTTGACTTTTACTGAGTTGTAGGAGTCACCGCACTGAACGAAGACCCCCAGCTTAACGCAATGTTTTTAATGTTGGTCAAGGTCTTCGCGGCCACGACGCCAAGGGCGAGGATTGAATTCTATGGCAGAGGATGTCGAAAGGCCTGAAGACGCAAATGAGGTAGAAGAAAAGGCCGAACCGGAAGACATCGCTACCGAAGAAGAGAAGAGCGAAGCGCCTTCACGATTCAAAAGGCCAACTCTGTCGAATCCGCTTGGACTGGTATTCAACGTGAGAATGCTACGCCGAGTGGTTCAGATAGTGTTCTTTGTTGCCATCAATGGCTACATCTTCGCAGCTTGGTGGGGTCAAGATTGGCTTACCGACTATTGGACTTCTGTGGCGAAGTACCTTCCAACACTACCAATCATCGCGCCTCTGGAGGCGCCTTTTGCTGTGATGGCTGGATCCTTCGATACAATGTTAAGGGAGTTCACTAGTGCAAGCTTCCCATTCTTCACGCTGGGTGCGATGATCATTATCCTAGTGGTTCTGGGCAGGTCTGCCTGCGGATGGATTTGTCCCATTGGCACAATCCAGGATTTCGCAACCCTTCCAAACAAGAACAAGATTCGTCCCGCTCCTGAAACAGAAAGTGAACTGCGCAAGTTGAAGGCATATATCTTCTTCTTCGTGATGTTTCTGGCTTTGTGGGTGGGCATAAGTCGTGCGTGGGGCACAGCAGATGCGCTCGTTGAATTGCTGGGTCCTTTTGCCAGTGCGGCCTTTGACCCCTTTAACCCCGCGTATATTATCTTTGTACTTGCACCGTTGCAGAACTGGCCTACAGGACTTGACAACTTGTGGATTCTACAGACCTGGGGTCCTGTGTTCTGGCTGCAGCTCATATTCGCAGTTCTTGTCGCGATTGTGGCAATCTGGTTCCCCAGATGGTTCTGCAGATGGCTCTGCCCAGCAGGTTGGTTCTATGGCATATTCTCGCGAGACGCATTGATAGGAATCGGTAGGAACCCTGCATTATGCACACCCGACACTTGCAATGTGTGTGAAGTTGTTTGCCCAATGAATATCCGAATACGGAAGTTCCCATATCAGCACATGCATTCTGCAGACTGCATAATGTGTCTTGAGTGTAAGAGCCACTGTCCGAACGATGCCATCGTGCTCAGATTTGTGTAGATGTCCCTAGGGGCCTTTCCTGAATACCTTGTCAACAGCAGTTCGAGCACCATCGAACATATCCATAAGCTTCAACCCGTGTTCGGTGACTCTGGCGCCCCCACCGCCAACGTTGCCTCCCTTGTATGTTTCAAGCAATTTGACATTAAGTGTGAGTTCGATTTTCCTAATCACACCCCAAGCATATCGATAAGACATACCCAAAGTCTTAGCCCCCTCAGTGATGGTTCCCGTGTTGTGGATGCTCTTCAGGATGTTATAGGCTCCCAGTCCAAACACATACTGGCCATCCTGTTCAAGCCAAAGCTTGTAATTTGGCTTTAGGTTCTCAACCCTGCCAGCATCTTTATCCACCCGGCCCATCCTCCCATCTCAAGGGTTCCCAAGAGTGCAGCGAAATCAAGAGGGGTCTGTTTGCTTTAATGCCCCCAACGCATGCGTTCAGCCTTGGTATCCTTCTTGAAAGCCTTCTTTACTATCTTCCAGTGGTCTTGACACAGGTAAGTCTTCCGGGACCGCGTGTCTTTCACTTTTAGACCTGTGTTCGCGATGCTCTCAGCAATCCGAGTAGCAGCGAATGATCTCTTTGAATCGTTATTGCATCCCACTATGCTACAGGTCTTCTTACTAGATTTCTCCAAGGCTGCCACTTCAAGTGATGAATCAGTCTGGCCTCATTATAACTATGACGGCAATGTAGTCAACACGCTAACCACGAGGCGTAAGAATTGCTCCCTTTGAGAAGTCGAACATAATCACTTCCTCCGAGCCCCTTCTCAATCTCAAAGATGTCGAGTTATCCACCATACCAACCTCAGTCATCGTCATCCCGTGATCCTCTGCGACTTTCCGCACAGCACTGATGTTGGCATGCGAAACTGATACTAGAAAGCCAAGTGAGATGTACATCCGCAACCAGTCACTGAGCGGAATTGACTTAGGTCGCGAGGTTTCTACTGCATCTATGTCGATCACTCCACCCCTTCCAGAGTATTCGACAAGCATGCCAGCAGTCCCGACAAGCCCAGCAACGGAGACATCCTTCGACGCGTTGAGAAGCTGCTTATGAGCTAAATCATTCATCACTGATAATCGCTCTAAAATAACTGAAGACTCACAACCAGTGACCGAGTCCCAACCCAATTCATATGCACGGCCTTTATTGCCGACCTTATCAAAGAGGAGAACAAGCGAATCGTCAGGAAGTGCACCTCCTGCCGTGAGCAGTTCTTCCTTCAGAACGCTACCAGTAGAGGACCCAACCACATAGGTTGATGTTGAAGCAGGATTCGTGTGCCCTCTTACTATTGGGACTCCGAATGCGTGTGAAGCATCTATCAGGCCTTGGAGCATCATTTCACCAATGTGAGGATCAGAGTATGAGAGTGCGACAGCAAATGAGTTCGGGACCCCACCTGCTGCGTATATGTCCATGACATTTGCCAGCACAGCGTTGAACCCAGCCGCACGAGGCTTGTTTAAGCAGAGATCCTCAACGATTGCATCTGTTGTTAGAAGAATAAAGTCATCGCAGTTGGTCCCAATGGCAGCGGAGTCTTCACCCAGAGAGTGAGAGATATCGCCGCCGTACGAGTCTCGCCTGAGCTTGTTGATGATATTGGGGAGCACGAACTTCCGTGATATCCCTTCGAAGTCAAGTAGGAAGCGAACGAGTTCTTCAAGACTCATCAATGAAAACAACTCTACTGGTTGCCTTGGTGGCAACTATGGTGGACCCAAGAAGCCTAGTGCAAAAGCAGCTTGTTCCAGAAGAATTCCGATTCCTAAGAGCGACATCCCAATCATGAAGTAGATCAGCGCTCTCATCTCGGGTCTGATTTCTTCAAACATTACTGTACACCTTGTCTGACAGTGCTGACCTTCTCGTGTCACTTATAGACATTGTGGGGCGGACTTGGGAGATGGGTGTTATGTATTGCCCGCGCCGCGGGTCTTCTTGAAGAGCCTGTAAGATTTTTCGTCCAGTACCCTCTCGGGGTCAACCGGGCTTTCAAAATGGCCAGGCTTCGCTCTGGCGGCTTCTTTCTTCACCCGGCTACACTTGCCACCACTCGTCATCTTACGTTCTGCACATGCGCCAAACTTGCACCAAGGCCCATCACAGACATCATCTACCCATGTACACCACACTACCTTGCGGCCCCCCTTCCGCGATATCTCCATCGCTGGAGGGGCCCGGCCGCACCTAAAACTCTCGCAGTAAGGTGTGCAATCCGGAAGAATTGCTTTTGTCACATGAATCACCCAATTATGTTTTCTCAGCAGTTTTCATTATTCCGCCCAGTATCTCTAGGCTGCCCTCAAGAATCCTAAGGGATCTAACAACCTTTGACTTTGATTCTCTGTAGACGCGATCAGAGAGATCACCAATCTTGTGTTTCGCATCCAGCCGATTGCTCTCACGTAGGAGTTCCTTCTGTGCCTTTATCATTCGCTTGAACCAACCACGTGCTTCTTTCTTTGCGGGACCGAACTCCTTCTTCAAAACCTTGATCATCTTGGTGATACGTTCGCCCTGCTCTCGGTAGACTTCCTTGTCCACAGATGATCGCATCTCTTTGAGCTTTGATATCTTGGACTCTAGGCTGTCTAATTCCTCAATGATCTGCTCAATCCTTAGAGTCCACCTGACTTCCAATAGCTCTCTCCTACGATTCTTCGCTCTCTCCAGGGTTTCGCGCAAGTGTTCCGCTCTGGCTGCGAGGGCACCCTTATCTGCATGTTCCAGACGTAGCGCTTGTCTTGTCGCCTGAACCTCCTCTATTAGGCTGTCCAACTCGACGTCCAATACGGAAATCTCAGCCCGAGCTAGAAGACTGCATAATGCTTTCTCATCCATCCCCTTGACTATAACACCAAACTCTGGCAGCCTAAGAGGTTCATCGGAGATGGGCGCAACCAAAGGGGGGGCGTCTTCTTTATCACCCAAATCAATCGAATCTGAATGTTCATGAAGTGGCCTGCCACAGGATTTGCAGAACCTGCCTTCAGGCACTTCCTCCCCGCAAGAAGAACATACAACAGGTTTGTCCGACATTTGACTTGACCGTCCGTGTTCAGGAATCAGGACTAAGAGCATAGAGCCCAGTTCGGATGCAGATACCTCTATGTCATGTGAGGGTTCCCAGTCGTCCTGCTGCCGCATCAAGCTTGCCCTTTGATGAAACCAACGACTCAACACCGTAGCTGGATAACACCTTTAGCTCCTCGACCAGAAGGGCGATAGCTCTAATTGGAGGTATTTCTTGCTGATCAAGAGTGCCATCGGGAAAAGTGATTGACGCCTCAATCCACTTCTCCATGGTGTCGTCAACAGGATACAAAAGATAGATGTAATCATCGTTGCTGCAGATGAAGGAGGGTGTACTCTCCCACGCCTTCGCTAGAAGCAAGCCAAAGGCTTTCGCGTTTTCAGCTTTGTCTGCCATTAGGATTCTCCCTCGCGGGTCAGATGGGATTGTGCGGACTTGCCTTATTTGTTTTCCTCATTTAGACGGGAAGACATGGGGAACGAGGGATGGGCACAAGTGCTCAGGTCTACTCACGGACGGTGCCAAACGAAGGAGTAGTAGGCGATTGCTGCATTCTCTTTGATTGTTGCGATTATGAATTTCTTCTTGACGCTTGTTGCTAACCGGCCAGCTCTAACAATGTCAAGAGGGACCAATCCTTTGCTCCTTGAATTTACGTGCACCATGAAGGGAGCATGATCTCGCCCAGGACCCTTCTTATAGACAGCAAAATCAGTCCCAAACTTCAGACCGGGGCGTACAATATAGCCCTGTTCACGAAGGTGAGAGTACACCAAGAAACGATCAAGAAAATCGTCAGCAAAGGTGCTCCCAATCTCAACAAGCTCATCCATCGTCAGTGGTCGCTTCTTGGTTGCGACGTTGACCCTAAGAGCACCGATTTTGGTCAGGTATGCCGCTTCGAGAAGTGACAGCTCGAGGGGTGTTTCAAACTCGGCACTCTTTGGCTTCCGTATTCCTACTGGTTGCCCGAAATAGCCCATACTATACAGTTGCATTCCATGCTTGGAATCCCAAACAATGGCCCTATCGCCGACTAAGTCAGCCACAGCAACCTCATCGAGCTTCTTAGACAAACAAGGCACCGGCCAGACTACGTGTGCAGAGTTAGTGACAAGGAACGGATTGTGATTGCTGCATCTTCGCTGAGGTTAGCAATCTCCTCCATCACATTCACAAAGTCTCTCAGTCGGAGAATCTTTGCCAGACCGATTTCGGACGTGTAGAGAGGAGGAAGTATATCTCTTTGCACGATGTCAATCTGTTTTTCAATCCTGCAAATCTCGTCCGCTTTCTTCATGGAGGTCTCCATGTTGATCGAGAGGAACCTGACTGCCTCCCTCTGCTCAGTGACTATCGACATGACTAGGCTGCCAAGTTCTTGCAACTTCTTCTTCAGTAAGCCTTCAGGAACCCAGCTGTCCATGACGGCGGCGAGATGATAGCAGGCGATTTCGGCCCCGTCCACAAGCTTGTCGTTGTAATGCACGAGACGTAGTAGGTCTTCACGTTGCATCAGAGAGTTGGCATCGGCCAGTTTTTTCATCAAGACAAGCTTGAGCTCATCGCCCTTCTCTTCCAGATTGGTTACCTTAGCCAAGTCCTTCTTGCTCACGGTCTTGTGTTCATCAAGCCAATCAGTGAGTACGTTGGCAGCTATCTTGTTTGCTGATACCACTATGCGGAAGTGCTCCTCTAGCATCTGAGTAACGTTTGCAAGTTCTTGTGTCAGGAACCTTCCATTATCGAGAACCATCTTGTGTACTACGCTCCAAGAAGCAGAGCCATTTGGGCGAGCTTTTAAACCTTCGGTACTTCAGGAGCAGTGAGAGGGCCATCAAATGGAACTGTGGCAAGTAATAGTAGCTCTAATTCAAGGTCTTGTGGAGTGGCTCCCAATCAGCAGTGAGGGGCAGGCAGTGCTCTTTGTCTACAGCATGGGCGCAGTGCCAAGCGAAAGCCTCCTCACACTCGTGATTTGGTTGCACATCGGAACTACTCTGGCAGTGATTGCGCGCTATCCGCGAGACATCGTGGGATTGTTGACTATGAAAGACAAGCTGCTGTTCAAACGCCTTCTCATCGCCACGGTGGGCACAGCAATGACTGCGGTTCCGTTATACTTTATGCTCAAGGGCAGTTTCTCCACAATCAATGGTGAAATGTTGAATATTGTGATTGGAGTCCTTCTAGTGGTCACAGCAATTGTCCTGTACATGCCTACCAGAAGAGATAGCGCGTCGGAGGAAGTAGAACGTGGAATCGATGACAAGGAGGCATTGATTTCGGGATTGCTCCAAGGTCTTGCCGTACTGCCCGGACTGAGCAGGTCAGGAGTGACTGTTTCGTCCCTGCTCATGCAGCGTGTTGACAAGGAAGCAGCGATGAAGTTCAGTTTCCTTATGAGCGTCCCCGCTGTTGTGGGCATCTTCGTTCTGGATGTAGTGATAGGCGGATCGCCATTGCCTGTGAGTATCATAGACCTGTTTCTGATTGAAGTGATTGTGTTTGTAACCGGTCTTCTATCGATGGAGTTCCTTCTGCGCCTTGCGGGGCGAGTTAGATTCTGGATGCTCTGCTTGGTACTGGGCGCAGTCGCAATTCTGTTCGGGATTCCAACGTTATTCAGCTAGTTCGTTGCGCACGCTTCTGCAGTACGATTGCGATTGGGGAATTCGCCTTTCTCCATTCTGCAAGCTTGCCCTCATAGTTCAGAGGAATCGGATGGCGTCCGTGATTGCCTATTACCATGAACAGCGTGTCCTCCCTTGCTTGACGATATAGGACCTTGATCCAGTTGTCTGTGCGTCGCACTATCTTCTCGAGTAGTGTCTTCGGGGGCGTTCGATGTCCATACTGGGCATAGAGGCTCTCAAAGTCCAAGAAGTGCATGAATAGTAATTCGCTGCGGAAGACCTTTTTTGTTGATTCGACGTAGGTTGCCATGTCGTCACGCGGGTTCACGGTGTATGCGGAATCAAAACCAAAAATGTGCATGTCGTCTTCACGGCAGATGACATGAGTGAACTTGCCATGACTCTTCACGTATTGCATCAGGTGGAATTGCTGGTCGAGGGGCCCGCGGATTATTGAGTTAATTAGAGGTACTGCATAGGGGTCGTCTGTTTCAATGAGCGCGAGCACCTCTAAGTTCTTGATTAGTGCCTCGGGTTTGTAGACAAC